>NZ_KV814823.1:0-249020 GCF_001814095.1 Neisseria sp. HMSC068C12 | reverse complement strand
AAGGTGCCCCATCAACCATTAAATCCGTATACCCATTATCTGCTGCGCCGCAAGCTGGGCGTGCCTTCCTTAATCGGGCTGACCTTTGATTTATTGATGATTACGCCGTTTGCGTTGGCGTATATTTTGCTGGCAACGGATACGCCGGCGATGATTGCGGCCAAACCGGTTTTAATCTTTTTTATTGTGTTGCTGGGTTTTAATAGTGCAATATCCATGCAGTTGAATTTGAAGGCGAATCAGTTGCTGCCGGTGGCAGTGTTCGGCATGTTGAGCTATTTGGAGCCTGTATTGCTTTTTATTGTGTCGATTGTATGGCTGGGCGAGCCGGTGCAAAAAGGCGCATTGATCGGCTATGGCCTGATTTGGTCGGGATTGTGCGTGATGATTGTTAATGGCTTGTTAGGAATGAATAAAGAAAAGAAATTGGCTAAAGCTTGATGATAGATTGAGGCCGTCTGAAAAATGGGTTGACCAATATTTTCAGACGGCCTTTGATATTGAAAGGGATGTATCGGATACGTTCCTTTTGTTTTACCAGCATTGGGCGATACGGTCAGCTTCTTGCAGGCGTTCGACTGTACCGACGTCCAGCCAAAGGCCGTTATGGTGTTCGCCGCTGATTTGGCTTTGGCTCATAGCTTGACGCAACAGAGGGGCAAGCTTGGCAGCCTGGTGCGCCGGGGTATCTTTGAAAAGCGCGGGATGATAAACGCCCACGCCGCTGAAAGTCAGGGCCTGGCCGTCTGAGGATGATGCGGATACCAGGCCGTCTGAAAGCAGGCCGAAGTCGCCTTCGGGATGATGGGGTGGATTGTCCACCAGCCACAAATGGGCGAGAAGGTTGTGTTCCTGCATGCGCTGGGCAGCCAGTCGTGCAGCTTGGAAATCAATGTCGGTCAACACGTCGCCATTGACGACCAAAAACGGCTCGTTGCCCAAAAGCGGCAGGGCGGTGGCAATGCCTCCGGCAGTTTCCAGGCCTCCGGCGCGCTCGGGAGAATAGGCAATGTGTACGCCGTAGGCTGAACCGTCTTTCAAGGTGTCTTCGATTTGCTGGCCAAGCCAGGCATGGTTGATGACGATTTCAGTAAAGCCGGCCTTCCGCAGGCGGCGTAAGTGCCAGCCGATAAGCGGCGTGCCTGCTACTTCGAGTAAGGGTTTGGGCGTGTGGTCGGTCAGGGGGCGCATGCGTTCGCCGCGACCGGCGGCCAGTATCATTGCTTTCATGGGTGTGCCTATAATGTGTGAAACAGAAAAGGTCTCAGGCCGTCTGAAAAAATGAAACCGATGTTTCAGACGGCATGAGACCTTTATTTATGCCAAAGATTTGAATTGCCTACGGAAATACAGCAATGCCGGCGCTTGCGTATCGGTATTGCGGATTTCATTGATCTGAACGAAAAAGACGTAATGCGTGCCGATTTCGCGTTGATCGACAATGCTGCCGTGCAGGTGCGCCAGCGCGCCTTCGACTTCTAGCTGTCCGGTTTGTCCTCTATGCCAAATATGGTATTCAAAGCGTTCTTCGGGCGAGAGGTCGGTCAATCCGGCAAAGTGTTCAGCAACATCCTGTTGGCCGTCGTTGAGTGTGTTGATACACAAATCACGGTTGCCTTGCAGGATGGGAATGATGGCGGATTGGCGGTTGATGCACAGCATGACCGTCGGCGGCTCGTCGGTAACGGCAGTTACGGCAGTCATAGTAATGCCATAGCGCCCTGCTTCACCGTCTGTCGTGATAACGTGTACACCGGCGGCACAGGAGGCCATGGCATCTCGGAAAGATCTCTTGAGTGTGTGTGTTGAATCTGTCATCCGGCTCGCTTTATTTTAATGCCTGTTCGATTTTTGCCAGCTCTGCCAAGAGTTCTTTGAGTTGTGCCATTTTTTCTTTGGTGAGGACTTTTTCAATTGCGTCATAGCGCTCGTCAACCAATGCGCCGGTGGATTCATAGAGTTTCTCGCCTTCGGGCGTCAGTTTCAGATAAACGCGGCGTTGGTCGTTGGAAGGCTTCAAGCGCACGGCCAAACCTGCTTTTTCCAAGCGGGTCAGAATGCCGGTCAGGCTGGGACGGAGGATGCAGGCCTGATTGGCCAAATCTTGAAAGTCGAGTGTGCCGTTTTCCGCTAAGAGCCGGATGATACGCCATTGCTGGTCAGTAATATTGGCTTGGTTCAGAATAGGGCGGAATTGGGTCATCAATGCTTCCCGTGCCTGAATCAGACCGATATTGATAGATGCATGTTTAGATTGGTTGGGCATTACTAAGTCTCCGGTGTTATCAAAAATCAAACCGTTGAAGCGTGAGGTAGATTGATAAAGGCGAATATTGCTGTTTTAAGGCTGCCGTCGGCAGCCGGGTCATGGGAACAAAAGCATCACTGCCACAATATTAGATGAAGATCTCTAACAGTTTGTTTTGATAATAATGTTTCCAATTGTTCTTATGGTTATATCTTAGTCTATTTTCTTTATAATCTCAACAAAATCATATGTTATCGGGAAAGAGATAGTTTATTTATTTATGAAGTGGAATAGGATAAAAATATTCGGCGAAGATGATTCTTTGGATTTTCTATTTTTGGTGGATTTTCAATGAATTTAGCCGAAGATGTCTGCTAAGTAAATTCTGATTTTTAAGCCGATGTAGCTAGAAAGCCCGGATGTGTGATGAATCATTTTGCCATCTTTTAATATGATAATGGTCGGTGTGACGGCTATATTCCATTTTTGAGCCATCAGGCCGTCTGAATCATTGAAATTTGGAAAGGATAGGTTGTTTTCTTGCATATGGTGGGCAATGTCCGTGTCGCTTCCGGAGCGCAAGGCTACGCCCAATGTTGGGATATTGTCTTGGTGCAGTTTTTCTATGGTTGATGATGTGTATGAACAAATACGACACCAGCTACCCCAAAAATAAACGACGGCAACCCGATTTTGGCTGAAGGATTGAAGGGAAGTGGTTTGCCCATCGGTTAAAGTAATGGTTTGTGCCGCTGATTGTAAGGGCTGGTTAGGCTTGCGTACCCAGTCGACAATCAAGGAGAGCAAAATGAAAATAATCACGGCCTGAAGCAATGATTTGGCGTAGTGGAGCAGGGTTTTCATCATATATTGCGGAGGATATTGGATTATTGTTTTATAAATGAAAAAAGCCTTGCAGAGCAAGGCTTTTTGATTCGATTCTGAAAACGTATTAACGTTTGGAGAATTGTTTTGCGCGACGTGCTTTGCGCAAACCAGGTTTTTTACGTTCAACTTCACGAGCATCGCGAGTAACGAAGCCTGCTTGAGACAGGGCTGGTTTCAGGGCTGCGTCGAAGTCGATCAGGGCGCGGGTAATGCCGTGACGGATGGCGCCGGATTGACCGGTTTCGCCGCCACCGGTTACGTTAACTTTGATGTCGAAAGATTCGGCATTTTCAGTCAGAACCAGAGGTTGACGTACAACCATGCGGCTGGTTTCACGTGCGAAGAATTCGTCAACGGGACGGCCGTTTACGATGATTTGGCCGGTACCTTTAGTCAAGAATACACGAGCCACTGAACTTTTGCGGCGGCCTGTGCCGTAGTAGTATTTACCGTTCATGTCGTGTCCTTATTATTTCAGTTCCAAAACTTTAGGTTGTTGTGCAGCGTGGCCGTGTTCGGCGCCAGCGTACACTTTCAGTTTTTTGATCATGGCGTAGCCCAGAGGACCTTTAGGCAACATGCCTTTTACGGCTTGTTCCAAAGCGCGGCCTGGGAATTGCTCTTGCATTTCGCGGAAAGTACGCTCGTAGATGCCACCTGGGAAACCAGAGTGACGGAAGTATTTTTTGTCTTCGAATTTAGCACCGGTCACGCGCAGTTTGTCTGCGTTGATGACGATGATGTAGTCGCCAGTATCAACGTGAGGGGTGTATTCGGGTTTGTGTTTGCCGCGCAGACGGTGTGCGACTTCGGCTGCGACACGACCCAGAACTTTGTCTTCTGCGTCAATGACGAACCATTCGCGCTTCACCTCGTGGGGTTTTGCAGAGAAGGTTTTCATGGTTGGAATCCAGATATATATAGAAAGTTATGGATTTTAAAGAGGAGATTGGTTTTTGTCAATCTTAATTGAGTGTGTTTGATGCATGAATATGCGGTTTTTTCAGACGGCCGGAAATCTTTACGAAAGTCTTTACTTGGAAAGGGAAAAGCCACACCTGTCGGTATGGCTTTTTTTAGGGAATCCCCACGAGTGCCGTTTAGGCTGAATCCGCTTGAACCTTGCTGACAAGGTGGTCACCTCGGGTAGTTTCGGGTGCGTCCAATAAACGGACGCTCGCGCCCACTACAGCTCCCGGCAACCTAAAGCGAACGTATTGGTTCAAAGGAATATATGCCTTCGCGAACACCGCAGGGAAAAGGGGGAAATCAGTTTTGCTCCAAGCGCGCCAGTGCTTTTTGGCACGCGTTGTTCATGTCGGTTATTTTACGCTCAAATTCACCGATTGCCAAATCGTCGTTGAGGGTGGTTTTCAAGAGGTCGTGCACGACGTTGAGGGCTGCCATGACGACGATTTTGTCTGTGCCGACGATGCGGCCGCTTTCTTTAATCGCATCGCTTTTCTTGTTGAGCATTTCAACGGCTTGCAGAAGGGTGGCTTTTTCTTCACTCGGTGTGTTGATGGTGAAGTTGACATTCATGATGTCGAGATTGACTTGTTCGATACTCACGGGGCATCCTTTTATTGTTGTGTTTCTTGGGGCAATCGGGTAATGAGGCTGCGGATTTGGTCTGCGCTTTGGGCCAGCGCGTTGCGGTAGTTTTCTTTTTCGGCAGTCAGGTTGTCAATTTTGCTTTGCAGGTCCTCTTTGAGTTTGCCGACTTGAACCAGCAAGGCTTCGCTGAGTTCGTCAATGGCCGCGTCGTGTTGGCGTTTTTGTTGCTCTTGCTCGAGTTTGAGTCTGTCGATTTCTTCGTTGAGACGGCGGTTTTCTGAAACCAGCGTTTCAAATTTTTGGACAAGTTGGTAAACGTTGATTTCCAGATTGTTCAGTGATTGGTTCATGTGTTTCCCTTCAGACGGCCTGATGGCCGCCATATTGTGCGTCAGGCCGTCTGAATGGCAGACGGCGCGACCGTTTATTCGAAGCGCGCGCTTCGTTCCATCAGTCGTTCAACGACTTGCTGCGGGGTCATTTCTTTGCGGATGAGTTGCAGCAGGGTTTGAGTGATGGGCATATCGATTTGGTATTTGGCGGCGGTGTTGAAGACTTCTTCAATGGTGCTGACGCCTTCGGAAACGTGGCCGATTTCGACAAGCACTTGATGCAACTCTTTACCCTCTGCGAGGCCTAGGCCGACGCGGCGGTTGCGCGAGAGTGCGCCGGTACAGGTCAGGATAAGGTCGCCGATGCCTGCTAAGCCCATCATGGTTTTGGGTTGTGCGCCCATGGCGATGGCAAGGCGGGTGATTTCGGCAAGGCCGCGTGTTACTAAGGCTGCGCGTGCATTGAGGCCGTATTCGAGGCCGTCTGAAAGGCCGGTGGCAATTGCCATGACGTTTTTAACGGCACCGCCCACTGCGACACCGATGACGTCGGTGCTGCCGTACAGGCGCATTACGTTGGTGTTCAGTTGGGCAGTAGTTTCTTCCACCCAGTCTTTGTTTTCGGAAGCAAACACGACGGCGCAAGGCAGTTGGGCTGCAAGTTCTTGGGCAAAGCTCGGACCTGAGAGAACGCCGATTTTTTTATTGTTAGGTAGGACTTCTTTCAGTACTTGGAAAGTCAAAAGGCCGGTATCTTGTTCAAAACCTTTGCAGGCGGCGAGAACGGGAATATCGGCGGCGTTATGCTGTTTGAGCAGCTCGGCGCTGCTTCTGAGGCCGGCTACGGAGGTAACGATCAGGGCAAGTTGGCTGTCTTTCAGCGCTTCGCCCAAATCGGCGTGAACGGTCAGGGACTCAGGGAAAGGGAAGCCGGGCAGGCCGCGTTTGTTTTCGCGATCTGCTTGCAGGGTGCGGATTTGGTCGGGATTGCGTGTCCAAAGGGCAACTTCATTGTTGTGGTGCGCAAAGTGCAACGCGAGAGCTGTACCCCACGAACCTGCGCCGATGACGGTAATTTTCATGTTTCTCTTCCATATGGGAACGGGGCTTACTTTAAAACAAACGGCTTTGGGGTGCAAGGGCGGCGTTTGTGAAAAATATTTTGTGCTGTTTAAAAAGCCTTAGGCCGTCTGAAAGTTCAGACGGCCTGCTTCGGTTTATGATTTATTGTTACCGGAATGGTAGGCATCGTAGGCGTAGTAGTCGTAGCTGTTGTTGGCTTCGCGCTTCATGCCGTTGAGGACAACACCTTTGATGTTGATGTGGTTTTGTTTGAGGCGTTCGACGCTGGCTTCAAGCTCTCGTGCACGCGTGTGCGCATAACGGCTAATCATAAGGACGGTGCCGGCATGTTGGCCGATGATGATGGCGTCGGTAACGGCCAATACGGGCGGCGTGTCCAAGATGACATAATCGTAGCGTTGGCGCGCGTGGGCGAGCAATTCGTTGAAACGGTTGTCCATCAAAAGCTCGGACGGATTGCTAGGATAGCTGCCGCTGCTGATAAGGTGGAGGTTTTCAATGCCGGTCTCTTGTACGGCTTTTGCCGGAGCTGCTTTGCCGTTGAGGATGTCAGACAAGCCGAACTCGGGGGTAAGGCCGAAGAGTCGGTCGAGGTAGCCTTTGCGCATATCGGTATCGATAAGCAGAACGCGTTTGCCTGACTGCGCCATTACGGTGGCGAGGTTGGCAGAGATAAAGGATTTGCCTGCTTCAGGCGCGGCACCGGTAATCATGAGGACGTTGTTAGGCGCGTCCAGCATGGAGAAGTAGATATTGGTGCGCAGGGCGCGGATGGCTTCGACTGCCGTGTCGGCGCGGTCTTCGCTGGCCAGCAGATAGTTGGAACGGCCGCCGGTTTTTTTGAATTTGTTTTTGAAGAAGTCGCGTTTTTGCTGGGTTTTGGAGTGCGGAACAAGAGCGACGACTTCCAAATTGAGGTTTTCGATTTCTTCGGATGAAGTAATGCCGTTTTTCATGCGGTTGCGAATCATCAGCCACAAAGCGGTCAATGAGCCTGCGGCAAGTGCGCTCAGGAGCGTGATGACGGCTTTGCGCGGGGCAACGGGGTTTTCAGGGACATAGGCATAATCGACGATGCGAACATTACCTTGTGCACTGGCTTTCATGATGTTGAGTTCTTGTTGTTTGCTCAACAGTTGGACGTAGGTTGCTTGGTTGGTTTCTACGTCGCGGGTCAGGCGGATAACTTCTTGTTGGGTGTTCGGCAACTCGGCAATTTGTTGGTTGATTTTGTTTTTAGCGCGTTCGAGGACGGCAAGTTTGTCCAATACGGCTTTATAGGAAGGGTGTTCCGGCGTGTACAGCTCGGCCAAACCTGCTTCTTCGGTTTTGAGCAGGGTAATTTGGGTTTCGATGCCGGTCAGGCTTTCCAATGCGCCTTTGGACTCGAGCGGAATGTCGAGAGAGCCTGATTGTTGGCGGTAGGCATTGAGTTTGTTTTCAGCGTCTTGCAAGGTTTCTTTCAAGCGTGGCAATTCTTCGCTGATGAAGGCCAAACCGCTGGATGCGACTTGGACGTCGCGTTCGCGGTTTTGCGCAACGTAGTTGTCGGCAATGCTGTTGAGGATGACGCTGGTACGTTTAGGGTCGGTGCCGGTAAAGGTAAGGTTAATGATGGGGCTGGTTTTACCTTTGCTGATAACAGCCAGTTTGTTTTGGATGTTTTCGATGGCGCTGATGCGGGAGAACTTGGTTAACGCAAATTCTTGACCCGGATTAGCCAGGATTTGATCGATTTTGAGGGTGGTTTGATTGTTGATTTTCAGAGGCACGCCGACCTTGCCTTCGACAACGCGTTTGTCAGGCAGGGTAAGGGTATAGGCTTTGTTGCTCTTGGCGGTCAGTGTGAAGGTTTTGTTGAACCATTCGTCTTGTACGGAAAAGCTGCCGACGGTCAGTTTGGGATCGGGGTCGCCACTGATGTTGTGCATCAGGCTGCCGATAACGGGTGTGTATTTGGCTTTGACTTCTTGGTCAAGCTGAAGGTCGTCAACGGTTTTACCCAGCACCAAGCGTGATTGAACCAACTCGACTTCTGCTTCAGACGGCGTGGTTTGGTTGTTGAAGATGCTGTTGATTTCGGTCAGGATTTGGTTTTGTCGCGTTTCAATTTCCAGCATGGCATCGGCACGGTATTGCGGAGTGGATGCCAGGCTGAAGGCTGCGCCAAGAATGCCGCCTGCAAGCAGGGCGGCGAGGATTTTGTATTTATTTGTCCAAATTACTCGCAGCTGTTGGCCGAAGTCGATTTCGTCGTTGTCTGCGCTGTAAGGTGTGTAGGTCGTTTTTTTCATTGCTTGCTTTCTTGTTCATGCCGGTTTTATACCGGTTGAGTTTTTCCGTTTAGTTTGGTTTTCCAAGTGTCTGCGGCAGCATTGAGCTGTTCAAAAACGGCTTCAAACATTTCACTGCTTTGTTTGTATGGGTCAGGTACGGTTTTTTTAGGCAACCATTGGGCAAACAGCATGGTTTTGCTGCGTGCCGGCGGATGGATGTCGGCCACCATGTCAATTTGACAGGGCTCCATGACGAGAATCAAATCGGCCTGTTCGCACATTTGGGCAGTCAGTTGGCGTGCCGTATGGCCTGCAACGATAACGCCGTGTTTGAGTGCGGTTTTGATGGCTTGGAAATCGGCATCCTTACCTGCCAGTGCTTTTATGCCAGCGCTGCTGATGCGGTGGCCGGGTAGTTTTTTCTGCATAATCCGCTCTGCGGTGGGGGAGCGGCAGATGTTGCCTAGGCAGACGATGAGTATGTTGTGGTACATGATATTGTTTCGGTTTATGGTCTGAAAAAAGCGTGAGTCAGACTATAAGGTACTGCTTTTCCGTTTGTGCGGTGTGTACGGCTTTTATATGCCGTTTATGTAATTTGGTTGGATTGTGCGTGATTTTGTATCCTGCTGTCAAACAGGGTCTGACAGCAGGAACCACTGCTTATTTAAACGTATTGTCGAGGGTATTGACGTTGCTGATGGAGTTGGTAATTTGTGACATTACGCGGTTCCAACGGGTAACTGGGGCGGCGGTAACGTAAACGGTGTCTTCGGAGCGCAATTTGAATTCGCTGCCCAGTGCGTAAGAAGTCGCATCTTTTAGGTTGAGCTGGTAGATGTGGATAGGTCTGGCCGCATCTTCAGGTGCGCGGCGGATCACGAATACGCCGGTTGCATCCGCATAGGCTTGGTTCATGCCGCCCACTTCGCCGAGCGCTTGGGTCAGGTTGAGGCCGTGATTGCCGATCGGCAGGGTGGCTTGTTTGCCGACTTCACCCATGATGTAGATTTTGTTGTTGCTGCTGTTAGGAACATAAACGATGTCACCATGGCTGAGGAGGTGGTTTTGCGACATATCACCGTATTGCAACATGTCTTGTAGGGAAATGGTGCGGTCGACGCCGTTGTGCGTCCATTTGATGTGTTGGGTGTCGGCACTTTGGGTGACGCCGCCTGCTTGGTTGATGGCATCCAAAATGGTCATCGGGATATTGGTAATCGGCAGCTGACCTGCTTGGCTGATGGCACCGGATACTGAAATGCGTTGCGAACGGAATTCGGTAACGTTGATGGCTACTTGAGGATTTTTGATGTAGCGTTTCAGAAGGTTGGTCAGGGTATTTTGCAATTCGTCCAAAGTTTTGCCTTTGGCTTGAATTTTGCCTGCTAACGGGTAAGTAATATAACCGCCCTCATCTACCCAGGCACCGCGGCTGACTTGGTTGGTTTGCGGGTTGCTTTGCTGGGTAGGGGAGTTGAGGTCGGAGTGCGCCCAAACCATGATATTGAGGACGTCGCCGCTGCCGATGCGGTAGCGGTAAGCGCTTTTGCTTTGCTCCAAACCTTGGTTGTTTTGGGAAAGTACAGGCGGCTTGCGCATTTTTTCAATCAGGTTGGGCGTAATGGGGTAAACGGCAACGCGGCTGTCGAGGTTGGTATCGGTTGCGGTGTCGGTATCGGTGTAAACAATGGTTTTGGTTCTGGTTTTGATGGTTGAACCAGGAATGACTGTCGTGCTGTTACAGGCAGTCAGTGCAAATAGAATAAGCAGGGAGAGCGTTTTTTTCATGTAGTAGTCCTTGCAGGATGGTGTCCGGGCCGTCTGAAAATGTTCAGACGGCCTTGTTGTTTTGTTGCCAAACCAAGTCGCAGATACCGTCTTTGGGTACAAAGCCTGTTGGTGCGCGCAACAGAAGCTGGCGCAGGCTGTTTTGGTCGCTTTGGAGACAAGCGGTTTCGAGTTCCGACAGTATGTCAGATAATTGCGTCCATGGAAGCATTACTTCACTGGCGGTCATAATACGGGGATGAGTGGTTTTTTGCACCTCATCACCGATGAGCAGTTCTTCATAAAGTTTCTCGCCCGGGCGCAGGCCGGTAATCTTGATTTCGATGTCGCCGTGCGGGTGTTGCTCGTCTTTGACTTTGAGTCCGCTGAGGACAATCATTTGACGGGCAAGGTCGATGATTTTGACGGATTCGCCCATGTCGAGGACGAATACGTCGCCGCCTTTACCCATTGCGCCGGCTTGGATAACCAGTTGCGCCGCTTCGGGAATGGTCATGAAGTAGCGGGTAATGTCTTGGTGGGTCAGGGTAATCGGGCCGCCTTCGGCAATTTGTTTTTCAAATACCGGGACAACGGAGCCGGACGAACCCAATACATTGCCGAAACGCACCATGCAGAAGCGTGTTTTTTGTTCCGGCTCGGCGGCAAGGGCTTGCAGGCAGAGTTCGGCCATGCGTTTGCTGGCGCCCATGGTGTTGGTCGGACGGACGGCTTTGTCGGTGGAAATCAAAACAAAGGTGGAAACGCCTGCATCTACGGCAGCCTGCGCACAGCAGAGTGTGCCGAACACGTTGTTTTGAATGCCTTCGATGGTGTTGAACTCTACCATTGGAACGTGTTTGTAGGCTGCGGCATGATAAACGGTGTCGACGTGATAGGCCTTCATGATGCTGCTAAGGCGTTCTTTGTTTTGAACCGAACCCAAAAGCGGTACGACTTCAACTTGGCTGCCTTGCGCGGCTTGGGTTTCGCGCAACTCTTTGTCTATGCTGTACAGGGCGAATTCGGACAATTCAAACAACAGCAGTTTGGTCGGCCGGCAATTGAGAATTTGACGGCAAAGTTCGGAGCCGATAGAGCCGCCTGCGCCGGTTACCATCACGACTTTGTCGCTGATGTCGGCGCGCATCAATTCAGGGCGAGGTGCCACAGGGGCACGGCCGAGCAAATCGACCACAGAGATTTTTTTCAATGAGCTGACGTTGATTTTGCCGTCCACCAAATCCTTCATGCCCGGAATGGTCAGGACTTCGCATTTGTATGCTTCGAGGCGGCGGATGATGTCTTTGCGTTCTTCAGGCGTAGAACTTGGAATCGCCAGCAGAATTTTGCGGACGCCGTAACGGCTGATCAGCATCGGGATTTCGTTGGGGTTGTAGACGGCAAGGTCATAGATGACGGTACGTTGGATTTTCGGGTTGTCATCGACAAAGGCAATGGCCGAATATTCGTTAACCTGTTTGATGGCTTCCAACAACTGGCGGCCTGATTGGCCTGCGCCGTAGATGATGACAGGGGTCATCTGTTTGCGGTGATGGTCGGTCAGAATCGCACGCAGGATCATGCGCGAGCTGGTTACGCCGACCACCAGAACTAAGAAATAGACGATGGGCAGGGCAAGGTGTAGTTTTTGTTCAAAAATCAGGGTGGTCAGGCAGAACAAGACCGCTGAAATAATGCTGCCGAATGCGGCGGCAGTCAGGACGCGGATGCTGACGAAGCGCGTGACGGCGCGATAGAGGCCGATACGGATGAAAAGGATGATGGTCAGCACAGCGGTGCTGCCGAAAGCCAGCCAGTTGGCGATACTCAACCATTCGTCGGAATATTGCACTTTGAGGCTTTGGGCAAACCAAAACGCCACGAATATCATCAAGATGTCGTGGATGACGAAGAAGGTTTTTTTAAGGTTGCGCGGCAGAGCCAGCAGGGTTTCCAAGTTCATTTTATATTTCTTGTGTCTGAGTGTTGTAATGTGGCTTGGTACGGATTGTTTGAAGCAGGCTGTTTTATTTTTTCAGACGGCCTGAAGTTGCAGGCCGTCTGAAAATGATTATGCCGTGGCTTCAGCCAATACGGCTTCGATGTTTTCTTTGCAGAACGCAATTTCTTCATCGGTCAGGGTTGGGTGCACCAAGAACATCAGGCTGGTGTCGCCCAGTTGGACAGCGTTTTTCAGTCGCTCTTTCGGACGCCAAGGCGTGTTGTCGAAGGCTTTTTCCAAATACACTTCGGAGCAGCTGCCTTGATAGCAGGGGACTTTGCGCGCGTTCAATTCGCTGACGATGCGGTCGCGCGTCCAGCCGTCTTTCAGGTGTTCGGGTTTGACGAAAACGTAGAACTTGTATTGCGCGTGTTCGATGTAGTCGGCCACTTTAACCAAACGGATGCTGGCAAATTTGCCCAAGCTTTCAGCCAGTTTGGCGGCGTGCGCTTGGCGGCGTGCTGTCCATTCGGGCATGCGTTTGAGCTGGATGCGGCCGATGACCGCCTGCATTTCCAACATGCGCCAGTTGGTACCGAAGCTTTCGTGCAGCCAGCGGAAACCGGGTGCGTGTTCGCGGTGGTACACGGCATCGTAGCTTTTGCCGTGGTCTTTGTACGACCACATTTTGCTCCACAGCGCTTTGTCGTTGGTGGTTACCATACCGCCTTCGCCGCCGGTGGTCATGATTTTGTCTTGGCAGAACGACCAAGCACCGACGTGGCCGATAGAGCCGACGGATTTGCCTTTGTATTTCGCACCGTGGGCTTGGGCGCAGTCTTCGATAACCCACAAGTTATGTTCTTTTGCCAAAGCCATGATGTCGTCCATTTCGGCAGGCATCCCAGCAAGGTGAACCACGATGATGGCTTTTGTGTTTGGCGTCAAAGCGACTTTGATGGTTTCGGCGCTGATGTTTTGGCTGTTCAAATCGACATCGGCGAAAACCGGATTTGCGCCGGCGGTCACGATGCAGGATGCGGAAGCCAAGAAAGTACGCGAAGTGACAATCACATCATCGCCTTGGCCGATACCCATTGCTTTGAGGGCTACGTCCAAAGCCAATGTACCGTTGGAAAGGGCGACGGCGTATTGAGTGCCGACAAAAGCAGCAAATTCTTTTTCAAATTCGCGACATTCCGTACCTGTCCAGTAGTTGACTTTGTTGGACAGCAGGACTTTGGAAACGGCATCGGCTTCTTCTTGAGTAAAGCTTGGCCATGGGGAGAGTGATGTATTAAGCATTTGTTTTTCCTGCGAAAAGACTGGTTGAGCCTTTGGGGGCGATTTCTTCCAGCAGTTGGCGATTGATCAGGGTGTATTTCTGACCGTTGATTTCGACGTATGCGCCGTCGTAAGGAGGGAACCAGAAGGCGCGGATTTTCTTCTCGATATTGTCGCCGTCGTGGATTTGCTTCATGGCTTCCATCTCGTCGCGGCTGACGTAGCGGCCCCCAATGTTTGGCGTGGTTGGCAATTTGGTTTTCGACTCGATGGCGCGGGTG
Source organism: Neisseria sp. HMSC068C12 (assembly GCF_001814095.1). NCBI lineage: Bacteria > Pseudomonadati > Pseudomonadota > Betaproteobacteria > Neisseriales > Neisseriaceae > Neisseria > Neisseria sp. HMSC068C12. Next base: position 235,356 of record NZ_KV814823.1, on the reverse strand, counting down.
ATGATGCGTCGTGCGAAATCTTCCAATGCCTGCATGGTTTTGCGTTCGAGCGATTGGGCGGTTTCTGTTTCGGCGTCGATAGGGAAACGGTCCACTTCGATAATTTCACCGGTATCGATGGAAGCGTCGACGTAGTGGGCAGTATTGCCCCATTCGTTCAGCTCGTCCATGATGGCCAGGTTGTAGCCGCCCGTGCCTTTGTATTCGGGCAACAGCGCAGGGTGGAAGTTGATCGTGCCCAAAGTCGGAATGCTCAGGAATTCATCACGCAGCTTGCGCCAGTAAAGGACGGACAAGCCCAAATCGTATTTCAGACGGCCTTCACGCATTGCTTCCAAAGCCGTATCGAAGGTGTACAGGGGCAGGCCCAATTCCTGTGCGGCAGCCGTGGTCGGCGAGCCTTGCAGATGGCTGTCGGTCAAAACGCCGACGATTTCGATATGGTCTTGTTTGGTCAAAAAACGAAGCAGGTTGGCGGAAACCTGTTTACGACCCATAAATAAGATTTTCATGGAGAAATGTCCCTTATGCATTTGCTTTTTCGGTGGCGGAAGTTGTCAGTGTAGTCAATTCTTCCAGGGTGTTTATCCAAAGGGTGGGCTGGTATTCACGGCCGTATTGCTCGGGCTCGGCTTGATGAATATTGTGCGGCTTAGGCATGATGCCTATGGAGAGCCAACCCAGTTTGTTGGGTGCGACAAAATCTTTTTTGATGTTGTCGCCGATGTAAATAAAACGTTTTGCGGCCGGATATTTGTTTTGCAGGAAAACGAAACGCTTGTCGTCGGGCTTTTCCGATTGCATGGCTTCCGAAATCAAAATGTCGTCAAACAAATCGGTCAGGCCCAAGGCCTGTATTTTCAACCGCTGTGTCAGGCTGCGGCCGTCTGTAATCAGGGCGCGTGCGGCAAAAGGGCGCATCAGCTTTCGTAAAAAAGACGGTTCGACATAGGGTCGGATGGCAGGCCGATGCAGCCGATATTGCCACAAGAGTGATTGTTTCTCTAATTCGTTTAATTTGCAATGATGACACAAATTGTCGAGCCAGTCTTTACTTTTATTGTCGGCAATTTCATATAGTACGCCGGCATTGTATTGCGGATAAAGCGACGTAATCATCTCTACAACTGTCCGTATTCCGGAGCATTTGTAGTCATGTTCGGAGTAAAGCGTATCGTCAAGGTCAAAAACGATGACGGATTCTTCCGGCTTAATCATGTTCTCTTACCAAAACCTTAGCATCATAACGAAGCATGATTAAATTGTTTTCCCAGTCGTCGGAGAAGGGAATGTCTTGTTCGCCGATATATTCTTGAATCAGCCAGCCCGGATAGTTGCCGCCTGCGGCGTAGGTCAGTGGGAAACCGCCGCCGAAACGCGGGTTGATTTCCACGCCGTAGGTCGTATTGTCGGTTTTGCTGACGAAGAACTGCGCGGTAATGCAGCCGCGTGCGCCTTCCAATACGGCCATTTTTTCAACCAGCTCTTTATACAGGGCATTGCGTCGGGTTGCGCCTTTGCTGACTTCACCGGTGCGCACTTCCAAACGTTCGCGAGGAATGGCGCATTTCAGACGGCCTTGACGGTCGTAATACATATCGACGGTAAACTCGGAGAAAGTATTCTCAATATCGATGTATTGGGCGAACATCATTTTCGGGTCTTCGGTAATGTCGACAGTCAAATCAGCCGGTGTGTTGATTTTTTTCGCACCGATGGCGCGGCTGCCGTCATAAGGCTTGGCAAAACATGGGAAAACCAGGCGGTCCCGTTCGTAAATTTCAGGCGAACGGATGCCGTATTGTGCAAACAGGCCTGCGGTCAGGCGCTTGTCGCGGCACAGGGTAATCAGTTTTGCATCCGAAATGACAATATGTATTCCTTCAGCTTCAAAACGGTCACGTGCTTCGGCCAGTTTGAGCAGCTCGGTATCGATGGTTGGCACAATCAGACCGATGTCGTGTTGTTTGGCCAGCTCGAAAATGCTGTCAATGTATTCGGCTGCATCGATGCGCGGCACGCTGAAAGCGCGGTCGGCAACATGGCAGGCAGAAGACATGTGGGGGTTGAGGTCAGTAGCAAAAACGCCGATGCCGTCTGAAAAACGTGCGGCTTCGGTTTGGAAGTCCTGCACCAATTCGACACGGCGACCTGCCGACAGAATCAGTATGTTATTTTTTTTCATCAGTTTTATTACCCGTGAAATAAGGCATGGTGGCTTCTCCTTCGGCTGAGATGCCTTCTTTGACGAAGACTTTTTTAACCGTCAGGAACAAAATTTTGATATCCAGCCAAAAGCTGAAGTTGTCGATGTACCAAACATCGTGGGCGAATTTTTCATCCCATGAAATGGCGTTGCGGCCATTGACTTGCGCCCAACCGGTCACGCCCGGTTTCATTTCGTGGCGGCGGTTTTGGAAGTCGTTGTACAACGGCAGGTAGTGCATCAGCAGCGGACGAGGTCCAACTAGACTCATCTCGCCTTTTAAGACATTCCATAATTCAGGAAGTTCGTCCAAACTGGTGGCGCGTAATTTTTTGCCGAAATCGGTCAGGCGTTCGCTGTCCGGTAGAGGGTTGCCGTCTTTATCGATTGCATCGCGCATGGAGCGGAATTTAATCATTTTAAACGGTTTGCCATCCTTGCCCGGTCGCTCTTGGATGAAGAACACAGGCGAGCCTAAGTTTTTGCGGATGAGGTACACCAAAATCAAAAACACAGGCGACAGGATAATCAGCCCTGAAGCAGAGGCAATAATGTCAAACAGGCGTTTGAAAAATTTATTCATGAGCTAATCTTTCAATCAGGTTGACGATTTTTTGATAGGCAACGTCGCGTTTGAAGCGGCGGACGATTTCTTCGGACTGAACAGGATCGTTTTTGCGCTTCAAAATATCTTTGGCGGCTTGAACGAAACCGTCCACATCACCGGAACGATAGTTCGCATGCGGCAGCAGGGTAAGGACTTCGGCAACTTCGTCGTTGACCTGGCTGTTCAGAATCGGTTTTTGCAAAGCCATATAGTCGGACAGTTTGTTGGTAATCGACTGCATGGCGTAAGAGTGGATGGCGTTGACGGAAATGTCGCAGCCTTTGGCGACCGACATCATTTCGGCGTAAGGAATGTAGCCGTAAAACTTGATGCCGTCGCAGGCATATTGTTTGAGCCTGTCAAAATCGGGGCCGCCACCCATGATGTGCAATTCGACGTTTTCGCCGGCATCCAACAGCTTGCGAACGCCTTTGCACACAGTTTCCACGTCATAGCTGTAACTGAGCGTGCCCAAGTAGAAAAAGCGGGTTTTGTCGTCGCCAAAATCTTTGGCAGGCGCGGCATCGAGTTTGGGAAAATCCGCGCCGATATAAACGACTTCGCCAGGTACGTTCGGATTGGCTTCTTTGGCGCGGTCGAGATAAGTCTGCGATACGGCAACCAGTGCGTCGGCGTAGCGGTAGGCTTGGTTGGCGCGTGAAGCAAAGGGCAGCAGGTTGTGCGGTACTTTTTTCAAAAACGGTATGACCGAGGAGAAAGACTCCGGCCATACATCCTGCACATCGACAATCAGTTTGTAACCCAAACGCGCTTTGTGTTTGCCCAACAGCAGGTTGGTGGCAATCAGCGGATAGGCGGAAAAGACGACGTCTTGTTCGCCCGGACGGCAGTTTTCCAACCATTGTTCAAAATGTTTGACGAAGCGGTGATGGCTGGTCACGCGTCCCAAAGACACGTTTTTGCTGTATCCGCTTTCTTCCAACAGTATGACTTTCAGACGGCCTTGTGAGGCAGCCTCGGCATCTTCGGGCCGTCTGAAAGATTTGTCGTAGTGCTTGAAGTTGCTGGTAATCAGCAACACGTCATGCGACTGCGACAACAGCTCGGCAAGATACCAGAAGCGGTTGAAATGCGGCTCGGACGGTAGCGAGCAATAAGGGGCGACGATGGTAATGTTCATGTTTCAGACGGCCTTACATTTCGTACGCAGCCATGGTGGTGCGGTAGATTTCATCGTCGGAGCATAAGGTCTCAACGTGTTTGTGCAGGGCTTTGCCCATTTGACCGCGCAACTCAGGATGCTTGATGAGTGTATCGACGGCTTCGATAAACGCTTCGTCATCGCCGAAAGGAATGCAGTAGCCGGTTTGGCCGGTGATGACCATTTCCGAAATACCCGCCATGTTGTAGGTCACGACAGGTGTGTCGTAAAGGCCGGCTTCCAAAATATTGTTGCCGACACCTGCGCCGTGGTCGCCCACGCAATGCGGCGTGTTCACCAAAATATCGACTTCTTTGAAGTAGCCGGTCAAATCGCGGACGCCGCCGAGGAAGGTAACTTGGTCTTCAATGCCCAAACGTTTGGCTTGGGCTTTGAGGTTGTCCATTTCTTCGCCGATGCCTGCAACGTTAAGGCGTACAGGCATGCCGCGGTCAACCATTTTCTTCAAAATGTCCAGCATTAAATGCACGGCGCGGACGGTATCTAAACGGGAAAGTGTGCCCAGTTGGACATAGTCTTTGACCGTTTTTTCAGGAACGAAATCTGCTTTGTGCAGGGCGTTGTAAGTGTAGGTAATGCGGTTGGCAGGGAAACCGTAACGGATGAGTTTTTCGCGTTCGTGTTTGCAGTTGCCGATAATGTACACGCCCAGCTTGTCGAAAAGCTTGGCAATTTTCGGATAAGTTTCCGGATCAAGGCCGCGCGCGTGGTAGAACACTTTGGTTTTCGGTGAAGCGAACTTGGCCGCAATGGCGCAGGCCGGAACGATACGCGCCATTTGGCAGTGAATCACATCGGGTTTCTCTTTTTTCAGCAGTTTCATATAGGCGAACATGCCTTTGACGTAACCCAATAATCCGCCTTGGTAAAAATCGATCGGCTGCCAACGGATGCCCAATGCTTGCGCTTCCTGAATCAAAGGGCCGTCTGAAGAGGCCAATACGATATCGTGTCCGCGTTGTTTGAGCAGGCGGCCGAGGCGGAAAGTGGCGTTTTCAGTGCCACCGAGGCCGGACATGGAGGTAGTCAGGATGATTTTCATGATGGTTTCTTCGTATCGTATAGTGTTTCGTTGTATGCGTAAGCGGCCATATCTTTCAGCTTGGGCGCAACAAATACGCTGTAAATAAAAATCAGCAGGCAGGGCAGCCAGATAAACGGCATACGCAAAATGGTGGACGGAATAAAACCGGCCAGCAGGAAAATGCCCAAGGCAACCCAAGCCAAAACGCGCGATTTGCCGGTTACTGCTCGGTTTGAGGCGGTGTAGAGGAAATAACACGCCACAAAAGCAATAAAGCCGAGCAAGGAAATCATGCCGAAACCCAAATACAGCTCGATGATGAAGCTGTGTGGGTTTTCAAAGCCCAAGCTGCCGCTCAAATGGCCGCCGAAATATTCGCGGAAGTTTTTAGGACCGTAGCCGGTCAGCAGCAGGGGCGGATTGTTCCAGAAGTAGTTGTAAATCTCCTGACGGTAGGACACGGAGTTGTCGCTGCCCAAGTCGTACAGGAAAAGGTACACGCGGCTGGAAAAGCGTTCTAAGAACTGGTTGCCGTTGAGTGAGAGCAAAAATTCCGCAATCGCGCGTGACGGAATCATCGACAATACCAATGCCAGCAAACCAGCAACGCCGACCGTAATAAAACCGTTTCTGCGATAGGCCGTATAAACCAACAAAATCAACAGGTAGCAGCCGATGGCGGTACGCGATACGCTGGCGAAAATGGCCATGCCCAACAGCAGGAACAAGCCCCAGCCAAGTAGTTTTTCTTTGTGTTTCCGCCCTTGGAGTTGGAAGAAAAACAAAATGGCAGGCGCAAGGCAGACCGCGGTGGCGGCGAGGTTGTTCGGGTTAAAGAACAAGCCTTTGAGCGAGCCTTCGTCAATAGCCAACTCATCGCTGGCACTCACAAACTGAATACCGGTGGCCAGTTCTGCAAACGGCGGTACGGCGATAAACAGCGTAAATACGATGAGGAACTTCTGAATCGTCCCCAAAGGGTCGTCGGCGCGCTTCAATACTTGGTAAAACAAGTAGAAGAAAGCCGGAACCGCCATAAAAAACAAAATATCCATGTACTGCGTCGGCGTCAGCGACGTAATGCCCATGTGGATGGCGGGCCAGATGCACATGGCGGTCAGGGCGCAGAGCATGGCAAAAATCTTGCGCGGAATATGCTTGCTTTCCAGAAAAAATACGACAAAACCAAGCAGTACAAATATCAGGGTCAGCGGGTTGTCAATACGCGGTACGCCGACCTTAAAGGACAGCGCGGGCCCCAGCATATAGGCTGCGAGCATGATGTATAGAATGTAAGTGTATAAGTTCAGACGTTTTATTTTCATAGTCGTTCTGTTGTTATCGTAGAGACGTGAATCTCAGGTTGGCTATTTTGCCGAACGGTTTAATTTGGCTTTGATTTTTTCGGTCGCGGCAAATAGTGCGTGTTTGTATTTTAGGAACAGGAAACCCAGTCCGACTGCCCATGCCAGCGCGAACCAAATGTAGTTGTCGCGCGTACCCAGCCAAGTGTAGGCAAGGCAGATTATCAGGCAGAGCGTTGAGTTGGTATAAATCTTCAGGCGCGGCAAAGGCTGCCACAGGCGTGAAGAGAATTCGGTTTTAAAGATGAAAAACAGCCAAAAAGCCGTTGCGCTGGCCATAGCTGCACCTTTTGCACCAAATTTCGGTACCAACAGATAGAGCAGGGCGGTATTGACGATAAAGGCAACGATGTTGATGACAGTAATCAGCCAAGTCGAGCGGACGACGTTCAAACCGATGCCGCTGACTTCGGTCAGCGTGTAAAACAGGGGGAAGAGCATACACGAGAGCAGGATAAATTGAACCTGCGTGTATTTTTCCGGCAGTATCCAGGTCGCCATCGGCGAGAAAATTCCGATGAGGCAAATCATTGCGCTGATGAGGACGGTCATGGAAAGCGTGATGTCGCCGATTTTGTCCAGATTGGTTTTTTCTTCTACCCATTTGAACACCAAAGGCGCCCAAATGGTGGAGAACACGCTTTGGAAAATCAAGGCGACGGCACCAAAGCTGACCGCCATTGAATAAATACCCAACTCGTCCAAGCCTGAGATGTTTTTGAGGACAAAACGGTCAATCGAAGTCAGCCCCCAATAGGCCAAGTTGCCGAATGCCAGCGGCAGGCCGTAGCGTAGGCCGTCCCGATGCAGATCGGACGACCATTTTGCATGGGAAACGGCTTGCAAGTCTTGGCGCAGCTGATATATCAACAGTACAACGGTCAGCACTTGGGCGGCGGTGTAGGCAAAAACCAGCGAAGTGGTATTGGCGGGCAGGCCGGAAGCAATCACGGCAAAAACCAACACCAAAATCAAAAATTTCGGCGCAAGCTGGCTGAGTGAAAAAGCCAGTGCCTGCTCTTTCATCCGCAAAATCAAGGCTAAAAAACGGATAATCAGCGTGGTGGCCAAGAAAATCAGGAAAAGAATCCCCAAATTCGCACTGGGGATGTCGAAAATGATTTCAGACGGCCATGATGCGTTTATCAGCAACACTAAAACCACAACCGCCACCGTCAGAATCAATGGCGATAAAAAAACGGATTTGAACAGCGCGGCCTTGTCTTTAACGGCGTAATAGTCGCGAATATAGGACTGGTCCAGCCCCAAGCCCAAGAGCAGAATGCTCAGTCCGGCAATGGTCTGCAAGAGTACGATACGGCCGATGTCTTCCGCAGGGAAGTACCATGAGATGAGCGGCAGGGAAAGCAGGCCGAAGGCGGCGCTTCCTACCGGGCCCAATGCGTAGCCGAGGATTTTTTTCGCGTTCATATTATTTGTTTTCAGACGGCCGGAAGTTCGAGCTGAGCGTTTTTCGTAAGAGATGCGTTGTTACCGTTGCCGGTTTCCCAAGGCCGTCTGAAAAACAAATGGCCTTGGGAAACCGGCCGCCGTCCCGGTCGGGGAAACCGGAGGCAGCCGGATGCGTCTGAAGCAAGATTATGCTTTGATGACTTTAGGATTTTTCACTGGGAATTTGCCGCGCGTATCGACAATCAGTTTGGCATGTTCGGTGATCATGTCATAGTCGAATTTGTCGTGATCGGTGGTCAGAACCACGCAGTCGTATTGGGCGACAGTTTCAGGGGTCAGCGCTTCACTCTTCAAGTCGAAGTAGTGGTGGCCTGGGATGTGTGGGAACTCTGGAACGTGCGGGTCGGAGTAGGAAACCACTGCGCCCAGTTTGTGCAGGCGGTCCATCACTTCCACAGACGGGCTTTCACGCATATCGTCCACGTTTTTCTTGTAGGCGATACCCAATACCAAGATTTTGCTGTCTTTGATAGAACGGTTGTGATCATTCAAAGCCAGGCCGACTTTTTCGATAACGTAGTCGGGCATGTGGGAGTTCACTTCACCTGCCAATTCGATGAAACGGGTGTTTACGCCGTATTCGCGTGCTTTCCAAGTCAGGTAGAACGGGTCGATAGGGATACAATGGCCGCCCAAGCCAGGGCCTGGGTAATAAGCAACGAAGCCGAACGGTTTGGTTGCAGCGGCATTGATGACTTCGTGAATGTCGATGCCCATTTTGTCGGCAACGATTTTCATCTCGTTCACCAAGCCGATGTTTACGGCGCGGTGGATGTTTTCCAAAAGTTTGGTCAGCTCTGCCGCTTTGGTGGAGCTTACTGGAACAACTTTATCGATGGCAGGTTGGTACAGCGCCAGGCCGACTTCCAAACAAGCAGGGGTATGGCCGCCGATGACTTTTGGAATGGTACGGGTTTCAAAGTTAGGGTTACCCGGGTCTTCACGCTCAGGAGAGTAAACCAAGAACACGTCTTGACCGACTTTCAAGCCGCCTTCTTCCATGCGCGGCAGCAATTCTTCTTCGGTAGTACCGGGGTAGGTAGTGGATTCCAAAGACAGCACTTGGCCGGCGCGCAGGTAAGGTTTTACCGCATCGGTAGTGTCGATCACAAAGCTCATGTCCGGCTCGCGGTATTTGTTCAGCGGAGTCGGTACGCACAAAATGACGGCTTCTACTTCGCCGATGCGGGAGAAGTCTGTCGTTGCTTCAAACAGGCTGTTGGAAGCAGCGGCAATTTTGTCGGAAGGGATATGCTCGATGTAGCTTTCGCCTTTGTTGAGCTTGTCGACTTTGTTGGTGTCAATGTCGAAACCCAAAACTTGGTAACCGATATCCACATAGCGCAACATCAGTGGTAAACCGACGTAGCCTAAGCCAACGATGCCGATTTTTGCGGTCTTATCGGCAAATTTTTGTATCGTAATGTTTTTCATGATGTCTTTCGTGTAATGAATGAGTAAATCGGGAGTGTTTGCCCGATGCCTGAGTTGTTTGCTGCAACCGCATAGCCATAGCCGGCTGCCGTATCGTGTGAAGCCTTAAAACCATACTTATAATTACATTAGACAAAATCATAAGCACTTATCTGATTCGTCTCAATCAAAAAAGTTTAACGGTCGTTCAGGCGGCCTCTATGGTATGGAAACGGTATTTTTGAATGCTTAATTTTTAGAAATTACATTCAACCACATGTTTTGATTTTAGATATTGTTTTGTCAAATGTATGATTCATGAAATGAAACTACCGTTTATGCCGTTTAAAACCCTTCTAGAATAAAAACTTTTAATAAATTTTCGTGGCTTAACTTATCTTAATAATCCATTATTTCGTGATGAAAAAAAGGAAAATTTGTCGACAATCGGCTTGAGGATAGTTAACTTAAGTCAAAGTTTTAAATTGGAATACGCTAAAGTCATTATAATATATTGACGAAAAAATTACATTTATTGCTATATAAATGATAGATATATTCTATTTACAATGGTTTAATTATTAAGTTGAGGCAATTAGACGGATTTTTTTTCGGAGAACCCATTTAATGTCCTGCCCGATGATTTCTACCGATTGACTTTGCCAAGGGCCGTCTGAAAGTAGGGCGGCCGGATTTTCAGGGAGGGAGAAAAGAGGTTTGCCTGCGCCTAACAGTTTCGGTGCTTGGTAGAGGACGATTTCATCCACCAAGTCATCCTTCAGGAAGGCTGAAGCAAGTGTTGAGCCGGCTTCTACCAGAACTTCGCCAAAGCCAAGTTCTGCCAGTTGCGGCATGAGTGAAAGAAGATTGATGCGGCCGTTGATGTGCTCAGACGGCCTGATGATGCGGATATGTTCAAATTTACCCAGCGCCTGCAAACGTTGTTCGTCTGAGGAAAGGGTAACGATAACGGTCGGGCTGTCGGTATCGGTCACGAGGTGGCAGTCCAAAGGGATTTGCAGTCGGCTGTCCAAGACGATACGCGCAGGTTGGCGCAGGGTGGGGAAGCTGCGAACGTTGAGTTTCGGGTTGTCGGCAAGTACGGTACCGATACCGGTCAAAACGGCGCAACTTTCGGCACGGAGAATTTGTACGTCTTCGCGTGCTGCTTCGCCGGTAATCCAAAAGCTGCGGCCGTCTGAAAGGGCGGTTTTGCCGTCCAAACTGGCGGCGCACTTGAGACGGACAAACGGTCTGCCGCGTTCGATACGCGACAGGAAACCGCGGTTGAGTTCGCGCGCCTGAGCTTCCAGCAAACCGCTTTCGGTACGGATTCCGGCGGCTTCCAGCATGGATAAGCCTTTGCCTGAGACCAACGGGTTAGGGTCGGTCATGGCGGCAACCACGCGCGTTACACCGGAATGAACCAGCGCTTCGGCGCATGGCGGTGTGCGGCCGTAATGGCTGCAAGGTTCCAGCGTGACATAGGCCGTTGCGCCTTTGGCCGCCGCTCCGGCCTGCCTCAACGCATGAACTTCAGCGTGCGGCTCGCCTGCTTTGACGTGGAAACCTTGTCCGACGATTTGTGCACCGTGTGCAATTACGCAACCGACGCGGGGATTGGGGGAAGTAGAAAACCGCCCAAGCTTGGCCAGCTCGAGGGCGGTTTGCATCATTTGGGTATCAAGTGCGGAAAACATGGTTTCAGACGGCCTTATTTGGCTTTACATTCGGCGATGACTTGGGTGAATTCGGAAACGTCTTTAAAGCTTTTATAGACGGACGCGAAGCGGACATAAGCAACTTGGTCGATTTTTGCCAGTTCCTCCATCGCCATTTCGCCGACGATGTGCGAAGCGACTTCTTTTTTGCCCAAACGGTAGAGGCGTTGCTCGATAAGGGCAACGGTTTCATCTATTTGTTCTTGTGTGACTGGGCGTTTGTGCAGCGCGCGCTCAAGGCTGGTCTGCAGTTTGTGCGCATTGAAGGGAACCCGTGTGCCGTTGGATTTGATGACTTGCGGCATCCGCATTTCAACGGTTTCAAAAGTGCTGAAGCGTTGTCCGCATTCCAAGCATTTGCGACGGCGGCGGATGCTGTTGGTGTCTTCCAGCCATCGCGAGTCGGTTACTTGGGTGTTGGGGTGTTGGCAAAACGGGCACTTCATCGGGTTTCCTTGTCATACGCTCGGCAAGGTCGCTAAGCAATTGAATTTATTGTTTGTGAACTATTATTGTAGCGGATTGCGTTATTTTCGTATAGTAAAGGCTTTTCGCTGGATTAAGTATAAAAAGGCCGTCTGAAAGGGCAACTTGAGCGAAGTTGAGCCTTTCAGACGGCCTTGTGTTTTTCAGTCGAGCAAACGTTAAACCGATACGCCGACGGCACGGGCGATTTCCAAACCTTCTTCTGCACTCATATAAACCGGATTTTCGGGGCGGTCACTGAGGACAATGTCGCCGTCTTGAAACATCACTAATTCATTGACTGCCAATTGCGACCAGGTTTCATCTCGTGTCAGGGGCAGGGTGGCGATGACGGAAACTTTATCGTTCGGGGTGGTCACTTCTGAAAAATCGACCATGACATCATCGTCCAGCAAACGCGCTTTGCCAAACGGGGCTTTGCGTACGATGTAGTGCAGCAAGGTGCTGGCGTGGGCAAACAGGCAGTCGCCGTTGGACATCACGAAATTAAACAAGCCATAGCGGCGGATTTCATGGGTCAGGCCGGCGATGGCATCAAACAAAACTTCAGGTTCGGGTTTGGTGGCAAAGCGGCTGCGCAGGCGGTTGAGAATAAAGCAGAACGCGCGTTCGGAATCGGTCGTGCCGACGGCATGGTAGTACTCGCCCTGCTCGGGGTAAAAATCAATCAAATGGCCGTTGTGGGCAAACAGCCAATATTCGCCCCACATCTCGCGCATGAAGGGATGAGTGTTCGCCAAGGAGGTCTGGCCTTGTGAGGCCTTGCGGATATGGGCGATAACGTTTTCAGATTTGATTTGGTAGGCGCGCACCAAGTCAGCAACGGGCGAGTTGGCGCTGGGTTTGTCGTCGTGAAACAAGCGCACGCCTTTGCCTTCGAAAAAGCCGATACCGAAGCCGTCGGCGTGATGGTCGGTAATGCCGCCGCGACGGCGGAAGCCTTCAAAAGAAAACATGATGTCTGTGGGCGTGTTGCAATTCATGCCGAGCAGTTGGCACATGGTGTTAACCTTTATTTTTGGGGTATTTATAGGGTTATTATGGTGTATCGGGCAGGTAGTTTCAATATGTAGAGTGTGATATGTTTATAACTGTCTCATACTTGGCGGGCCGTCTGAAAAATTGCTGTCAAAAATTCAGACAGCCTTAAAGTGTTCCCAGACAGGGCGGCATTGTTCGGGTAAGTCGGGGCAGGTGCCGAGTATGCCGCCGCTGAAGTCATTGGGGCGGTGGAAGTCGCTGCCTGCGCTGGCAAGAAAGTCGAAGCGGTCGGCAAGCAGGGCATAGTTGAGGCGGTCGTTTTTGCAGCAGTTGCCGCTATGTACTTCAATCCCTGCGCCGCCGAGATTTTTAAATTCTTGAAACAGGTTTCGTTTGGCGGTAGCGGATAATTCATAGCGCATCGGGTGGGCAATAATGGCCATGCCGCCTGCGTCTGTAATCGCGGCTACGCAGTCTTCCAGTGTGCCCCATTCATGTCTGACGGAACAGGATTTGCCGTCGCCTAAATATTTGGTAAATGCCTGCTGTTTGTTTTTAACATGACCTTCTCGGATGAGGAATTCGGCAATATGGGTGCGGCTGGCCATTTCTTTGTTGGCGGCCAATGCCAGCGCACCTTCATACGCGCCCGTTATGCCTTTTTTCTCCAGTTTGGCCGCGATGGCTTCCAATCGTTTCAGACGGCCTTTGCGGACTTCTGCAAGCAGGTTTTGCAGGGCTTCGTTGTGTTCGTCAAAGTCCAAACCGACAACGTGGATGGTGCGGCCGCGCCAAGTGACGGATATTTCTACGCCGTTGACGAAGGGGAGGCCGAGGGTATCGGCTTCGGCGCGAGCTTCGGCCAGTCCGCCGGTGTGGTCGTGGTCGGTCAGGGCGAGCAGGGTGCAACCGTTTTGATGAGCGAGTCGGACAACTTCTGTTGGGGACAGCATGCCGTCTGAAACGGTTGAATGGCAGTGTAAATCAATCATGGTTTTGCTTTGAATTTTCTCAAAAAAGGCCGTCTGAACGTTTCAGACGGCCTTGATTTGTTAGAACAGAGAGTCCAGTTGTTGTTTGTTATTGTTGCCGGTATTGCTTGGCAGAACTGGGGTTTCGTCTAATTCTTCACGGGCTGGCGCATTGCCGCTCTCGGTGCGGCGGCGGTTTTCATTCGGAACCGCGCGACGGGCAGGTTGAGCAGGGCGCGGTACAACGCCGCTGTTGTCCAAGGCCAGGTCGGAGCTGGTGGTCATGCGTTCGCGCATATACACTTCGCCGCCGTTCGAAACCACGCCCTCAGGGGCTTTCATCGGTTTGACGCTGGTGCCTTTCAGGGCAAAGCGCATGTATTCTACCCATACCGGTACGGCGATTGTACCACCGTAACCTGCACGACCCATGCTGCGCGGTTTGTCAAAGCCGATATAGACGGCAGTTACAACGCTAGGGTTGAAGCCGACAAACCATGCGTCTTTGTTGTCGTTGGTAGTACCGGTTTTACCGGCGATGTCGGCGCGGCCAAGTGCGGCTGCACCGCGTGCGGTACCAACACGGACAACGTCTTGCATGATTTTGTACATGATGTAGGCGTTGCGCGGGTCAATGGCCTGAGGTGCGTTTTCACCGGCTACCAAAGGTTGCATTTGCGCTCTCAGACGGCCTTGGCTATCGTAGATTTTGTCGATGACGTGGGCGGACACTTTGTAACCGCCGTTGGCAAAGACGCTGTAACCTTCTGCAATACGCAACGGCGTGGTTTCGCCTGTACCCAAAGCCATAGACAGGCTGGCAGGAATTTCAGATGGCTTGAAGCCGAAGCGTTGGATGTATTGTTGCGCGTAACCGATACCGATAGACATCAGGATGCGGATGGACACCATGTTTTTTGACGCGGTCAAAGCCTGGCGCAGCGTGATGTAACCGGAATAGCGGCCGTCTGAATTTTTCGGGTTCCACGCTTTACCGTTAGCACCTTTGCCCGGCAGGGAAATCGGCGCATCGTTAATCATGGTGGAAGCAGTCATGCCTTTTGCCAAAGCGGCGGAATAAACGAACGGTTTGAACGTCGAGCCGGGTTGGCGCATGGCTTGAGTTGCGCGGTTGAAGGTTTTGCTGTGGTAGTCATAGCCGCCGACCAATGCACGGACTGCACCGGTTTTCGCATCTAAAGACACCAATGCGCCTTGCAACAAAGGCTCTTGAACGACGGTAAAGGTATCGCCGCTGCCTTTAACGCGAATGACGGAGCCGCGACGGATGCGGTCATCACCCATTTTTTCGTTGTTGACGGCACGGGCGGCAAAGCCTAAAGCGTGGCTGTTCAGCGTGACTTTACGGCCGCTCGGCAATTGAATCTGTACACCTTTGCGGGAGGCTTCCAATACAACCGCCGGAATCATTTTATCGACGGTGTAAAGTGTAGAAAGGTATTGGCTGACGGTTTCTTCTACGTTGTCGCTTTTGCTCAGGTCGATGTAGTTTTCTGCACCGCGGTAGCTGCTGCCGCGGTCGAAATTGCGCAGGACTTTACGCAGGGCCTCGGTGGCCACGCGCTGGTGTGCGGTGTCGACGGTGGTATATACCTTGAAGCCTTGAGTGTAGGCATCTTCGCCGTATTTCTCAAACAGCTCTTGACGCACCATTTCGGCAACGTACAGGGCGCTTTGATCGATGTTTTGTACAAAACGCTCGTAATGCAACTCTTCTTTCAAAGCCTGATCGCGTTGCTGCAGGGTAATCATGCCTTCTTCCAGCATATTGTTCAGAATATAAGCCTGACGCAGTTTGGCGCGTTCAGGATTTACAATCGGATTGTAGGCGGAAGGGGCTTTGGGCAAGCCGGCCAACATGGCGGCTTCGGCCAATGTTAACTCGTTAACATTTTTGTTGAAATAAATTTGGGCTGCAGATGCAAAACCATAAGCGCGTTGACCCAAATAGATTTGGTTGAAGTACAGCTCCAAAATCTTGTCTTTGCTCAAAGACTGCTCGATTTTGTAGGCCAACAGGGCTTCGTTGAATTTACGGGTGAACGAACGCTCGCTGCTCAGGTAGAAGTTTTTAGCAACCTGTTGCGTAATCGTACTGGCACCGGATTGGACGCCGCCGGCCATGACGTTGCCGATCGCGGCGCGCGCCACACCCCAAACGTCCACGCCCCAGTGGTCGTAGAAGCGTTTGTCTTCGGCGGCAATCACGGCATTTTTCAAAACTTTGGGAAAGTCACCGATTTTGGTGAATTCACGCCGTTGCTCGCCGTAAACGCCAATCACTTGGCCGTCTGAAGAATAAATCGTCAGCGGCATTTTGGGTTTGTAGTGTTGTAAAGTGTCCAAAGACGGCAGTTTCGGATAGGTGACCAAAATTGCAATTGCAATCAGCCCCACGCCGAAAAGAGCCAGTCCCAATAAGAGACCCAGGCAGGTCGTTATAATCTTTTTAATCATGACTAAGTAATAATTTGCCATTAATGGCGATAAATAAAGTAAAATGGGAAACGATTTCTATCAGCCACAGTTAATACTGTGCAAAGAATAAGAAGTCCTTTACGGATAACGAAACAGTTACTCACTCCTAAATGATACAGGGAAGTCAAATCATGCGCTTATTTAAAAGCACGAAAGATACCAAAACAGGCAAGGCTTCTAGTGGATTGAACAACCGCTCTGCCATCGGTGTCGATATCAGCCAACATGCCATTAAGATGGTACAACTGACAGGCCGTAGTTTAAACCAAATTCAGCTGGAAAAATACGTTATTACCAAATTGCCTAAAAATATTGTCAAAGGCAACAAAATTCAAGACTACGATCAGCTTGCTACTTACATCCAACATACTTACACACAATTACGCAGTTCTTGCAAAAATATTGTTGCGGCCGTGCCACAAAATTTGGCGACAGTCGAGCAAATTATTTACAACCCGCGTGATACCGATTTGGACTTGGAAGAGTTTGTCGAAGCGGAAGTCGGCCAATTTGCGCCTATTGAAGAAATGAACTACGACTTTCAAGCCGAAGAAGTCGGTTCAGGCCAGCATGTTTTAGCTGTTGCCGCCAAAAAAGACGATGTCGAGCCACGCATTGAAATGTTTGAGAATGCGGGCTTGCCTTTGTCCGCTTTGGATTTAGACTTGCTGGCGCAACGCAATGCCTTTGTTCATTGGATGAATACGCATGCTCCCGAAATGGCAGATGAAAAAGTTGCCGTGTTTGGCATTCATGCGACGCAAATGTATGCCCTGATCCTGCAAAACGGCCGTATCCTCTACAAACAAGAAACGCCGGTCAGTACAGAGCAGCTCAATCAGCTGATTCAGCGTACTTATCAGGTAACTGAAGAAAAAGCCGCACAAATGATGGCTTCCCAAAACAAGCCTTCCGACTACCAGTCTCAGATTGCCGACCGTTTTAATGTGCAGGTTGCGCAGGAGGTTCAGCGTGTTTTGCAATTTTACTATACCACGCAGGCCACTGATTCTTTCTCCAATATCAAACACATCCTGCTGACCGGCTTTACCGCGCAGCAGGCAGGTTTGGCGGAAAGCATTTTCTCGCAAACCAATACGGCAACAGAATATCTGCATCCGATTTCATATGTGGAACGCAGTGCAAAAGTAGAATTGCCGCAGTTTCAAATTGATGCGCCGTCACTGACTTTGGCGTTCGGATTGGCATTAAGGGGGCTTTGAGAACATGATCGAATTAACCAGAATCAACCTTCTTCCGTATCGGGAAGAGATTAAACAGCGCAAGCAGCAGCAATTCAAAGTATTGATGCTTGGCGCTTTTGCAGTGGGTTTGGGCTTGGCGGCCGCTACCTATCTCGGTATTGACAGCGCCATCAGTAATCAAGAAGGGCGCAACAACTTCCTGCAAACCGAAATCGACAGACTTGATAGAGAATTGGGCGAAATCGATAAACTTCAGCAAGAAAAAGAAGCCTTCTTGGCCAAGAAACTGAAAGTGGAAGAGTTACAGGAAAAACGCTATCAAGCGGCCTATATCCTTGATTCTTTGAATGCGCTTACACCCGATAATACTTATTTGACTGCGTTGGAAGCGGAAAGCTCGACCAGCTATAAAATCAGCGGCCATGCCGTCAGCGACAATAAAATCGCCGTTATGATGCGCTCCCTGCCAAGTACAGGTATTTTCTTGCAGCCTGAATTGTTGAGCATTAAAAAAGTAGATAACTACCAAGAATTTACTTTGAAATCTTCAATCAACCAAGTGAATACGCCGGCTCCTGCACCGACTGCCCAAAGCAGCGGTGAAATGGCCGAACCTGTGGCAGAACCTGCTCCGGAGGCTCAATAATGGCATCTAAAAACCTGAAACAATTGGACGTACAAAACCTGTACCTGCTCAATATGCCTTCAAAACTTTTGCTGGCGGGTTTATTGATTGTCGGTGTGTTGGCTTTGGGCTATGTCGGCGTATTTAAAGATCAGATTGAGACCCTGAATACGCAGGAAGCTAAAGAGGAAGAGCTGAAGGAAACCTTTACGCGTAAAAGCATTCAGGCGGCAAGCTTGAATAATCTGAAGGCTGAATTGGCTTCGATCCGCTCTGCATTTGATGTTTTGTTGAAACAACTGCCGACCGACGCGGAAATTCCGAACCTGATTCAAGAGCTTCATCAGGCAGGTTCAACCAACGGGTTGCGTTTGGATAGCGTTGCACCGCTCCAACCTGAAAACGATGGTCCGATTCAAAAACTGCCGTATCAGATTTCCATCACAGGCAAATACTCACAGATCAGTCAATTTACCCGTGATGTAGGCGATTTGTCGCGCATTATTACTTTAGATTCTTTAAAACTCGTGAATGCAGGCGAGGACAAAGAAGGCAAAGGCAATAAAGGCGAGTTGACATTGAGCGCGATTGCGACGACTTATAAAGCACGTCCGGCCGAAGAGATTGCTGCCGAATTGGCTGCGCAACAGGCACAAGAAGAAGGCAAACCTGCCGAGAATGAGCAAAAATAAAAGAATAGGGAAATCATGAAAAAAATCATCTTACTCTTAAGTCTTCTTCCCTTGGCAGCCTGTACGCAAAGCTATGAAGATTTGACTCAATGGATGACGCAAACCCGTCAGGAAGCAAAATCCAAGATTATTCCGTTTGAAGAGCCGACGGTTACATTGCCTAAGCCGTATAACCCGCCGAACTTTAAAGGCATGAATGCGTTTGATTCACGCCGTTTGGACACTGCCCCTAAAGGCGGCAATGCGCCGGATGTGAACCGTCCGAAAGAAACATTGGAAGCCTTCAGTTTGGAAAATATGGCCTTTGTCGGAACGCTGCAAAGCGGCGGCAAAGTTTCCGGATTTATCAAGGTCAACGACCATGTTTATACCGTTTATCCCGGAAACTACATCGGTCAGAATTACGGCAGAATCCAAAGTATTACCGAAGATAAAATTATCTTGACCGAGCAAGTTGAAGACAGCTACGGCAACTGGGTGTACCGGAAGGCCGAATTGCCATTGAACAGTAAAGAGGCGGATTCTTCCAATAGCTCAGATAGTTCGAATTCAAATTAATTTAGGGGTCTCACTCGATTATGAAAACCAAGCACATGACAAAATTATTTGCCGGCTTCAGCGTTGCCCTCGCTGTTCAGACGGCCTTTGCAGGCAATATTACCGATATCAACGTTTCCACTTTGCCTGACAACCAAAAAATTATCAAAATCCGTTTCGACAAAGACGTCACTACACCTCATGGTTTTGTAACATCTACTCCGGCGCGTATCGCATTGGATTTTGCCAACACCAATATCCGTTTGCCTCAGCCTGTTTTGGAATATGCCGACCCATTGCTGAATCAAATTACTGCGGCACAAAACAATGACCGCGCACGCGTGGTTTTGGGTTTGAACAAAATCAGCCAATACAATACTGAGATTCGCGGCAACGAAGTTTGGGTGTTTGTAAACGAATCTACTGACCAAACCAATGCAGCCGTTGCAAATGAACGTGCGGCTACGCCGTCTACCGCGCGCGCTGCTCAGACTTATCAAGCCGTTTCAGCAGCCAATATTGATTTCCGCAAAGGCGCACGCAATTCCGGCATTATTGAATTGTCCGCCCCAGGTTTCAGCGGACAGCCGGACATTAAACAGCAGCGCGACCGCGTGGTTGTTACCTTGAAAAACCATACGCTGCCGACACAAGCGCAACGCAGTTTGGATGTGGCTGACTTCAATACGCCTGTACAAAACGTTACGCTCAAACGTATCGGCAATTCTACCCAGCTCATTATCCGCAACAGTAATGCGAATTGGGACATTAATACCAAAGCCTCTTCCGGCCGTTTTGTATTTGAAGTATCGCCTAAAGCCGCCAATACCGAATCCGGCGGCTTGAACCAAAATGCAAACAAATCGTTTAAAGGCCGTAAAATTTCCTTGGACTTCCAAGATGTAGAAGTCCGTACCATTTTGCAGATTTTGGCGAAAGAGTCCGGCGTGAATATTGTTGCCAGCGATACCGTCAAAGGCACCATGACCCTGTCCTTGAAAGATGTGCCTTGGGATCAGGCTTTAGACTTGGTCATGCAGGCGCGCAATTTGGATATGCGCCGTCAAGGCAACATCATCAATATCGCACCTCGCGATGAATTGTTGGCAAAAGACAAAGCCTTCTTGCAGGCGGAAAAAGAGATTGCCGAATTGGGCCCGCTGTATTCTCAAACCTTCCAGTTGAAATACAAAAACGTGGAAGAATTCCGCAAAATTCTGCGTTTGGAAGAATACGACAGCAATAATTCCAATACCCGCAACACTCTGTTGAGCAACCGAGGCAGCGCCTTAATCGATCCGGCCACCAATACGCTGATCGTGACCGACAACCGCGGCGTGATTGAGAAATTCCGCAAACTGATTGATGAATTGGACGTTCCAACCCGTCAAGTGATGGTGGAAGCGCGCATTGTGGAAGCAGAAGATACCTTCTTCCGCAACTTGGGCGTTAAATTCGGTTCCGGTGGTGCAAGTGGCCGTAACGCATGGGGTAGCAACTGGAGCAATGCACAAACCAACTACAATACCAATGCCTCATTTAACCGTGGCGACGTAGGCTACCGCACATGGACTTTGGATCCGAACGTCAGTCTGCCGACCGCAGCCGCAGTCAACAGCATTGCGCTGGTGCGTGCGTTCTCATCCGGTGCATTGGGTTTGGAAATCAGCGCGTCTGAAGAACAAGGTAAGAGCAAAACCATTTCCAATCCGCGCGTGCTGACACAAGACCGCAAAGAAGCCAAAATTGAATCCGGTACGGAAATTCCTTATCAAGAGGCTTCTTCCAGTGGTGCGACTTCGATTACCTTCAAGAAAGCCGTTTTGGGCTTGACCGTAACGCCGAATATTACGCCTGACGGTCAAATCATCATGACTGTGAAGATTAATCGAGATACCCCGATCGACTGTACCGTGGATTCTCTGACAACCAAGTGTATCAACACCAAACACTTGAATACCCAAGCCATGGTTGAAGATGGCGGTACGCTGATTGTCGGCGGTATTTATGAGGAAGAAAGCACCAATGCAGTGAACAAAGTCCCTGTTTTGGGCGATATTCCTGTTGTCGGCAATCTGTTCAAATCACGCGGCAAACGTGAAAACCGCCGTGAGCTGTTGATCTTCATCACGCCGCGCATTATGGATAATGTGGGTAACAATCTGCGTTATTGATTTTAGAATGACAAACAGGCATATCTGCAAAGGTATGCCTGTTTTCGTTTTCAGACGGCCTGAGATGAAAAGGCCGTCTGAAAAACGACGAACTTTTCCACGAAACCACCATATCGTATAAAATGACCCACATGGAAAAAATCAACGGCAATTTAATCTTAATCGGGCTGATGGGCGCGGGCAAAACCACTTTGGGCAAGCAGCTTGCCCAAATGTTTGAATGCCCGTTTTACGACAGCGACTACGAAATCTGCGCTTCTTCGGGCGTATCCATTCCGACCATTTTTGAGATGGAAGGGGAGGAAGGCTTCCGCAACCGTGAAACCAATATGCTGAAGAAGCTCGCTTCCCGGCGCAACATCGTTTTATCGACCGGTGGCGGCTCCGTATTACGCAGTGAAAACAGACAGATTTTGTGCCAAAACGGCACGGTTGTTTATTTGCATGCCAGCCCCGAAACCTTGCTGGAGCGTACCCGTTACGACAGCAACCGGCCGCTGTTGCAAGTTGCCAATCCTTTGGGCAAACTGCAAGAGCTGTATGACCAACGCGATATGCTGTACCGTCAAACCGCCCATCTCGTCATCGAATCCGACAGCTGTCACAAAACGCTCAAACGCCTGATACAGGCTTTAGGCGAATAAATACGCTTTGCAAAGGAATACTATGCGCACACTGACTGTCCAAACCCCGTCCCATCAATACCCCATCTTTATCGGGCATAAGCTGATTGAGCAGGCCGATATGCTGCTTCAGCCCTATCTAGGTAAAAAAGCAGCCATTATTACCAACGAAACCGTTGCGCCGCTTTATCTCAAACAGCTTCAGACGGCCTTAGACAGACTGGGCGTGCCGCATTTCAGCATTATCCTTCCCGACGGCGAAGAATATAAAAACTGGCAGACGCTCAACCTGATTTACGATGGCCTGATGCAAAACCGTGCCGAACGCAAAACCACTTTAATCGCTTTGGGCGGCGGCGTGATAGGCGATATGGTCGGTTTTGCCGCGGCGACTTATCAGCGTGGCGCACCTTTTATCCAAGTACCGACCACATTGCTCAGCCAGGTCGATTCCTCGGTCGGCGGTAAAACCGCCATCAACCATCCGCTCGGTAAAAACATGATTGGCGCGTTTTACCAGCCGCAAGCCGTTTTGGCCGATTTGACCGCCTTGCAAACGCTGCCGCAACGCGAACTTTCCGCAGGCATGGCCGAAGTCATCAAATACGGCGCATTGGGCGATGCCGAATTTTTTGCCTGGTTGGAAGAAAATATGGCCGACCTGATGGCGCAACATCAAGAAAAAATGGCGGAAGCCGTTTACCATTGCTGCAAAATGAAGGCCGATATTGTTGCCCAAGACGAAACCGAGCAGGGCATCCGCGCATGGCTTAATCTCGGCCACACTTTCGGCCATGCCATCGAAGCCGAAATGGGCTACGGCGTATGGCTGCACGGAGAAGCCGTTGCCGCCGGTTGCGTCCTCGCTTCCCGTTTGTCGCAAATCTTGGGCAAAACCCGACAGGCCGACACCGACCGCATTGCCGCTTTAATGGAAGCCGCTTCCCTCCCGTCTGCGCCGCCCGTTTTCTCCTTTGAAAAATGGATTGAACACATGAGCCACGACAAAAAAGTCAGCAGCGGCATCATGCGTTTTGTCGGTTTGGAATACTTGGGCAAAGCCAATATTACCGAAATTACCGATATGGAAATCCTCCGCCAAACCTTGCAACCGTATTTGTGAGGAATGAAGTAGGTTTGCTTCAAAATATAAAAAGGCCGTCTGAAAGTCATTTTCAGACGGCCTTTGGTTTTAAAACGTTTTCATTTATCGGATTAAAGCTAGATAAACCAATTTGGGCGGGTCAATTATTTAAAGCATCTTTTTATCCAACTCGGCAATAATCAACAAGCCGCTGTCAAAGCGTCGGCTGTCGGCCAGTTTCAGACGGCCTTGATGGCGTTTGACAATGGTGTCTGCGATGGACAGGCCAAGTCCGGTGCCTTGTTGTTCGGTGCCGAGAATACGGTAGAAAGGGTCGATAACGCGTTGGCGTTCGCTTGGGGGAATGCCGGGGCCGTTGTCTTCCACCCAGATGTTGAGGTATTCGGCGGTTTCGTCAAAGCCCAAATCGATGCGGCCGCCTTTGGGAGTATAGCGGATGGCGTTGTCGGTAAAGGTTTTGATGAGGGTGTAGATTTCGGTGTCATCGGCGTGGATTTGGCAGTCGTTTTCAACGGCGACGCCGATGTCTTGACCTTTGGCCAGCGCCAGCGGCATGAGTTCCTGCAAGACACGGCGGAACTGGTTTTGCAGGCTGATCAAGGTTTTAGGGCGTTGGGTTTCGGGCGCTTGGGCGCGTGCGAGGGAAAGGAGTTGCTCGAGCAGGTGGCGGTTGCGCTGTATGCTTTGTTGCAACAGGGCGGACTGCTCGCGCGCTTCGGCGGACAGCTGCATATTGTTGAGCCGCTCTGCCTGAAGGGAAAGGGCGGTCATGGGGCTGCGCAATTCGTGTGCGGCATCGGCGATAAAGCGTTGCTGTTGGCGGACGTTTTCGTCGGTACGTTGCAACAGGTTGTTGATGGCGACGACAAAGCCTTGGATTTCGCTGGGAATGTCTTGCGTGTCCATAGGCGAGAGGTCGTTGATTTTGCGCTGTTCCAAATCGTTGGACAGGGTTTTGACGGAACGCATGGCGCGGTGGGTAATCCAGACGGTGAGCAGGATAATCAGGGGTAGGGCGAGGAGCATGGGGAGGATGCTCTGTACGGCGGCCATTTCGGCCAGCTCTTCGCGGTAGTCGCTTTCCTGCATGACGGCGATGCGGCCTTGCTTGGTGTCGCGGGTATAAACGCGGTAGTAATCGTCATCGTCATCGGCCTGAATGGTGTGCAGGCCGTCTGAAATCTTTTCAGGCAGGCTGACAATGGGGTTGGGCGTATTGGGAAATTGAACGGAAATCTTGTTGTCGTTGTCGAGAGAGTGTTTCTCGTCATCGGCATCGCTCGGGTCGAGATAGTTCGCGACTTGGCGCAACAGATCGTCTTGAACCTCTTGGGTCTCGTGATAAGTATCGTAATATGAAAATATGCCTGCAAGAATGGAGAGGGGTAGGAGCATGCAGATCAGGGCGAGGCTGATCCGGACTTGCAGGGATTGTTTGATGGTGTGGATAAGGCGTTGCATGGTTTGTGTGTTGATATTGTTGTGGTTTTTCAGACGGCCTGGTTGTTTTGTGCAACCAGCCAGCCGACCCCGCGGACGTTTTGAATCGCTTCTTTGCCGAGTTTTTTGCGTAAGGCGTGAATTAGGAAGTCAACGGCGTTGCTTTCGACTTCTTCGCCCCAGCCGTAGATTTTGTCTTCTAAATCACTGCGCGACAGAATCATGCCCGGACGCAGCAGTAGGGCTTGGAGGACGGCAAATTCTTTGTTGCTGAGCATGATGGCCTGTTCCTGCCCGACCACTTCCGCCTGATGGGTGGAGGGGTTGAGTGTGATAATGCCGTTGCTCAGCAGCGTTTGCGCCTGTCCGCCGTGTCGGCGCAATACGGCGCGCATACGGGCTTGCAGCTCCGCCATGTCGAAGGGTTTGACGATGTAGTCGTCTGCGCCGCCGTCTAGGCCGTTGAGGCGGCTGTGCAAATCATCGCGCGCGGTCACGATTAAGACGGGAACGGTACAGCCGCCGTTGCGGATTTGCGCCAATACGTCCAAACCGTCTTTGCCGGGCAAACCCAAATCCAAAAGCAGCAAATCGTATGCCTGCGCCGCCACTGCTGCGGCAACTTCCGAACCGCGGCTGACCCAATCGACAGCGTAGCCGGTGTCTTTCAGGTTGGCACTGACGGCTTGGGCAATCATGGCATCGTCTTCAACCAATAATACGCGCATGGAAGTTCTCCGTGAGGATGGGTGGACAGTGATTATAACCGCACTCAATTAGTAAAAATTTAGGAGCTGTCTAAAAACTGATTTTTTGCAAAAGATGAGGCCGTCTGAAATTTCGTTTTTCAGACGGCCTGTATGCTTCAATCCCGATTATTTAGGGTTTTTCTCAATCAAGGCAACCAATTGGTCGATATAGCCTTGAACAAATCCGCGCGCGGATTCGATGAGCTGGCCGTTGTCGTCAAACAGGGTAGGCGAGTTGCCGAGAAACACTTCCGGTTGGCCGGTCAATGGCATATCGAAATACGAAAGGGCAAGGCGCAGATTTTTTTGCGCGCTATAACCGCCCATTTTACCGACAGAATGGCTGATGATGCCGGCCGGTGTTTTTTTCCAGGCAACATCGGCATTGGGTTTGGAGCCGATGTCGATGGCGTTTTTCAGGCAGGCGGGGACGGTACGGTTGTTTTCGGAAGTCACGAACAATACGCCGGCAGAGGCTTTGATGGTTTCACGGAACTCGGTATAGCTGGATGGAGTGGGGAAGTCGGTAACGGCAGGATCGTCGTAGTCGAAGTTGTATAAAGGCAAATGGCCGATTTCGACGATTTGCGCTTCGTAGCCTTCGGGGAACATGGGAATGACGTTTTGTGCGACTTTTCGTGCGAACGAGCCTTTACGCAGGCTGCCGACCAAGATGCTGACTTTCTTTGACATGTTTTTCTCCTGTTTAATAATGAAAATGAAAACAATTCTAAATTTTAGTGTTATCTGGGGAAGCGGTCAAGGTTTCAGACGGCCTGTCAAAATGGTTTATGCTAAAATAACGGTTTCGCTGATATTTCAAATTATTATGCACGCTTCTGATTCGCAAGAGGGTGAAACGGCACACGAATACTACGCCGACGATACCGACTTTCCTGCTAAAACCATTGTCGCCACCTTATTCATCGGCGCATTTTTCGGCTATCTCAACGACACGCTGTTGAATGTCGCGCTTACGCCGATTATGAAGGATTTTGGTGTCGATAAGACCACGGTTCAATGGCTGACAACGGGCTTTTTGCTGGTCATGGGGGCATTTACGCCGATTACGGCAGGCGTGATTCAATGGTTTGAAACGCGCAAAATGGTGCTGTTTACGCAGGCAACGTTTTTAGCAGGATCGCTGATTTGCGTGTTTGCACCGACGTTTGGCGTATTGGTGGTCGGTCGGATGGTGCAGGCAGTGTCTGCCGCGTTTTTTGTCCCGCTTCTGTTTAACGGTGTGTTGTCGATTTTCCCTCCCAACAGGCGCGGAACGGCGATGGGTGTGATTACCATGATGTTTACCGCCGCGCCTGCAATGGGGCCGACGCTGTCGGGCATCATCATCGACCATACGCATTGGCGCGTGCTGTTCGGTTTTACCGCGCCGTTTATGTTGGCGGCGATGGTGCTGGCGGGCAAATATTTAACGGTCAATTTGAGCAACATCAGCCGTCCGAAAATTGATATGTTGTCGGCTGTGCTGTCGATTGTGGGCTTCGGCGGGTTGGTTTATGCGAGCAGTAATTTTGCCCATATGCCGCTGCTGGAATTTATCCTGCTCTTTGCTGCTTCCGTTGTACTGGTGGGGTGGTTTGCGCGCCGGCAGTTCCGTTTGGCTACGCCGTTGTTGAACCTTCGTGCGTTTGAATACAAACAGTTCAGATATTGCGTTGTGATTTTGGCCGGTGCGATATTCCTGTTTTTGGGCTTGGAACTGATGGTGCCGATGTACACGCAGCAAGTGTTGATGCTGACCGGTACGGCAACTGGCCTGATCCTGATGCCTGCCAGTATTGCCCAAGCGGTTGCCGCGCCTTTGTTCGGCAAATTGTTGGACAAAAAGGGCGGACGCTTTGTCGTTTTGCCGGCAACAGTGATGCTGGTGGTGTCGTTGGCGGTATTGTGGCTGTTTTTGCGGATTGATACGCAAGTGGTGATGTTGACGGCGATGTTTACGCTGTTGGCGCTTTCCGTGTCTGCTTGTGTAACCGGCGAAACCCATGGTCTGAACGCGTTGCCGAAAATGCTCAATCCGCACGGTGCGGCGATTCTGACCACCATCAACCCGATTGCCGGTGCCATCGGCGCGGCGTTTTTTGTTGGTGCGACCAATATCGGCGAGAAACTTTCCAGCGCAGATATGCCGCAACAGGCAATGCTGGACGGTATCCATTTGGCGATGGGTTGCGCTTTGGTTGTCGGTGTTGTGGTCGTCATGTTTGCTTTACGTTTGAAAGCGCATCAGAAATAAAGAAAAAGGCCGTCTGAAACGTTCAGACGGCCTAAGCACCTCGTAAGAATTTATAAGATTTTGTAACACAATGAAGTTAAAATGTATTTTATCAATCGGCCTGATGATGGCGGTTTGTCCGTCATGGGCTTTGGATTTCGGGCGTATTCCTGAAAATGAGATTTCTGTTTATGTGCAGGAATTGGACAGCGGCAACGTGATTGCCGAACACCGTGCCAATGAATTGCGCAATCCTGCTTCGACCATGAAGCTGGTAACGGCGTTTACCGCGTTTCGTATGTTGGGCGGTGATTATCGTTGGAAAACTGAGTTTAAAACCAACGGCCCAATCAAAGGCGATACGTTGAAAGGCAATGTGTATTGGGTGGGGAGCGGCGATCCTGTGTTTGACCAGCATGATCTGGTGCAAATGCAGCAACAGATGCGCGATAAGGGCATACGCCATATTGACGGACATCTGATACTCGACCGCAGCCTGTGGGGCGATGTGAAGAATCCGGATGATTTTGCTTCCGATTCTGCCGAAAGCTTTATGACGCCGCCCGATCCTAATATGTTGGGGTATAAAACCGTTGAACTGCGTGCTGAAAAAGAAGAAGACGGAAGCTTGGTCATCCGTACCAATCCGCCGCTTCCGAATCTGAACATTCAAAACAAATTGACACTTGAGAATAAAGAAGGGAAGTGCAGTGTTTTAAAAAACCACATGAAGACTTCCTATAAAAACAATACGCTGACCGTATCGGGCAAGCTGCCGGAAAGCTGCTTGGGCAAAGAGCTGTATCTGAATATGTATAGCATGAAAGAATTTGTCGGCAAAAGTTTTGTCAACCAATGGCGCCAACAAGACGGCACGATTTCAGACGGCCTGACGACAGGTGCTGCGCCTCATGACGCGCATGTGTTGGCGAGTCATCAATCCAAACCGCTTGCCGATATCCTCACCGATATGAACAAGCATTCCAATAATCTGATTGCCCGTTCGGTTTTCCTTAAATTTGCCGGACATATATCTGATTACAAGCAGGCGCAGGCCAAGGCCGCGTCTATCGTAAAAAGTGAGCTGGCGGTTGCCGGTATCAATACGGAAGGGCTGGTGTTGGAAAACGGCTCAGGCCTGTCCCGCGTAGAACGGCTCAATGCGCGAATGATGGCGCAAATGTTGGAAAAAGCCTACTTCAGCCCGTTTAAAAACGAGTTTATCAGTACGCTGCCGATTGCCGGTAAAGACGGCACGCTTAAAACACGCTTGAAACAGCCCGGTGAAAACCTGCGCCTCAAAACCGGTACACTCAAAGATGTCCGCGCACTGGCTGGGTATTGGTTGGGCGAAAAGCCGTTGTTGGTTGTCGTCATTATCAACAGCCAAAAGTCAACCGATTATTTACGCGACTTGGATAAGCTGGTGTCTAAAATTGTTCAGCCCGGTGGCGAACATTGGATTGATGCTAAGGCTTCCTGCATGATTAGGTATCAGGCTTGATAAGCTAAAAAAGGCCGTCTGAAAATGTATTGACGTTTTCAGACGGCCTTTGTGTAAGAAGGACAAGTATTTATGTCTATTTTGAAGGATAATTTAGGGATTTAATGGATAAGCGTTTGGTGTAAATCCGCTTGAGATAGATGGTTTTATCTTCGGTATTTAAGACGTATGTTTTAAGTTTTATTCCCACCTTCTCTTGTCTAAATAATCGGACTTTTTACGAAAAGGCATAAGGTACAGACGAAAAAAATACCGGTAAAAACCGGTATTTTTTATTTTTAACTTGATGGCGCGGCGGACGGGGCTCGAACCCGCGACCCCCGGCGTGACAGGCCGGTACTCTAACCAACTGAGCTACCACCGCGCATCCATTGTCAGGGACAATGAAAAGTAAAGTGGTGGGTGATGACGGAGTCGAACCGCCGACATTCTGCTTGTAAGGCAGACGCTCTACCAACTGAGCTAATCACCCAAAAAAGGGAGATACTGAAGAATCAGTATTTTTAAATAATGGCGCGGCGGACGGGGCTCGAACCCGCGACCCCCGGCGTGACAGGCCGGTACTCTAACCAACTGAGCTACCACCGCGCATCCACTGTCAAAGACAATGAAAGGAAACTTGGTGGGTGATGACGGAGTCGAACCGCCGACATTCTGCTTGTAAGGCAGACGCTCTACCAACTGAGCTAATCACCCATGCGCAAAATTGCGAAGACGTTATTAAACCAAAAAATCCTGATGCGCGCAAGATTTATTTGCCGATAATTAGATGTCTCCCTGCAAGCACCAGTTTTCAAAGGAAATAATTTCTTCCTGTTTGCCTGCGACAACCAAAATGTCGCCGGTTTCCAGAACGAAATCAGGGTCAAGGTCTTGGATTTTTCCGGTATTGCGGCGGATAAACAATAGTTTCAGATGATGGGCGGTCAAGGGCAATTCACGGATGGTTTTACCGATGGCATGTGCCTCGCCTTGCAATGGGAAGGCATGGCGGCAGACGGCCTTGCTGTCTTCGTCGGAGAAGCTGTCATCATCACTGCCGACAAACAAGTCTTGCAAAGATGCATAGCGGCTGTGACGGATGTGGGTTATGGTTTGATAAACATGGTTGTAGGAAAGGCCGTGGCCCAACATGGCATAGCTTGCCAGCACCAGGCTGGTTTCTTTGGTATCGGAGACGGTTTCTTCAGCACCCATTTCGGTAAAGGTTTTAACGTAATCGTCATTGGTGGCGCGAACATAAACCGGCATGCTCGGATGCATGGACATGATGTTGCCGAGAACATGTTGGGTTTCATGCATATTGTTCAGCG
Organism: Neisseria sp. HMSC068C12; assembly: GCF_001814095.1. NCBI lineage: Bacteria > Pseudomonadati > Pseudomonadota > Betaproteobacteria > Neisseriales > Neisseriaceae > Neisseria > Neisseria sp. HMSC068C12. Next base: position 205,225 of record NZ_KV814823.1, on the reverse strand, counting down.
TGATGACCACCATTTTGGCACGTCCCAAGCCGGCGGCTTCCAAGACTTCACGGCGTTTGGCATCGCCAAAGGAAACCGGTTCGCCTGCGTTGCGTGCCACTTGTACGCGGGCAATATCCAAGTCAAGGGCAAAGTAGGGGATGCCTTCTTGCGCCAATACACGGGCAACCGATTGACCGCCGCGTCCGAAACCGATAATTAGGACGTGTTCGGATTTGCTCATGGTTTCCACCAGCATGGAGTGCAAGTCCAAGGCTTTCATGTCCCAGTCGGATTTAACAAAGCGGCTGACGATGGCATCGCTGCTGCCCAAAATGAATGGTGCGGCAATCATGGAGAGCAAGACGGCTGCAGTGGCTGCTTGTTCCAATTCGGGCGAAACCATATTGATTTTGCTGGAAATAGCCAGCATCACGAAACCGAACTCGCCGCCTTGTGCCAAATAAAGCGCACTCTTGAGGCTGTCGCTCGTAGGGTTTTTCATGCGCAAAGCGATGATGAAGACGACCAGTGCTTTCAAGACCAACAGGATTGCCAACAAAATCAGGATTTGCTGCCAGTTGCCGATCAGCGCCTGAATATCCAGCTTCATACCGACGGTAATGAAGAAGAAGCCCAGCAGGATATCGCGGAATGGACGGATGTCGTCTTCCACCTGAATACGGTATTCGGTTTCGGAAAGCAGCATACCGGCAACGAATGCGCCCAATGCCATAGACAGGCCTTCAAGCTCCGTCAGATAGGCCACGCCCAAAGTAACCAGCAAAACGTTGATCATAAAGAGTTCGGACGATTTGCGTTTGGCAACCAGTCTGAACCAGCGCGACATCACACGGCTGCCGACAACAAACAAAATGCCCAAGGTCAGCAACATTTTCAAACCGGCCAAGCCCAGTTCTACCCACAAGTTGCCTTCGCTGCCGCCAGCAAGTGCCGGAATCAGAATCATCAGCGGTACCACGGCAATATCTTGCATCAGCAAAACACCCATGGCCATTTGTCCATGTGGCTGACCCAGCTCGGTTTTCTCCGACAGAATGCGGCTGACGATGGCGGTGGACGACATGGTCAGTGCGCCCGCAGTGGCAAACGCCCAGTTAAACGGCGTGCCCATTGCCATCAAAATGCCCATAATCGAGAGCATGGTAATGATGACTTGCAAACCGCCCAAGCCGAATACGAGACGGCGCATGGCTTTGAGTTTGGGCAGGGAGAATTCGAGACCGATGCTGAACATCAAGAATACAATGCCTATTTCGCCCAAATAGTCGGTGGCATGGCTTTGCGGAATCAGTTTGAACATACCCGGACCGGCAATAAAACCGACCAAAAGATAACCGAGCATGGAAGGAATGTTGAACTTGCGACAGCAGATAACTGTAATGACGGAAACCAACAAGACAATGACAATGGGTCCGAGGGAGAATTCGTGCATAGAGTGGGCGGCCTTTCGTTAAGAGTAGCTATTGTTATATAGGCCGTCTGAAACACGTCGAAAACCGACAGCAAACCCAAATAAAAACGCACAGAATGAACTTCATTTCTGCGATTTGATTTCCCGTATCATGCTTATTTGGACTTACTGTTTCGAGCGTTATCTAACGGATTATTAAGATTATATCAAGATAGAATGTAAAGTAGTGTTTTGATTGACAAAAAAGGCCGTCTGAAATATTCAGACGGCCTTTAAATAAATGGTTTAAGGCATCAACATGCCGCCGTTGACATGAAGTGTCTGACCGGTAATGTATTTTGCCTGATCAGAAGCCAAGAACAAGACTGCATCGGCAATATCTTGTGCTTCACCGAATTTGCCCAAAGAAGTTTGCGCTTCAAAGGTTTTGCGGGTTTCTTCCGGTAGGGCGCGGGTCATATCGGTGTCGATAAAGCCGGGGGCAACGCAGTTGACGGTAATGCCACGGCTGCCGACTTCACGCGCCATAGATTTGGAGAAGCCGATTAAGCCTGCTTTTGCGGCTGCATAGTTGGTTTGGCCGGCATTGCCCATCACGCCGACAACGGATGTGATGTTGATGATGCGGCCGGCACGCTGTTTCATCATGCCGCGCAATACGGCTTTAGAGGCGCGGAAGACAGATTTGAGGTTGACCTGCATGATGTCGTCCCACTCTTCCTCTTTCATGCGCATTAGGAGGTTGTCGCGGGTAATGCCGGCGTTGTTGACCAGAATATCCAGTTTGCCGAATTCTTTTTCGATGTCGGCAATTAGATTTTCGATGGTTTCAGGTTCGGCAGAATTTAATGCACGGCCTTCGCCACCCCATTGTGCCAAGCGTTCGCCGATTGCAACCGCGCCACTCTCACTAGTGGCAGTGCCGATAACTTTTGCACCGGCCGCAGCCAAAGTATCGGCAATTGCCGCACCAATACCGCGCGATGCGCCGGTTACCAAAGCGATTTTGCCGCTTAAATCTTGTGTACTCATGTTTTATTCCTTAATTGCGATTGGAAAAATGGTTTCAGACGGCCTTATTTACCTGGGGAGGGTGCTTGATACCGTCGTTTGTTGATTCTTCGTAATAAATATTCTCTGTAGTATGCCCATGCTTGCTTTTTTTGTCCTTGTTTCCAAAGCCGTTTGGCTGCTTGTCTAAATTTCCTTTTAGGATTTGGAAAGGGCAACCAAGTTGATAGAGGTTGTTCTAGATATCCGTTATTCCATGGGGAATTCTTAAAATATTGATCATATGCAGGGTGGAAGCCTAATTGATGCCACGGTTTGATATGACCAACAAAATGGACTAAGCGGATATTGTTGGGATTGTCGATTAATTCACTGTATTTTTGATGCCAATGTATCCAGTTAAAGTTTTCTGAAAGCCAGTGTACATGACCTATACAGGCTAAATTCAAAATATCTTGGTCTGGACAGGAGAGTTTAAAATTCTGTTTTTCTACGGCTTGCATTTTTTCAGACAAAATTTTATCTATTGCCATATCATTCCATTTGTCAATATTGAATAGAATGACCCCAGAGTTGAAATAAGGCTCAGTATCTGTAAAACCAAATTGATTGAGTTGTTTTATATATGCTCTGTATAAGATTGCATCAGGTACGGCAGCAATCAAAGAATTTGAAATGTCGATTTCAAATAAATCATCAATGTTGCCCAAGCACAGTACATCAGTATCTAAATAAAGCGCAGTATGAGCAATACCTTTTAATAAGCAAGGGATACTCATACGGTAATACATAGCGATAGTAAAATAATGGGTAGTCTGCAGGGTAGAAAAGTATTCTGTATTTAAATGGTAAACGCTTATTGCGTAGTTTTGATTTGATGTTTCAATTTGATCGAAAATATTAAAATCATAACCTTCTGAACCACTAACTAACAAATGAAAATGTATTGGATTGGTATTGTTTTGCAGCACAGAAAGTAACGCAGTGCCGATGTGTTTGATATAGTTTTGATCGGCTGCATAAACAATATGTCTCGGCTGTTCAACGAATTCTCGTTTGCGGATATGAGCAGTTTCTAATACTAATTTTTCTCTATCAAACATTTAAATTCTCCACAACGTCTCTATCGATTTCAGGCAATCCGATAGGGATATTCGGTTCAATATCAAATGCGCAGCTGATCCAGTTGCTGAAGCTGTATTTGTGCTTCAGGCCGGGGGCAAGCGGTACATACGGCAAGGTCAGGAAGGCTTTGAGTTCGTCAAGGTTGCTTCCATTCCAGTAGAACATATTGTTCGGGTGATAAAAATCGTAATGTACGATGGTCGGATTGGTCGTAATCAGTTTTTTGTCCAAACCAATCGCTTCGAAAATCCGCAAAGAGAGGCCGTAGTGCTTGCGGTTGAGGAAATCTACCAATACGGAGGATTTGGCCGCTTCTTCTAAGTTTTGACGATAGGAGAGGGCGTTTTCAAATGAGAAGAACTCGACCTCGGGAATGCCCAAAGCCGCTTTTTCTTCTTCAATTTTCTTACTGGCCAAGCGGAAATCTATTTCTAAACCGATTGAACGTGCAGCTTCGCAAAATGCACGGATGTCATTGTTGCGGTCGGCAGCGTACGAGCCGATAAACAAGATTTTGTTTTGCGGGTTTTCAGACGGCCTGAAGCTGTCAAAGTAGAAGCTGGTGGTTGGAAAGAGTTTTTCGGCGTATTCGGGGTGTTTGCCTTGGTCAAACGGATCGAAAAAGTAAAATTTGTCGAAAAATTCGATGTTGTCGAAGTCTTCTTTTAAGAAGGTCAGGGCTTCCCAGTTGTAGTACACCATCAATTTTGAATGCGCTCTGAGCTTGGCGATGAAGTCTTTCGGGTAGGCGCCTAGCCAAATCATGAAGCAATAATCCGCTTGTTCGGGATGTTCGCTTAACAGGGTATTGAGGCGTTCTTCTACGGCGCGGAACATGGTCCGTTTTTTGAAGTCTTTTTGTCCAAGAATATTTCGATACCAGATTTTTTTCAGCCGTTGAAATACATTTTTGTATTTGAACTCTTTTTCTTCATAGGTCAGGGACAGCACTTCAAATCCGCATTTCTCCAAGTTCTCAATAATGAGTTCGTGGATTTTGAAGAGTTCCGGCATGGCGAGAATGACTTTTTTCTTACTCATAATGTATTCGATGTAATATTTTGTCAGGCAGAAGTATCTGCCGTAGGCAATAGGGTTAATCAATGCCGAGCAGGCGGTTTAGCCATTGTGTAAACGAATAATAGGCTTTGATTTCAGGGTCAGGTTGCTGATACGGGCGCGCCAAGAATTCAGGCAATGCGTCTAAATTACCGCCGTCCCATACGAACACACGGTCCGGGTGGTATAGGTCGGTCTCCAAGATATGTTTGTTGGTGGTGATCAGTTTTTTATCGAAACGCAACGCATCGAAGATACGGAATGATAAGCCGTAATGTTCGAATTGTGCAAAATCGACAACCGCACCGCAACTTTGTACTTGGCTGAGGTTTTCTTCAAAGCTGAGGATGCTGCTGCGGTCAAGATAGCGGATGCCGTTGTGTCCGAAGGCTTTTTCAGCCCTATCGTCTTTACAGTAGATATGAAAATCCAAGGGTAGGTTGAGGCGTTCGGTTTCTTGGATAAAGCGTTTGGTTTGTTCTTCGCGTCTAAGTTCGTAGCCGCCTAAAAAGTAGAGTTTGTTGGTAGGTGCATATTCTGCCACGGGAAAGTCAAAGTAAAAATTGGTGGTGGCTTTGAAACGGCATTGTGGATATTTTTGAATATCGTCGGGATCGAAAACCCAGCATTGGTCAAAATAATCCAAATATTCAATAATATCTGGAAAACGACCTACGCCATCCCATTGATAATTCACACAAACATTGCTGTGTTCGCGGATGGTGGCGATGATTTCTTTGGGGTAAATATTGGCACGGATACAGAGCGCATAATCGGCTTTTTTACCATTTAACAAGGCCAGTTTTTGTTGAATGTCGTCGAGGTGGCGGCTGTATTTGAGGTATTTTTTATAGTTGCCGTCTTTGGTGATGTGTTTGTGGTAGAGATTTTTGAGTCTGCTGCCCAAGTTCGGATAATAGGAATCTCGGTCGTCATAGCACAGGTTAATGACATCAAAACCAAGAAAACGCAGATTTTTTTCGATACATTGATCCAGTCCGTACATGTAGGGAACGGCAAGAATAATGTTTTTTTTCATAATGTATTCGGATTGGAGTGAGCTGATTTTTCAGACGGCCTTGCCTGACAGGATAAGGCCGTCTGAAAACGTTTTAGTGGGCTTCGATAAATGCAGTCACTTGATCGGCATTGGTCAATGCGCTGCACGCGGCTTCTTTATTGATGCGTTTGGCGAGGCCTGCGAGGACTTTGCCGGGGCCGCATTCGGCGGATTCAGTGATGCCTTCGGAGACAAGTGCGTTGACGGTTTCTGTCCAGCGTACCGGGCTGTACAGTTGGCGTACCAAGGCATCTTTGATTTTGTCAGCATCATCATAAGAGGCAACATCGGCGTTATGAATGACGCGGATTTGCGGTTGTTTGATGGTGATGTCTTTCAGTGCTTCGGCAAGTTTTTCCGCTGCAGGCTTCATGAGGCTGCAATGTGAGGGAACGGAAACAGGCAGCGGCAGGGCGCGTTTGGCTCCGGCTTCTTTGGCGGCAGCCATGGCGCGTTCGACTGCGGCTGTATTGCCGGCAATCACGACTTGGCCTGGGGAGTTGAAGTTGACGGCTTCAACGACTTTGCCTTGTGCAGCTTCGGCACAAATGGCTTTTACTTGATCGTCTTCCAAACCCAAAATAGCGGCCATTGCGCCTACGCCTTGCGGTACGGCAGATTGCATAAGTTCGGCGCGCAGACGAACCAGTTTGACCGCGTCTGCGAAATCCAATGCGCCGGCAGCGACGAGGGCGGTGTATTCGCCGAGACTGTGGCCTGCAACGACGGAAGGGATTTTACCGCCGGCTTCCAAGTAGGCGCGGTAGGTGGCAACGCCGGCAGCCAGCATGATGGGCTGGGTGTTGACGGTTTGTCCGATTAATTCGGCATCTTCGCCGTTAATCATTGCCCACAGGTCTTGACCCAATACGGCGGAAGCTTCGTCAAATGTGGCTTTAACGATGGCTTGCTCGGCAAAGCCGTTCATCATGCCTAGGCTTTGTGAGCCTTGTCCGGGAAAGAAGAATGCGAAAGACATGGTAATTCCTTATTGGTTTGAATGTTTGAGGGTGTCCGCCAGCAGAAGGAGGGTGGCGACAGTATTGGTTGCGGCGGTCAGTCGGAAGGTGCGGACAAAACTGAGTTTGCTGGTTTTATGCCGGAATGCGAGGCTGCTGCAATAACCGCCCGGTCAGCCGCCAAGCAGATTGAGCAGGTGCAATTTTGCTTCGGGTATGCGTCTGCCGTGGTTGCGTGCGCGCTGTTTGTCTAGGTAGTAAAGCAGGAAAACGTATGCACTCAGTGCGAGATAGGCGATTGCCAGTTTGGGCAATATTATAGCCGTTATGCTTAAAAACAGGCTGCTGATGCAGAGTGCAAACGTTAGGGATTTCATGGGTTTTAGCAGAATAGGCTGTCTGAAAGGGATGTTCAGACGGCCCAACCGTTAGTATTTTACTAAGACCGCACCCCAGGCAAAACCGCCGCCGATGCCTTCGAGCAAGAGGTTTTGTCCGCGTTTGATTTGGCCGTTTTTAATACCGACATCCAGTGCCAGCGGAATAGAGGCAGCGGACGTGTTGCCGTGGTCTTCGACGGTCAGGATCACTTTGTCCATGCTCAAGCCCAAGTGTTTGGCGGTAGAGTCGATAATGCGCTTATTGGCTTGGTGCGGCACAAGCCAATCGATTTGATTGGTGGTATAACCGGCTTCTTCGATAACGTCATCTGCGATTTTGGACAGCATTTTGACGGCAAACTTGAATACGCCGGGGCCGTCCATGCTGATGTAGGGCGAACCGCAAATCTGGCCGTTGGCAATTTGTCCCGGGACGTTCAAAAGGTTGAGGTAGTTGCCGTCGGCTTTGAGTTTGCTATGGATAATGCCCGGTTCGTCAGATGCACTTAAGACAACCGCGCCCGCACCGTCACCAAAGAGGACGCAGGTGGTGCGGTCGTTCCAATCGACGATGCGGCTGAAGGTTTCAGCGCCGATAACCAAAGCGTTTTTCGCCATGCCACTTTTGATGTAGGCATTGGCAGTGGTCAGGGCATACATAAAACCGGCGCACACGGCTTGTACGTCAAAGGCAGGGCAGCCGTTGGCAATGCCCAATTTTTGCTGCACGATGGTTGCCGTAGAAGGGAACTGCATATCGGGGGTAGCTGTGGCGACGATAATCAGGTCGATATCGTCAGCCTGCAAACCGGCATCTGCCAAGGCGCGGCGCGCTGACTCGGCGGCCAAATCGCTGGTTTTTTCGCTGTCGTCTGCAATATGGCGAAATTTGATACCTGTACGCGTGGTAATCCACTCGTCGGAAGTGTCCACTTTTTTGGCAAGGTCGTCATTGCTGACGCGGTTGGCAGGAAGGTAGCTGCCTGTACCGGAAATTTTGGCATATTGCATGAGAACGGCCTTTTTAGAGAGTTGATTCAGATAGTCGGGTATTGTAAGCGAAAATGGGAAAATTCCCAATATTAAGAATGAAGTCGGTGATTAAAGATAAAAACAGGCCGTCTGAACTTTTTGGAGTTTCAGACGGCCTGTGTATATCAGCCTTAAGCTTCCGTTGCTGGAGTAGCGGTTTCTTCCAGTTCGGCTGCTGCTTTGGCGGCTTCCAAAGCAGCCAACTGGGTGGCTACGCCTTGTTCGATTTTAGCGAGGCCGGCGGATTTGGCTTCGTGGTAGGCTTCTTCCAAAGCATAACGGAAGCCGACTTCGTCGGTTCCACCGTGGCTCTTAATCACAATACCGCGTAACCCAAGCAGGATGGCGCCGTTAAATTTGCGCGGATCCAGTTTGCCTTTCAAACCTTTGAGTGCGGGCAGGGCGGCAATGGCGGCAAGTTTGTTGAACAGGGTGCTTTTGAATTCACGACGGATGGCGCCGCTCATGAATTTAACCGCGCCTTCGATGGTTTTGAGCATAACGTTGCCGACAAACCCGTCTGCGACAACGACATCGGCTTCGCCATACAAAACGCTGTTGCTTTCGATATTGCCGATAAAGTTGAGTTTGCTGCTGCTCAACAGTTTAAAGGTTTGTTTGACGGCATCCGTACCTTTGATGTCTTCTGTACCGACGTTCAAGAGGGCGACGCGCGGGCTACCTTTTTCGGGGTGTAGCGCGTGTACCAGCTCGCTGCCGATGATGGCAAATTGAACCAGTTGTTCGGGCGTACAGTCGACGTTAGCTCCCAAATCCAAAGCCAGAGTAACGTGTTCGCTGTCGGAAGGCAGGAATTTGGCGATAGCAGGGCGCTCAATGCCGGGAATGGTTTTGAGGACGAATCGGGCGGTCGCCATCAGTGCGCCGGTATTGCCTGCCGATACGGCAGCTTGCGCGTTGCCTTCTTTAACTTGGTTGATGGCGATGCGCATGGATGATTCTTTTTTATTTTTCAGCGCAGATTGCGGTGCTTCATCCATTTCGACGACTTGCGCTGCATGGCAGACAGTAATGCGGTCCATAGGTGCGCCTGCCGAGCTTAATGCTTGGCGGACTGCTGCTTCATCTCCGACCATAATCAGATGTACGTCGGATTGCTGTTTCAGGAAATCCACTGCACCGGGGACGGTAATCGCAAGGCCTGCATCTCCGCCCATGGCATCTACGGCCAGTGTAATCATGTTGTTCTCCGGTTTGTGTGTTTCAGACGGCATCAAACAATCGGAAAAGCACACTCATCCGATTTTCAGGAGATTAAATGGAAAATCAGATGAAAAGGCTTGTTGCGATGGTCGTACCAGATTTATTGGTTTTGCGCGGCCAATTTGTTGTGTTCGTCGATGTCCAGCGCGTCCCAAGGATAGTTGATCCACCAGTCTTCAACGGTGATGCCGCTGAAATAAGGGATGCCTTCGGGAATCTTGCCAACTTTGGCTTTGATTTTTTCATGCAATACTGCCACGCCGATAGTGCCGAAATCTTCTTTCAACAATTCGTTCAGGCAGAATTCCATGGTAACGCGGCTGTCGTCCACTTCGTCAACAACCAGTACGTTTTTGCCTTTCAGTACATCGGGAACGGGATCGAGCCATTGGACTTTTTTCACTTCCTCGGTCACTTGACCTTCGTGATCGTTGTCGTAGTAGGCTGTGGTGACGGCGTAAATCGGAATTTCCAAGAAGCAGCGCAACATGCGGGCAGGGATAAAACCGCCGCCGCCAATGGCAATCATGGCATCGTATTTGGTGCCGGAGTTTTGGATTTTTTCCGCCAATCCTTTGATTACGCGGTGGATGTCGTCGTAGGTGTACCAGATTTTACGTTTCATGGTGTGCTTCCGAAGAGGAAAATACAGGGTGCAATGCAAAAAAGCCAGTCATTGCATGGCAATATTCTGGCTTTTTCAGTCAGACGAACGGATTATTCGCCTTTAGCTTTTACCACTTTACGGCCACGGTACATACCGTTTGGAGAAATGTGGTGTGGACGATGCACTTCGCCGGTTGCGCTGTCAACAGACAGAGAAGGCGCAGTCAGAGCGTCGTGTGAACGGTGCATACCGCGTTTAGAAGGGGATTTTTTGTTTTGTTGAACGGCCATTTCAAGCTCCTAGATAAATAAACTGTGTCCTAATTAACTGCTTTTCAAACCTGCTAAAACAGCGAAGGGGTTTGGTTTGTCCCGATTGACTTCGTCCAGTGTTCCATTGTTGCCGCAGTCTTCGTGTCGAGGGGAGAAAGGGAGCGACATCAGGATTTGGTCTTCAACCAGAGTCCGCACGTCAAGCTCTTTTTCGAGCAGCATGCCTTCCAATTCTTCATCGGTAAGCATGGCTTCGTCCAAACTCTCTTCATCGGCAAACAGGACGATACGGCTGGTTTCATCGAGTAGAAACGGCATGGGCGTAATGCAACGCTGGCAAATCAGGGGCATGTCGGCTTTGACGTTTAAATCGAGAAACAGACGTTGCAGCCGGTCGCGACCGCCTTGCAGCGTAAACGACACGCGTGTCTGTTTGTCGGCCGGATAATCGTGCGAACTGACTCGTTCATCCAATTCTTCGAGCAGGAAGCTGCCTTGCAGATTCTGCCCTTCGGCGGCGAAAACTTCTGGGTCAATCAAATTAGGGTATGACATAAACGGAGTATGATATAATTTTGGCAGTCTAACGTCAATGTTTTTAAGTAAAAATATGGAAGTAAAACTGCCTTTGGTTTTAGGGTCGAGTTCGGTTTTCCGCTGCGGACAGCTTCGCCGTTTGGGTATCGATTTTCAGACGGCATCGCCTGATTTTGACGAAACGCCTATTGCGGGCGAACATGCAGGCGAAACGGCGCTGCGTTTGGCGGAAGGCAAAGCCCGTTCATTGGCGGCAGCTTTTCCTGCCGCGCTGATTATCGGTGCAGACCAAGTGGCATGGTGCGAAGGACGTCAATTGGGTAAGCCGATGAACGTCGCAAATGCACAACAGATGCTGGAAAACTTAAGCGGAAAACGGATTGAATTTTACAGCGCAATCGTGCTTTTGAATACTGCTACGGGCAAGGTTCAGCATCATGTCGATCATACGGTGGTTGCCATGCGCCAGTTGTCGCAGGAACAAATCAGCCGATATTTGGAACGCGAGCCGGATGCAGTTTATTGCGCCGGTGCGGCGAAAAGCGAGGGTTTGGGCGCCGCTTTGTTGGAGCGGATTGAAAGTACGGACCCGAATGCTTTGATCGGCCTTCCGATTTTCCGTCTGATTGATTTTTTGAAAAACGAAGGTGTGGAAGTTTTATAGTTTGAGGCCGTCTGAATGTGTTCAGACGGCCTGAGATTTTTTGGAGCTGCAAGAATGAAACCGATTTTGTATTTGATTCCTACCCCTTTGGGTGCGCCTGATACGCCATGCCTGTTGCCGCATGAGCAACAGGCGATTGTCGGGCTGACGGATTTTGTCGTGGAAGCGGAAAAAACAGCGCGCGCGCATTTGAAACATTTGGGCGTGACTACGCCTATCCGCGAGCTGAATCTGCAAACGCTGAATGAACACACGGATTTGAAGATTTTGCCGGAATTGCTGAAACCTTTGCAAGAAGGGCGCAGTATGGGTATTGTCAGCGAGGCGGGTTGTCCGGCTGTTGCCGATCCGGGAGCGAATTTGGTGGCGTTGGCGCATAAACACGGTTTTGAAGTACGGCCTTTGGTCGGCCCGTCCAGCTTGTTGCTGGCGCTGATGGCTTCGGGTGCGAATGGGCAAAACTTTGCATTTAAGGGTTATCTGCCGTCTGAAAAAAGTGAGCGCATTCAGAGTTTGAAGGCTTTGGAACAACGTTCGCGCCAGCAGAATGAAACGCAGCTGTTTATCGAAACGCCGTATCGTAACGATGCGTTGTTGGCTGATGCGGTGGAAAACCTGCATCCTGAAACGCGCTTGTGCGTGGCTACGGACTTGACCTTGCCGACACAGGAAATCATCAGTCAGACGATTGCGCAGTGGAGAAAAAGAAAAGAAATGCCGAATTTGAAAAAACGCCCGACGATTTTTGTGTTGCATGCTGCTTAAAACTGGATTGGATTCAATCTCAAACTGTATTTGTTTGGGGAAATAAAAAAAGGCCGTCTGAACAACAGACGGCCTTTGTGTTGCCTAAGCTTTTATCAAGAAACGACTTCGCCTTGAGCGCGTTGTTTTTCGATGCTGCGGTTGATGTGCCATTGTTGGGCGATGGTCAAGAGGTTGTTGACTACCCAGTACAGAACCAAACCGGCAGGGAAGAAGAAGAACATGATGGAGAAAACCAAAGGCATGATTTTCATCATTTTCGCCTGCATAGGGTCGGTTGACGGCGGATTCAGATAAGTCTGTGCAAACATGGTCGCCGCCATAATAAAAGGCAGGATGTAGAAAGGATCCGGACGGCTCAAGTCGGTAATCCAACCCAACCAAGGCGCTTGGCGCAATTCTACGGAGGCGAACAATGCCCAGTACAGACCGATGAAGACGGGGATTTGCAACAGCATAGGCAGACAGCCGCCCAGCGGATTGATTTTCTCGTCTTTGTAAAGCTGCATCATGGCTTGTTGTTGCGCCATGCGGTCATCGCCGTATTTCTCTTTGATGGCTTGCAATTTAGGTGCGGCGGCACGCATTTTTGCCATAGAGCGGTAAGAGGCGTTGGTCAATGGATACAGTACGGCTTTGACGATGATGGTCAAAACGATGATTGCCCAGCCCCAGTTGCCGATGATGTTGTGCAGTTGGTTCAAGAGCCAGAAGAGCGGGGAGGCGAACCAGTGTACTTTGCCATAGTCTTTGGCCAGTTGCAGTTTGTCGGCGATGTTGGCGATAACGGAAGTGGTTTGCGGACCGGCGTACAGGTTGATGGCGGTTTCTGCTTTTGCACCGGCTTGGATGGCGGCTAAAGGCACGCTGACGCTTGCGCTGTACAGGTTGTCGTTGCGACGTTTAATGTCGATACGGCAGTCGCCTGCAGAGCATACGCTTTGGCCGTCTTTAGGCTGCAAAATCCAAGTGGACATGAAGTGGTGTTCAATCATGCCGAGCCAGCCGGTCGGGGTTTTGCGGATGTATTCGGCTTCGGATTTGCCGGATTTGGCATCGTCGTCCAAATCGGAGAAGCTGACTTTTTGGAAGTCGCCTTCAGGGGTGTAAACCACCGGGCCGACATAAGAGCGGGTGAAGTAACCTTGGCCTTCAGGTTCGCTGTGGTCACGAACGATACGGTAGTCTGCGCTCAGGTTGACGGGTTGGCCTTTGCTGTTGGTAATGTCGAAACGGACGTTAACCAAGTAGCTGCCTTTGGTAAAAGTATAAACTTTGTCGATTTTCAGGCCGTTGGTTTCAGGTGCGCTCAGGCGGACTTCAACTTTGTCGCCTTCCAAACTGTATTGTTTTTGCGGAGCGGTAAAGCTGATGCCTTTTAGTACGTTGTTACCTTGTGCGTCCAAAAGCTCGGATTGGGCAACGTAGGTGTATTCCTTGCCGTCGTTAAACAGGACGAAAGGTTTGTGTTTGTCACCGGTTGCTTTGTATTGCAAGAGGGTCAGCTGGCGCAGATCGCCGCTTTTTTCATCGATGACGGCTTTGACCGTGTCTGTGGTAACGGTAATGGGGGTGGCTGGAGCAAGCGCGGCTTCGGCAGCGGCTTTTGCCGGAGCAGCGGCCGTTTGCTGTTGCGCGGCTTGTTGCGCCGGATTAGGTTTGGGGCTGGGGAAAAAATGTTCCCAGCCGGCAAAAATTGCCACTGAAATGGCAAAAAACGCCATTAGTCTTTTAAAATCCATAAGAGATTCCTGGAATTGACGGATAGGTAATCGAGATGAAAACTGCTTCAGACGGCATTATATAGAAACCGACGGGAAATTAAAGGAAATCGTGTTCTTTAAATGGTTGACAGCAGCATTATGGAACAGGGTCATGTCCGTGTCCGCCGAAAGGATGGCATCGTGCGATGCGTTTGATTGCCAGCCATCCGCCTTTGAATGCGCCGTATTTTTTGACGGCTTCGACTGCGTATTGTGAACAGGTCGGGGTATAGCGGCAGCGCGGCGGAATGAGGGGGCTGATGCAGTATTGGTAAAAGCGGATGAGTGCAAGGAGGAGCTTGGAAAGCAGGGTATTCATCGGCGTTTTTTCATCAGCTGGGCAAGTTGGTCTCGGGCTTCAGGGGCGGTTTCCCGATTAAACGCCTGACGCACGCGCACAACAAAATCATGCGGCGGCAGTTGGTGTTGATTCAGCCTGAACCAGTCGCGGATGACGCGCTTCATGTAATTGCGCTCATGGGCGCGTTTGGCGGTTTTTTTGCTGACGACCAAGCCAAGGCGCGGATGGCCGAGCGCGTTGTCTGCGGACTGTGAGACTTGCAGCAAATCGCGGCTGCGTCGGTTTTTCAACGCAAAAACGGATGAAAAATCATCCGTTTTTAATAAGCGATACTGCTTCGAGAAGCCGTAATTCAAAATTATACAGCCAGGCGTTTGCGGCCTTTGGCGCGACGGGCAGCCAATACTGCGCGACCACCGCGGGTTTTGGAGCGAACCAAGAAGCCGTGGGTGCGTTTGCGTTTGGTAACGGAAGGTTGATAAGTGCGTTTCATGATGTTTCCTAAAAATTGGTAGATAATTAAACCGTGAATTACACTCCAATTTGCCGCTTTTGTCAATCAATATAAAAACTTTTCGTTGGACAAAGTGTGACAACGGGTTTTATGCATTGATAGAATTTGTGGATAAAATTTTGCGGCGGTTGTGGATAAAAAAGAGCAGAATGGGTATAATCGCCCAACCTTGCTTTTCTCTGTGCGCAAGGCCGTCTGAAAGCAGCGGGAGTATCGTAAAAATTTGATTTTTATCGGATTGCCTGTCTGCTCTGCCTTCTTGTATTTCCCAAATCTTCCATTTTCCGAGCTTAATCTCATGACGTTAGCTGAATTTTGGCCGCTGTGCCTTTGCCGCCTTCACGAAATGTTGCCTGCCGGGCAGTTTGCGCAATGGATTGCGCCTTTGACCGTGGGCGAAGAAAACGGCGTATGGGTGGTGTATGGTAAAAACCAATTTGCCTGCAATATGCTCAAAAGCCAGTTTGCCGCCAAAATTGACGCCGTGCGTGCCGAATTGGTGCCTCAGCAGGCTGCTTTCGCGTTTAAGCCGGGCGTAGGTACGCATTATGAAATGGCGGCTCAGACTGTTGCGCCGGTGCAAGTGCAAGAAATCATTGAAGTTGAAGAATTTGTAGAGCCTGTTCAAATGCCTTTGCAAACTGTTGCGGTAGTGGAAGAAGACAGGCCGTCTGAAACGGTTTCCAAGCCTGCAGCTGCCATGACGGCTGCCGAGATTTTGGCGCAACGCATGAAAAACCTGCCGCATGAGCCTCAAGTGCAAACTGCCGCTCCGGCTGAGTCTAAAGCAGTTGCCAAAGCTAAAGCCGACGCGCAACACGATGCGGAAGAAGCGCGCTACGAACAGACCAATCTGTCGCGCGACTATACATTTGAAACCTTGGTGGAAGGTAAGGGCAACCGCCTTGCCGCCGCAGCCGCCCAGGCTATTGCTGAAAATCCGGGGCAGGGCTACAACCCGTTTTTCTTATACGGCAGTACCGGTTTGGGTAAAACCCACTTGGTGCAAGCCATTGGTAACGAATTGCTGAAAAACCGTCCTGATGCCAAAGTGCGCTATATGCACTCGGACGACTATATCCGCAGCTTTATGAAGGCTGTGCGCAACAACACTTATGATGTGTTCAAGCAACAATACAAACAATATGACCTGCTGATTATCGACGATATTCAGTTCATCAAAGGCAAAGACCGTACGATGGAAGAGTTCTTCTATCTGTACAACCATTTCCACAACGAGAAAAAACAACTGATCCTGACGTGCGACGTATTGCCTGCCAAAATCGAGGGTATGGACGACCGTCTCAAGTCCCGTTTCTCATGGGGCTTGACTTTGGAACTCGAACCGCCCGAATTGGAAATGCGCGTGGCGATTTTGCAGAAAAAGGCAGAAGCAGCCGGCATCAGTATCGAAGACGAAGCCGCTCTGTTTATCGCCAATCTGATCCGCTCCAATGTGCGTGAGCTGGAAGGCGCGTTCAACCGTGTCAGCGCCAGCAGCCGTTTTATGAACCGTCCTGTCATCGACATGGATTTGGCGCGTACGGCTTTGCAGGATATTATTGCCGAGAAACACAAAGTCATTACCGCTGACATCATCATCGATGCGACAGCCAAATACTATCGTATTAAAATCAGCGATATATTAGGCAAAAAACGCACGCGCAACATTGCCCGTCCGCGCCAAGTTGCCATGAGCCTGACCAAAGAGTTGACCACGCTCAGCCTGCCTTCTATCGGCGATGCCTTTGGCGGCCGCGACCACACGACTGTGATGCACGGCGTCAAAGCGGTGGCGAAACTGCGCGAAGAAGATCCCGAATTGGCGCAAGACTACGAAAAACTGCTGATTTTGATTCAGAACTGACTCAATGCAATTTCAGACGGCCTGATGTCAATATGAGGCCGTCTGAAAACAAAAAAATATTTTAAAATACCCAAATCAACCGATTTCAAATTCAAAGGAATGGAACATGCTGATTTTACAAGCCGATCGCGACAGTCTGCTCAAGCCGTTGCAAGCCGTTACCGGTATTGTCGAACGTCGCCATACTCTGCCGATTTTGTCCAATGTGTTGCTGGAAAGCAAAGACGGGCAAACCAAACTTTTGGCAACCGACTTGGAAATCCAAATCAATACCGCCGGCCCTGAGAGTCAGGCAGGCGATTTCCGCATTACGACCAATGCTAAAAAATTCCAAGACATCCTGCGCGCCCTGCCAGACAGTGCGTTGGTGTCCTTAGATTGGGCGGACAACCGTCTAACTCTGCGCGCGGGCAAATCCCGTTTTGCCCTGCAAACCCTGCCTGCTGAAGACTTTCCGTTGATGAACGTCGGCAGCGACGTCAGCGCGACTTTCTCGCTGACTCAAGAAACCTTCAAAACCATGCTTTCGCAAGTGCAATACAGCATGGCGGTTCAAGATATCCGCTATTACCTCAACGGCTTACTGATGCAGGTTGAGGGTAATCAACTGCGCCTTGTTGCAACCGACGGCCACCGCCTTGCTTATGCGGCCAGCCAAATTGAAGCAGAACTGCCGAAAACGGAAGTAATCCTGCCGCGCAAAACGGTATTGGAACTCTTTAAGCTGCTGAACAATCCGTCCGAGTCCATCACCGTTGAGCTTTTGGACAATCAAGTACGCTTCCAATGCAATGGTACAACCATCGTCAGCAAAGTCATCGACGGCAAGTTCCCTGACTTTAACCGCGTGATTCCTTTGGATAACGACAAGATTTTCCTCGTATCCCGTACCCAGCTTTTGGGTGCGCTCGAGCGTGCCGCCATTCTTGCCAATGAAAAATTCCGTGGCGCGCGACTGTTCCTGCAGCCTGGTTTGCTGAGTGTCGTATGTAGCAACAATGAGCAGGAAGAGGCGCGCGAAGAGCTGGAAATCGCTTATCAAGGCGGAGAACTCGAAGTCGGTTTCAACATCGGCTACCTGATGGATGTGTTGCGTAACATCCACTCCGACGATATGCAGCTTGCTTTTGGCGATGCCAACCGTTCAACGCTGTTTACCGTGCCGAACAATCCGAACTTCAAATACATCGTAATGCCGATGCGTATTTGATTTGGAAAACAAACAAAAAGAGCGTGTAGGGTACACGCTCTTTTTTATAGGCTCGAATCAAAAGGCCGTCTGAAAATTGTTTTTCAGACGGCCTTTCTATCAAACCGGAATGATTCGGTTAAATAGGAAAACTGGGATTAACGTGGACGTGGTTCGCAGTTTTTCACCAGGAATGAGCCGTTAGGGGCGTTTACGCCAACTACTTCAGAAGTAGTGTGGGTGTTTTTGTCGATGAAACCGGCAGACATTACATAGCCTTTACGGTTGGTGAAAGTAGTGCCAGTGCTGTCAGAACGTTTTTTGTCGACAACCAAAGAGGCTTTTTTGCCACCGGCGTTTACGTCGGCAGTAACTGCACGGCCGCTACGGTCAAAGCCGTACATCACGTTCAGTGATTTGCCACCGTCACAACGGTAAGAAACGAAGCCGGCAGGTGCAGCGGCAGCAGAGAAGGAAACAGTAGCCAATGCGGCTGCAGTGATAACAGAAAGTAATTTCATGATCTAAGCTCCATATGAGGGTTGTGTGTTATCTTGCAAAGTGAGAAAGGGTTTCCGTTTGCAGATGAAGCGTATTTTAGGCGTTTTGTCGGTAGTGGCAATTAGGTAAATTGCAAAACAGTGTTTACTTATGATTACCCGATTGTTTATTAATAGAAAGTTGTTTGTGATTTGGTGTTGCAAAGTAGTTATGTGGGTTGTTGCGGAATATATACATTAATGATTCTTTAAGAAATATAGCGAAAGAATACAAAAAAAGGCCGTCTGAATGTTCAGACGGCCTTTGATATGAAGCGGTTTACAAGAAGAAAATTGCAGCCACAGTCACGGCGATGATGCCGTAGATGGTCATTGGGATGACAGTTTTCTTGATGATCGCACCTTCGGCGTTGTTCACGTTCAACACGCTGCATACGGCGATGATGTTGTTGATGCAGACCATGTTACCCATTGCGCCGCCGACGGATTGCAGGGCGAGGATGAGGGTAACGGACAGGCCGGTATCAAGCGCGATTTGTTGTTGAATCGGACCAAAAGTCAGGTTGGATACAGTGTTGGAACCGGAGAAGAATGCACCGATTGCGCCAAGGTAAGGGGAGAAGTACACCCAGTGTTCGCCTGCCATCGCGGCAAACTCTTTACCGATGATTTTCACCATGGAGTCATCGCCGCCAACCATCATCAGCTGAACCATAATCAGCGCACCCATCAGGGCAAGCAGAGGTTTTTTGGTTTGGTTGAAGGTTGCCGCGTAGAAAGACCATGCATCTTTGAATTTGGTTTGGTACAGCAGGATGCAGATCCAAACGGTGAAGACAAACGGAATCCAAGCCGGAACGTAGAGGGTTTGGTAGGAAGCGTTCACGCCTTGGCCGAAGATGTTGCCGAAGGTAATGGTCAGGGAGTCGCTGACGGTAATTTTGGATAAGTCAAACGGCAGTTGGAAGCTGAACCATTCTTCTTTACTGGTCAGCAGGCCTTTGATGCCCAACTGTTTGATACGGGTTACCACCAGCATGCCGATCAGCATACCCAAAGGAGCCAGTGCTTTGGCAACTTGTGCGAAAGGTACTTTTTCTGCATTCGGGTCTTTGGCGTAATCTTTGCTCAAGCCCCAGCCGCGGTTTGCTGCGAATACGGACACCATCAGGCCGATTGCGCCGGCAACCAGAGATGGGAATTCTTCATTGACCATCGCCAATGCAACGTAAGGAAGGGTACAGGAGAATACGGCGATACCGATAAAGCCCAGGTTTTTACGGATTTCAGCCCAAGGTACGATGAAGCTCAAGCCGATGACGGGGATGATGAAACCAGCAAAGAAGTGCATGACGCCGGTTTGCATACCGATTTCCATAATGCTCTTTTGATCCAAGCCCAAAGGCGCAAAGCCGAACCAAGTCGGAGTACCTACTGCACCGAAGGAAACAGGTACGGAGTTCATCACCAAAGCGAAGATGGCTACTTTTAACGGGTTGAAGCCCAAGCTCATCAGGATTGGCGCGGCAATGGCGGCAGGCGTACCGAAACCGGACGCGCCTTCAATCATAAAGGCGAAAGACCAGCCGATGATCATCAATTGGGCAATCGGGTTCGGGCTGATGGTGGCCAGCCATTTGCGGATGACGTCGATACAGCCGGTGGTTTCCATCATGCGGTTGAACATAATGGCACCGAAAATCACGGTAATCGGGGTCAGGGTAGAGACGAGGCCGGACGCGGCTGTTGCGTTGAGCAACATGGCGTTGTCGCCGAAATAAAACAGTTTGATGGCATAAATCAGCGCGGCGGTAATCGGCAGCGCGACGTAGGACGGCATACTGTTTTTCTTAACCATCAGCCAGATCAGCAGCACGATGGGAAAAATACTGAGAAAGAGAGCCATGGGATTATCCTCGGGGCAACGGGCATCATAACCGTCAATCAATGGCGGTTTGATGCGATGTGTTGAGTAATAGATGTTTTTCGAATAAGGATTGCCACCTTTTTAGATGCAATCAGTTATCAGGTAAATTGGTTTTACCAATTTATGAAAACTGTTGCACACTTTACGTAATCTTATGTAATCGGTCAAGGGGTTTGTAATAAAAAAGGCCGTCTGAAATAGGGTTTTCAGACAGCCTGAGAGCATTGCCAGTAGTGCATTTGGTTGAATATGGAATGGTATTTACATTAAATATTTTGTAAAGGTTTTGTTTTTAATTGATTTCAAACGAATTATTCTATTCCTGCCCATTTATGCGTTTGTACGCTCAGTTGCCAATGGACGGGGGCGTCGGCTCGGCTGTTTAACACGCCGATTTGGCGGATGGTGTCGTAGATATTCATTGCGCCGTCTTGTTCGCAGGGGGAAAGATAGTAATGTCGGGCGCGGATTTTGCGTTCCATCTCTTGGCAAAACGAAATGACATCACCGTCGGCGACAATGCGCACTTCGTCTGCTTTCTCGATGCAACTTTTTTCGTATTTAGCGGCGTAACAGGCTTTGGGACTGGTGGCAACGTAGTCGATTTGCGGCGGCGCGGGGTTGAGGCCGTTGGTTTCGATACACAGAAAATAGCCTTCGGCTTTGAGTGCATTGAGCAGGGTATCCAAATGCGGTTGGATGGTAGGTTCGCCGCCGGTAATGATGATGTTGCGCGCCGTGTAGGTTTTCAGACGGCCTAAAATATCGGACAGGCTCATCATGCCGAATTTAAGGTAGTCGGTATCGCACCAGCTGCACGCGAGATTGCATTTGCCCAAACGGATGAAAACGGCGGGCATGCCTGTATTCCAGCCTTCGCCTTGCAGGCTTTCAAAGATTTCGACAATGCGGTATTGGGGATTGTTCGGCGTGATGTGAATGGTCATGAATGTCGGGTGTGTGGGATTGAATCGTTGTGGTGAAGCGTTTTGAGAAATCGGTTGAGGCAGCCATTCTTTCTGTCAGTTCAATAGGAAAGAATGGCTGGGTGTGCTTAAGCGGCAATGACGGCTGCTGCGGCCAAAAATGCCGGCAAGCCTTGTTTGAGCAAAATGCTTTTGTTGCCGGATGAAAACGCGCCCCATGCGGCGGCGATGAGGACGAAGCCGAGGAACAGGATGGTCGCGCCGTAAACCGCGTTGTCGGGTGCGGCAAAGCGCGCCCATACCAAGCCGATGGCGAGGAAGCCGTTGTACAGGCCTTGGTTGGAAAACAGGGTTTGTACGCGTTTTTGTTCCATAAATTCGTAAGGCATGTTGAACAGCTCTGACGCTTTTTCGCTTGGGATTTGCGTCATTTCGAGCCAGGCGATGTAGAAGTGTTCGACAGCGACGAAAAGGACGAGGAGGGTGGAGATGATTTTCATGAAGATTCCTTTTGATGTTTAGCGTATGGATATGTTGGGGGAACAGGCCGTCTGAAAAAATACAAAATGCCGGTTTATTCCCCTTCATATTCCGCATACGAGGTCGGCGTTTCCCATAGTTTCACGCTGCACACTTTGACACCGGCGTTTTTCAGACGGCCATACATTTCTACGCTCATGTTTTCGGCGGTGGTGCGGCAGGGCAGGCGCAGGGTTTTCATGTTCCAGCCTTCCAAAAGCGCGGCGATTTGGCTTTCGCGTTCGTTGTTGCCGTGATAGATGAAGGCATGGTCGAACGGGTCGTTGATGTGTTGTTTGACGATGGATTTCAGGTCGGTAAAGTCCATCACCATGCCGTCTTTTGCGCCGCCTTGGATAACGGGCGCGGAGACAGTGATTTCGAGTTTGTAGGTGTGGCCGTGCAGGTTTTGGCATTTGCCGTCATGCCCGTCGAGCATGTGCGAGGAATCGAAGGTAAAAATTTTGGTGATTTTCATGAGATGAGGGAAGCTGATGAGGCCGTCTGAACGGTGTAAAACCTGTTTCAGACGACCTTGGGATTATTGTTCGGAAGGGAGTTTGAGGAAATGCTCGCGATAATGGCGCATTTCTTCGATGCTTTCGAGGATGTCGTCCAATGCCTTGTGCGAACCGCGTTTGACCACGCTTTTGGCGACGGCCGGATTCCAGCGTTTGGCCAATTCTTTCAGCGTGGATACGTCCAAGTTGCGGTAGTGGAAATAGGCTTCTAAGCGCGGCATGTATTTAACCATGAAGCGGCGGTCTTGATGGATGGAGTTGCCACACATGGGCGTGGATTTTTCGGGTATCCATGCGGACATGAAGTCCAACAGGTTTTGCTCGACTTCGGCTTCGGTTAGACTGGATTCGCGCACGCGTTGGGTCAGGCCGGTACGGCCGTGGGTGGCGGTGTTCCACTCATCCATGCCGTCGAGCAACTCGTCGCTTTGATGGATAACGTAAACGTCCGATTGCGCCAGTACGTTCAAATCGGAATCGGTAATGATCATGGCGACTTCGATAATGCGGTCGTGTTCCGGGTTGAGGCCGGTCATTTCCATATCGAGCCAGCAGAGATTGTTTGCGTTTTGGGTCATTTCAGACGGCCTTGTGTTTTCAGTTGGCAGTATTATAAAGGATAAAGGTTCGGGCCGTCTGAAAGCATTTGTAACAAGTTGTGCAATCTCTTGATATAATCGTCCGTTACACAAAAAATCACCGCCAAAAATCATGAACCCAAGCCCTTTGCTCGACATTATCGATACGCCTCAGGATTTGCGCCGTCTGGAGAAAAAACAGCTGCCGCAAGTCGCCGCCGAATTGCGCGAATTTCTGTTGGATTCCGTCGGTAAGACGGGCGGCCATTTCGCCAGTAACTTGGGCGCGGTCGAGCTGACGGTGGCCCTGCATTATGTGTACGACACGCCCGAAGACCATTTGGTTTGGGATGTCGGTCATCAAAGCTATCCGCACAAAATCCTCACCGGCCGCAAAAATCAAATGCACACCATGCGCCAATACGGCGGTTTGGCCGGTTTTCCGAAACGCAGCGAGTCTGAATACGACGCCTTCGGCGTGGGGCATTCTTCCACATCCATCGGCGCGGCATTGGGTATGGCCGTTGCGGACAAACAGTTGGGCAACAACCGCCGCAGCGTTGCCATCATCGGCGACGGAGCCATGACGGCGGGTCAGGCGTTTGAAGCCTTGAACTGCGCAGGCGATATGGATGTCGATTTGCTGGTCATCCTCAACGACAACGAAATGTCGATTTCCCCCAATGTCGGCGCGTTGCCGAAATACCTCGCCAGCAACGTCGTGCGCGATATGCATGGACTGTTAAGTACCATCAAAGCCCAATCGAGCAAAGTGTTGGACAAATTGCCCGGCGCGATGGAGCTTGCCCAAAAAGTCGAAAATAAAATCAAAACCTTGGCAGGCGAAGCGGAACACGCCAAACAGTCGCTGTCTTTGTTTGAAAACTTCGGTTTCCGTTATACCGGCCCGGTGGACGGCCACAATGTTGAAAATTTGGTGGATGTATTGAAAGACTTGCGCGGCCGCAAAGGCCCTCAGTTGCTGCACGTCATCACCAAAAAAGGCAATGGCTACAAATTCGCCGAAAACGACCCTGTCAAATACCACGCTGTCGCCAAGCTGCCGAGCGAAGTGCCTGCCCCGGAAGTGAAACCTGCAGCGGCTAAACCGACTTATACGCAAGTGTTCGGCCAATGGCTGTGCGACCAAGCAGCGGCTGACGAGCGTTTGGTTGCCATCACGCCTGCCATGCGCGAGGGCAGTGGCTTGGTTGAGTTTGAACAGCAATTCCCCGACCGCTATTTCGACGTCGGCATCGCCGAGCAACACGCCGTTACCTTTGCCGGCGGTTTGGCATGCGAAGGCATCAAGCCCGTCGTGGCGATTTACTCCACTTTCCTGCAACGCGCTTACGACCAGTTGGTACATGACGTTGCTTTGCAAAACCTACCTGTTTTGTTCGCCATCGACCGTGCAGGTATTGTCGGTGCAGACGGCCCGACCCATGCCGGTTTGTACGACTTGAGCTTTTTGCGTTGCGTGCCGAATATGATTATTGCCGCACCAAGCGACGAAAACGAATGCCGCCTGCTGCTCTCAACCTGCTATCAGGCAAATTCGCCGTCTGCCGTCCGTTATCCGCGCGGTACAGGCACGGGCGCAACCGTTTCAGACGGCCTGGAAACCGTTGAAATCGGTAAAGGCATCATCCGTCGCGAAGGCGAGAAAATTGCCATTATCGCCTTTGGCAGCATGGTTGCCCCATCATTGACCGCCGCCGACAAGCTGAACGCGACCGTTGCCGACATGCGCTTTGTCAAACCGATAGATGAAGAACTGATCGTCCGTCTTGCCCGAAGCCATGACTACATCGTTACCGCTGAAGAGAATGCCGAACAAGGCGGCGCAGGCAGCGCGGTGTTGGAAGTGTTGGCGAAACACGGCATCTGCAAACCGGTGTTGCTGTTGGGTGTAGAAGACAAAGTTACCGAACACGGCGACCCGAAAAAACTGCTGGACGACTTGGGTTTGAGTGCCGAAGCGATTGAAAAACGCATTGCCGGCTGGATTAAGGCCGTCTGAAAAATGATTAAAACCTATCAATACATTGCATAATTTATGGGAAAAAAACTAATCAGCATCAGCATGGTGCGCAACGAAAACGACGTTATCGAATCGTTTGTCCGTCATAATCTCGAGCTGATGGATGAAATGCACATCATCGATCACGGCAGCAGCGATGGAACAAGGGAAATCCTGATTCAATTGAAAGAAGAAGGTTTGCCGATATTTATCTATCAATATCAAGCGCTCAAGTACAATCAAGAGCAATTGGTAAACCTGCTTATGAAGCAGCTTGTAGCAAAAGATGAAGCGATAGATTTCGTTTTTCCGCTGGATGCGGACGAATTTATTTCATGTCCTAGCCGTATCATGCTGGAACAACTTTTGGATGTCATCGGCGAAAACAGGATCGGCATGTACCTTTGGCGCGGCTATTTGCCGACATCGTTGCAATACAATCCCGATTTCACCACTCAATTTACCGAGCAACGCCTCGAAACGCTCTTTACCCCCAAAGTCATTATTCCTAGATGGGCTGCCGAATCTTGCAGCGTGATTATCGGCTGCCATTACATGTTGGATAAAGATGGCAACAAGGTTAAATCAACCCTGTTTCATTCGCCGGATTATCGAGGTTTACATTCCTGGTTTATCGAGCAGTTTTCCGCCCAATTTGCGGAGACCGATTTGTTGTGGCTGGGGCATTTCCCAATCCGCTCCTTGAACCAGCACATCAAAAAAATCCTCGAAAAGTCCATCTTGATTGCCATTAAAGACGGAAGCAACGATATTGCCTGGGAAAACCAGTTGCGCGAATTGCTGGACAACGGCATGAAGATGGACTTGAACGATTTACGGCTGTTGGCATACAGATACCGCGCCGGTTCTACAAGTTTGGAAGACCCGCATTGTAAAGTCAGCCATTACGAACCCTTGCGTAAAAAACCGCTGATGCTGAAATACACCTCGCCGGAAGCAGGTGATCCTTTGATGACTGTCGGACATTTGGTACTTGCATTGGCAAGCGGCGCACAAGATTCCTCTTTAGGCCTTAAGGCCGTCTGAAAAACACAGCCCGCACACACAATAATAGGAAAATTATGATCAGCATCTTTGATATTTTCAAAATCGGCATCGGCCCGTCCAGCTCGCACACCGTCGGCCCGATGAAGGCCGCGGCCGCTTTTGCTGATTTGCTGAATGCCGAAAACTTGGATACACAAGTGGCGCGCATTGTCATTGAAGTGTACGGTTCACTTGCTTTGACCGGTATCGGACACGGCACATTCGACGCATTATTGCTCGGTTTGGAAGGCAGCCTGCCGCACGATATCCCGCTTGCGGACATCCCTCAACGCTTGGAACGTATCCGCACGCAGCACGTTTTAAAACTCAACGGCCGTGAAATGGCCTTCAATCCTGAAAAAGATTTGGATATCCGCGGCGACAAAGTGTTGCCCAAACATCCGAACGGTTTGAACTTTATCGCCTACCATTCAGACGGCCTGAAGCTGAAAGAGCAGATCTATTATTCGGTCGGCGGCGGTTTTGTCGTTACAGACGAAGGGTTTGCACAAGAGGCGCAGGAAAATGCCGATGTGCCGTATCCATACAAAAACTGTGATGAGTTGCTGGCACAATGCCGTCTGAACCAGTTGAATATTTCCGAAGTCGTGTTGGCCAATGAAGCAGCGTTGGCAGGTTGCGATGAAGTGGAAGTGCGCCGCCGTGTGGCTGCCGTGGCCGATGTGATGGAAAACTGCATCAAGCGCGGCTTGGGTGCGGAAGGGCAATTGCCGGGCGGCTTGAATGTGCGCCGCCGCGCGCCGCAGTTGGCAGCTAAACTCAAAGTCCTACGCGAGAGCGAAATCGTCAATACCCAACTTTGGCCGATGGTGTACGCCATGGCGGTCAATGAAGAAAACGCCGCTGGCGGCCGCGTCGTAACCGCACCGACCAACGGCGCGGCAGGCATTATTCCTGCCGTCTTACACTATTTCCGCAAATTTAATCCGCACGCCAACCAATCGCGTGTAGAGGACTTCCTGCTGACTGCCGGCGCCATCGGTATTTTGTACAAAACCAATGCGTCGATTTCCGGTGCGGACGTTGGTTGCCAAGGCGAAGTCGGCGTGGCATGTTCTATGGCAGCAGGTGCATACGCCGAAGTTATCGGCGGTACCCCGAAACAAGTGGAAAACGCCGCCGAAATGGCGATGGAACACCACTTGGGCTTGACCTGCGACCCTGTCGGCGGCTTGGTGCAAATCCCCTGTATCGAGCGCAACGGCATCGCCGCCGAAAAAGCCCTCAAGCTCGCCACCCTCGCGCTTTTGGAAGATGGCATAGACAAAAAAGTCTCACTTGATGAAGTGATTCAAACCATGTTGCAAACCGGCCGCGATATGAAGGCAACCTATAAAGAAACCTCGCTCGCAGGCTTGGCCATTACCTTGCAGAAAAAAGCCATACCTGTATCCGTGCGCGTGGTGGAATGTTAGCAATAGGGTAGGGGATATGCCCGATAAAAAAAGGCCGTCTGAGAAACTTTCAGACGGCCTTTTTTTGTATGGATTGAATAACTAACCGTTTTTTTGATAAGGGTTTTCCAGCCCGGCCATTAAGTCGCGGAAGTATTCGCGCAACTGTTTTTCGGAGCAACCCATCAGCAGGGCGTCTTCAAAGGCGTCCTGCGCTATTTGGTACAGTTCGTTCAAGTTTTCGGTCATGACTTTGACTTTTTCGGTGCAGGAAACAATCTGACCGTCGTCGTCATACCATTTGGGCATTTGCGGCATCGCCATCGTGCACCTCAATTCAAGAAACGGGATGGGTCGTTTTTCTTCACGCGGCGGGCAAAGGCGTATTTTCCGTTCCAATATTTGTGGCCGAGGCTGGTAATTTCGATACGTTTGCCCGTTCTCGGCGCGTGAATGAAATTGTTGTTGCCGATGTAAAGGCCGACGTGGGAAATACGGCCGCGACCCATGGTGCGGAAAAAGACCATGTCGCCCGGCTGCAACTCGGAACGGTTCACGGCAACGCCCATTTGCGCCTGTTCGGCAGAGGTGCGCGGCAGGTTTACGCCCATGGCGCGTTTAAAGATGTGTTGCATGAAGCCGCTGCAGTCAAAGCCGGTAGAGGCTGATGTGCCGCCGTAGCGGTAGGCCACGCCGAGCAAGCCCATGGCGCTGCCGATTAACTCATCTGCATTGCCCGAAGGTGCGCGCGTATTGTTGCTTGCAGCAGGATAGGTATTGGTGGGATGGACAGGTGTTGCCTGACGCGTATTGCCGTAAACATTGGCATTGTCGTTGAACTGGTTTAAAACACGCTGACGGGTGGTAATCAGGTTTTCCAAATCATCAGCGTAAGAAAAATTGACGCTCGCGAGCATGGCGACCGAAGTCCAAACTGCTGCGAGCCGGAGTAAAAAATTCATTGTACAAACTTCCGTTTCAGAAGGCATTCCCTGCCGATTGCAGGCACATTGCCGGTTTCTGAGATGTTATCCCGTATCATTCTCTTGTTATCTGCTTGATTGTATTAAAAAACTGTCTTTTTGGCAAAAAAACTGCTGTTATTTTGCGTTAAACCCTTGTTTCCAAACGAACTAGAAAAACATCGGGCGCGGTTTCGCTTGATTTATCCGCCGCTGCAACCATATAAGCGGCATTCATTGATTTATTTTCAGAGACTGACATGACACAAAATCACAGCGATATCCGTACACGCTTTATCTTTGACGATATGCCCATCCGCGGTATGCACATCCGCCTTGAAAAGGTTTGGCAACACATCGTCAACCAAAAACATTATCCTGTCGCCATCCGCCGCGCTTTGGGCGAGTTGCTGGCCGCCGGATCTTTATTGTCTGCCAACCTTAAAAACGAAGGCACGCTGATTGTTCAGGTTCAAGGTCAGGGCCGTCTGAAAATGTTGGTGGTGGAAGCGACTTCTGAAAATACTGTCCGCGCTACTGCCCGTTGGGACGAAACCGCTGAAATCCGTGATGACGAAAGCCTGACTGCGCTGTTGGGCGAAAACAGCGTGTTCGTTTTAACCCATCAGCCTAAAGATGCCGACCCTTGGCAAGGTGTTGTCCCACTGGAAGGCGACAGCATTGCGCAAATGCTGGTCAACTATATGAAACGTTCCGAGCAGCTCGATACTTATATTACGCTTGCCGCCGATGACCACGCCGCAGGCGCATTATTGCTGCAACGTCTGCCGGAAGAAGAATTGGATGATGCCGCGTGGGAACATGTGACCACGCTTGCGCAAACGCTTACTCCGCAAGAATTGACCGGTTTGGACGCTCATCACGCCCTTTACCGCCTTTACCATGAAACCCCGCCCCGCGTTTTTGAACCGGAAGCCATTGAATTTGCCTGCACCTGTTCCCGCGGCAAAGTCAGCGATATGCTGTTGATGCTTGGCGGTCAGGAAGTCGGCGGCGTGGTGGCGGAGCAAGGCAGCATTCAAATTGACTGCGATTTCTGCCATAGCAAATATGTGTTTGATGAAACCGATGTCAACGCTTTGTTTGGTGCGGACGTGGTGAATGCCGTCCGTCAAGAGAATGAGCGTTTGCAGTAATCGCGCGATAAAAGTTGCTTAAAAAATTAGATTATTTAATAGGAGGGCAGGTGTAAAACCTGCCCTTTCTTTTTGGGAAAACTGAATATCATCAATATAAAATGCCGTCTGAAAAAAAGCGAGGGCTGATTTCAGACGGCATGATTGTTTTAAACGATGCGTTTAATGTTTAAAGATTATTTCCAAACCAATAAAGCGTGGTTGCGTTTGCCGCGGCGGACGATGGTGTATTTGCCGAAACGTTTGTGTTCGTCGGTCAGTATATAGGCATCGTCAGGTTTTTCAGCGGCATGGTTCGGATTGTTGGCTTCGGCAGGTTTGCCGTTGAGCAAAACCGCTTTGCTGTTGACAAAGCCGCGCGCTTCTTTGTTGGAAGACGCCAAACCGGTTTTCACCAAAGTTTCCACCACGTTGAGGCTCTCGGAAACTTCAAAAGTCGGCAGGCCGTCGAGTGCCAGCTGCTCGAAGTCGCTTTCGGTGAGATGGCTTTGGTCTTCGGCAAACAGGCTTTCAGAAATGCGTTGGGCGGCGGCAAGGGCTTCTTCGCCGTGAATCAAGCGGGTCATTTCCTCTGCAAGAATGCGTTGCGCTTCAGGTTTGGTGCCGCTGGCTTTGTCTTTGGCTTCGATGGCGTCGATTTCTTCGATAGACAGGAAGGTAAAGTATTTCAGGAATTTATACACATCGGCATCGGCCACTTTCAGCCAGAATTGGTAGAACTGATACGGAGAAGTTTTCTTCGCGTTCAACCATACTGCGCCACCTTCGGTTTTGCCGAATTTGGTGCCATCTGATTTGGTTACCAAAGGCAGGGTCAGGCCGAATACTTGTTTTTGGTGCAGACGGCGGGTCAAGTCGATACCGGCAGTGATGTTGCCCCATTGGTCGGAACCGCCGATTTCCAAAACCGCGCCGTGGCGTTTGTTCAATTCGGCAAAGTCGTAGCCTTGCAGCAGGGAATAGGCGAATTCGGTGAAGGAAATACCCACATCGTCGCGCTCGATACGCTGTTTGACAGATTCCTTGTTCAGCATGGCGTTGACGGAGAAATGCTTGCCGATGTCGCGCAGGAAGTCGAGGCAGTTCATGCTGCCGAACCAGTCGGCATTATTGGCCATAATGGCCGCATTGTCGCCATCAAAGCTTAAGAAAGGGGTCAGTTGGTTGCGGATGCTTTCAACCCAACCGGCAACGGTTTCGGCAGAATTCAAGCTGCGTTCGGCGGCTTTAAAGCTTGGGTCGCCAATCATGCCGGTCGCGCCGCCCACCAAAGCAATCGGCGTATGGCCGGCTTGTTGGAAACGGCGCAATGCCAATACAGGCAGCAAGTGGCCGATGTGCAGGCTGTCTGCTGTCGGGTCAAAACCGCAATAGAGGGAAATTTTTTGTTCGTTCAACAAAGCGTCTAAGGCTTCGATGTCGGTAGTTTGGGCGATTAAGCCACGCGATTGTAGGTCTTGGATAACTGATTTCATTGAAACTTCCGTTGATTAAAATAGGCTAGATATTGATTTAGCAATTTCATGAATTTAATTATTTCTAAATTTTTGATCTTTTGAACATTATTTATACGGTCAAGTTATGTTTTTTATATAATTTAGCTACGGTCCATTTGTGAAAAATTGTTTCTATGTAATGAAGCTCAGTTAATGCTTGGAATCTTAAAAATCTTATTTTTATTTTGTCAGCTATTTTAGCAGCTTCTTCTAAATGTTTCGGATAGTTAGCGGGAAAATGCTCTCCTGATGGATAAAAACTTTCAGCTTTCTTATTGAAATACCACGCTGATTTTCCATTATCGTCATTGTATCTAGGCTCCCATTCCGGAACTTGTATGTAGCTTCTTAGGTTGATATATTCATTTATAATTTCTTTTAGTTCGGTATCGAAATAGCATGAAATATGACTGGAAAAGCGTGTGCATTGTTTTTTCTCGCTAATATCATTACTTAAAATATCTATATCTACAAAAAATTCACTAGAAACACAACGATGGGAATAAATACTTGAATCTAAGTATAAAATCCTATTTTCTCCAATTCGTTCAATTATTTTCCTAGCATTTTGAATATCTTGTTGAAGTTTGCTTTCAAATACTGGGCGAAGAACCGCAAATAATCCTGCTGACGAACCAATAAAATAAAATATATTTTTTACAATATCTATAAGATTGATATTAGACATTTTCCCTAAACTTTGAAGGAAGGTAGGCTAAGAAAAGCTTAGCCTACCAAATTTGATTTGCATTCTTTATGCTTTCAGACGACCTTACTTACACGTTAAACAAGAAGTGCATCACATCGCCGTCTTGTACGACGTATTCTTTGCCTTCCACACGCATTTTGCCTGCTTCTTTGGCTTTGGCTTCGCCGCCTAAAGCGATGAAGTCTTCGTAGGAGATAACTTGGGCACGGATGAAGCCGCGTTCAAAGTCGGTGTGAATTACGCCGGCGGCTTGTGGCGCAGTGTCGCCTTTGTGGATGGTCCAAGCGCGGACTTCTTTTACGCCGGCGGTAAAGTAGGTTTGCAGGCCTAAGAGGTCGTAGCCGGCACGAATCAGACGGTTCAGGCCCGGTTCTTCCAAGCCCATTTCGGCGAGGAATTCGGCTTTTTCATCGTCTTCCAATTCGGCGATTTCGCTTTCCATCGCGGCACATACGGCCACAACCGGCGCGTTTTCTTTTGCAGCCAATTCTTTCAGGCGGTCGAGGTGCGGGTTGTTTTCAAAACCGTCTTCGGAAACGTTGCCGACATACATGGCAGGTTTGGCAGTCAGCAAGAACAGTGGTTTGAGCATGGCGAGTTCTTCTGCGTCTAAGCCGAAGGAGCGTACAGGCTTGCCTTCGTCCAGATGAGGTAGCAGTTTTTTGCACAGATCGACCAGTTTTTGCGCGTCTTTGTCGCCTGAGCGTGCACGTTTTTCTTCGCGGACGATGGTTTTTTCGACGCTGGCTAAGTCAGCCAGTGCCAACTCGGTGCCGATGGTTTCGATGTCGGCAATCGGATCGACTTTGCCTGCGACATGGACGATGTTGTCGTCGTCAAAGCAACGCACGACGTTAACAATCGCGTCAGTTTCACGGATGTTGGCGAGGAACTGGTTGCCTAAGCCTTCGCCTTTGCTCGCACCTGCAACCAAACCGGCGATGTCGACAAATTCGACGATGGCGGGCTGCATTTTTTGCGGATTGACGATTTTTGCCAATTCGGCCATACGCGGATCAGGGACTTCAACGATGCCGACGTTGGGTTCGATGGTACAGAAAGGATAGTTTGCCGCTTCGATACCCGATTGGGTCAGCGCGTTAAAGAGGGTGGATTTGCCGACGTTGGGCAAACCGACGATACCGCATTTCAAGCTCATGGTTTTTCCTGAAAAGATAAAAGTTTAACGGCGGATTATAGCATATTGTAGAGGTACTCAAAACAGCCGCAATGCTGGTGTATATTCATCATAAAAAGGCCGTCTGAAAATTGTTTCAGACGGCCTTTTTTCCGTACTGCCTTAACCGGTATTACGCAAACCTTGCGCTACGCCGTTGATGGTCAAGTGAACCATCAGAAGGGCGTGCGGATTATCGGGCTCTTTGCGCAGGCGTTTGAGCATGGCGACTTGCAGGCCGTTGAGGGCGTTCAAATATGGAATCCTCAAGGCAAGCGAACGGGCGAGGCTGCGGTTGTCGCGCAGGAGCTCTTCGGTTTGCAGCAAGTCGAGCAGTGCTTTGCGGCTGCGTTGGTATTCTTCCTTGATCATGCCGAAGATGACCTTTGCTTTATCGGGCGATTCGCTCAAGCCGGCATAGTTTTCCGCCAAAGTGATGTCGGTTTTCGCCATCACTTGCTCCATATTAGAGAGCATGGCTTGGAAGAACGGGTTGCTTTGGGCGTGTTCGCGCAGGGCGGCGAGGGTTTCGGGATTGCCTTCGCACAAGGTTTCCACTGCGCTGCCGAAACCGTACCAAGCCGGCAACATGAGGCGGTTTTGCATCCATGAAAATACCCACGGAATCGCGCGCAAGTCCTGAATCCGCGCCAAGGTTTTGCGGCTGGCGGGACGGCTGCCGAGGTTGAGGGTGGCGATTTCCTGAATCGGGCTGGTTTGCAGGAAGTAGTCGATGAAGTCGGGGTGGGTAATTAGTTCGCGGTAGTATTTGAACGATACGTCCGACAAATCCTGCATCAGTTTGGCATCAGGGTCTTTTTTATCCGGCAGGATGCTGGCTTCCAAAGTCGCGGCAACCAAGGTTTCCAAGTTGCGTTGGGCATTGCCCGGGTCGGCGTATTTTGCGGTAATGACTTCGCCTTGCTCGGTAATACGGATTTGTCCGGCAACGCTGCCCGCAGGTTGCGCCAAGATGGCTTGGTAAGAAGGGCCGCCGCCGCGACCTACACTGCCGCCGCGGCCGTGGAACAGGCGCATGCGGACATCGTATTTTTTGAAGAGTTCGACCAAGCCCAACTCTGCCTGATACAGACACCACGAGCTGGTAACGTAGCCGCCGTCTTTGTTGGAGTCGGAGTAGCCCAGCATGATTTCTTGGATATTGCCGCGGCTTTCGAGCAGGGCATCATACCAGTCGAGGCGGAACATGGTTTCCATGACAGGACAGGCGTTTTCGAGCGCTTCGATGGTTTCAAACAGAGGCACGATATTGATGCGGCTGTGCGGTTTGCCGTTTTCTACCACCAACAGGCCGCTTTCTTTCAGCAGCAATGCCAAGGCGAGCAGGTCGCTGGGTTGTTCGCAGTTGGAAATAATGCTTTGTGTAACGGCATCTTCGCCAAATTCGTCTTTGATTTTGCGCGCTTCGTTGAAAATTGCCAGTTCGTGGCGGGTATGGTCGCTGTATGTGATGAACGGGCTGTACAGCGGACGTTGATGGCTCAATTCGCGCAACAGGGCGGCTTGTTTTTGCTCTTCGTTCAGGCTGTTGTAGTCTTCCAAGCTTGCGTGTTGGAAAAGCTCGGCAACCACATCGGCGTGTTTGCCTGCGTGTTGGCGCAGGTCGAGCGGCATCATGTGGAAGCCAAACACGGATACGCTGCGGATAATGTCGGCCAGACGGCCTTCTGCCAGCAGTTGGCTGCCGTTTTCATGGAGCGAGCGTTGCAGTTTTTTCAGGTCGTTGAGGAACTCTTCGACCGTGGCATAAGGCTCGAGGAAGCCGAATTTGCAGCCCATGCCCAAACCTAGTGAGCGTGCTTTGCCCATGGCGCGTGCCATGATGTAGGCGATGGCGCGGCGGTAGGGTTCTTCGGTGCGGGCGATTTCTTCGTCAGGCGAGAGGGCGGCCAGTGCCATTACGTCGTCGTTGACTTTGACGCGGCGGATGGAGAGTGGCAATTCGCGGTAAAGTTTGTCGAGTTCGCCACGATAGAAACGGAACACTGCGTCGGCATGCCGTCTGAACGCAAAACGCAAGGTTTCGGCAGAAACGAACGGGTTGCCGTCGCGGTCGCCGCCGATCCAGCCGCCGATTTTAAGGATATTCGGAACGCGGACGCCGGGATAGGCCGTCTGAAAATCGCGTTCCATTGTGCGGTAGAGTTTGGGCAGGGCTTCAAAGAAGCTCATTGGGAAGATGGATACACCGTTGTTGATTTCGTCGTTGACGCTGAGTTTGTGGCGACGCGTTTCGCTGGTCTGCCACAAGCCCAAAAGGACTGTGTCGATTTCGCGGCGCAACTGAGCCAGCGCATCAGGATTAGTGCAGCGTTCGCGTTGCGGCAGCAGCGCGCGGATACGGCGGTTGAAGCTCAAGACGGTTTGGCGTTGCACCTCGGTCGGGTGCGCGGTCAAAACGGCGGTAACGACTGTGTTGTCCAGTTGTTGTTGCAACGCTTTGCCGTTGACTTTTCCGGCCTTGAGTTTACGCACGGTTTCCGTCAGGCTGCCTTCGGCACTGTTGTGTCCGGCCTCTTCGTGGATTTGGCGGCGGCGTTCGTGGTGCACGTCTTCGGCGATGTTCAAAATCTGTGCGAACAGGCCGCAGGCCAAGGTTAAATCGTGGGTTTGTTGTTCATCTAATTGCGGCAACACCTTTTCAATCAAGGCAGCGCTGTCGTCTGAAGTCGATAATAATTTAACGGTTTCGACCACCAAAGGCGACGCTTCCTCATGCAGCAGATTGAAAAGAGACTGTTTTAAAAATTCCGCATCCGCCGCCAGAGCGGCATCTTTTGGATTGTTTAAGATATGCAGTTGCATGATTTTTCTCTTATTTAAATGTTAATTTGGGTTTGTCCCGAATCCATTGTATAGCAAATTTTTGTAAACTGCCAATGCTGCCGTCCGATACATTTCAAACCGGAAAACAGCCGTCCGTATCCGCCGCGTGGCCGGTGTCTGTAAAATGCCGTAAAATATTGGCTGTCAAAACAGAGGCGAGAAAACCATGATTGAATTTCCCAACCAGCCCGATTTTCCTGAACAACACACCGCCGTCGCCGTCGGCACCGTTAACATGAGCCAGCAGGCGATACGGGTGTTGATAGAGAATGCCACCGAAAAGGCAAGTATCCTGACCATCGCCCGCGTTGCCGCCATTCAAAACATCAAACAAAGCGGCAACCTGATTCCGCTGCACCTGCCCGGCCGCATCATCGGCGTGCAGGTTGATTTCGATATTAACGTCGAGCTGGCCTGCCTGAAAGCCACATTGACCGTCCAAGCGCACAGCAACGGCAGCATTGCCACCGAAGCCCTGACCGGCCTCAATTTGGCGCTCTTGAGCGTTTACGACATGATGAAAGACGTTGACCGCAATATGATGCTCAGCGGCATCCGCCTTGAATCCGAAACCAGCAGCGAAGGCCGTCCTTTCCTGTTTGACAACGCCTACGAAAATATTAATTTCTAAACCACTCAGGCCGTCTGAACGTTGGGTTTCAGACGGCCTTATTGTTATGATGAACGATCAACAACTCCTGCGGTTCAGCCGCCATATCCTGCTTGACGAAATCGGTATCGAAGGCCAAGAAAAACTTTTAGCCGCCCATGTGCTCGTTGTCGGTTGCGGCGGGTTGGGTGCGGCGGCCTTGCCGTATCTTGCCGCCGCCGGTATCGGCCGCCTGACGATTGCCGATGCCGATACCATCGACGAGACCAACCTTCAACGCCAAATCACGTTTACCGAAGCCGACATCGGCAAAAACAAGGCTTTGGTCATGCAAGGCCGTCTGAAACAGATCAACAGCCAAACACACATTACAGCCATTGCCGAATTTCTCGATGAAGCCAGGCTTGTCGAATTGGCAAACGCCGCGGACATCATCCTCGATTGTTCCGACAATTATCCCACGCGCCAAGCGGTCAACCGCGCCGCCGTTGCCACGCGCACGCCTTTGGTTTCAGCTGCAGCCGTCGGCTTTGATGGACAAATTGCCGTGTACCGTCCCGATCTTCCCGATACGCCCTGCTATGCCTGCCTGTTTGACGGAGAACAAGCCAGCGACGGCACTTGTGCATTGTTTGGCGTTTTTTCGCCATTGGTCGGCATTATCGGAACGACCCAAGCCGCCGAAGCGCTCAAAGTGCTGACCGGTATCGGTACGCCGTCGCACGGCAAACTTTCTACCTATAACGCGTTGAGCGGAAAGTGGCAGCAATACGGGGTAAGACACAATCCCGAATGCCCGGTTTGCAGTGGCCGTTAAAGACAAAAAGCAGGGTAGGGGTTTCAACATTGCCTAAGCCAATCCGTTAGAGTAATCATGCTTATCTTTCATTAAACTTGAAGGAAGGCGTTTCTTCCCTTTTCAGACGGCCTGTGGCACGATATGATTCAATGATTAATAAATTTTTTGAGGCCGTCTGAAAAAGGATAAGGAGAAACCGGCTTAATGAATATTATTCGTGCCTTATTGGTGGTATTGGGTTGCTTGGCTTTGGGCGAGGCAACCGTTTGGATTTTGGGGTTGAAGCTGCCGGGCAGTATTGTCGGCATGGCTTTGCTGTTTGCCGCGCTTCAGGCAGGCTGGGTCAAATTGTCTTGGGTGGGGGAACTGGCGGACATTTTGATGGCAAACCTGACTTTGTTTTTGGTGCCGCCTTGCGTGGCCGTCATCAGCTATTTGGATGTGATTGCAAACGACTGGTTTTCGATTCTGACGGCCACAATCGGCAGTACGATCTGCGTATTGTTGGTGACCGGCAAAGTGCATGAGTGGGTCAGGAGGTGGATGTGATGAACATAGACGGGCTGTTGCGCATGCCCTCGGTCATGCTGTTCCTGACTTTGGCCGTATATGCTTTGGCAGTGCAGATTCGGGCGCGCACGGGGAATGTGCTGTGTAATCCGGTATTGATCAGTACGCTGGTGTTGATGGGGTATTTGAAGGTATTTGCCATCGATTACGAGCTGTATCACGACGCGGCGCAGTTTATCGATTTTTGGTTGAAACCGGCAGTCGTGTTGCTGGCCGTGCCGCTTTATCGAAATTGGGACCGTATCCGCAGCCAGTGGTTGCCGGTGGTGTTGTCGCAGTTGGCGGGCAGCGTGACGGGCATTGTTACAGGCGTGTATTTTGCCAAATGGCTGGGCGCTTCGCGCGAAGTGATTTTGTCGCTGGCTTCCAAATCCGTGACCAACCCGATTGCGATTGAAATCACGGCATCGGTCGGCGGTATTCCGGCGATTACGGCGGCAACGGTGATTATTGCCGGACTTTTTGGCCAGATGGCCGGATATAAAGTGTTGAAAGGGGCGTTGTATATGCCTTCTTCAGTGGGAATGTCTTTGGGTACGGCCTCGCATGCGATGGGTATTGCGGCGTCTTTGGAATACGGCCGCCGTATGGCCGCCTATGCCGGCTTGGGCTTGACGCTCAACGGCGTGTTGACGGCGGTATTGGTGCCTATCTTGATTCCCTTATTGGGCGTATAGCGTTTAGGCCGTCTGAAAATAGTGTAAACAGGAGAAAATGATATGGCTGTAAATTTGACTGAAAAACGTGCAGACGAATTGTTGGAAATCGACGGTATCCGTCTGTTTACAGGTCGTGCCGGCATCAAGCAACAAGACCGCGACGATTTGACGCTGATGGTGTTG
Organism: Neisseria sp. HMSC068C12; assembly: GCF_001814095.1. Lineage (NCBI taxonomy): Bacteria > Pseudomonadati > Pseudomonadota > Betaproteobacteria > Neisseriales > Neisseriaceae > Neisseria > Neisseria sp. HMSC068C12. The sequence goes on along the minus strand of NZ_KV814823.1, from coordinate 166,857 downwards.
GGCGGCGGACATACGGTGGGCGCGGTGTTTACGCAAAACCGGTTCTGCGCCGCACCGGTGCATATCGCCAAGTCGCATCTGTTTGACCAAGACGGCGTGTGTGCCTTAGTCATCAATACGGGCAATGCCAATGCGGGTACCGGCGCACAAGGCCGTCTGGACGCGATTAAAGTGTGCGCGGCGGTGGCAGAGCAGGTCGGCTGCCAATCCAATCAGATTATGCCGTTTTCGACCGGCGTGATTTTGGAGCCGCTGCCTGTGGATAAAATCGTGGCCGCTTTGCCGCAAGTGCGCCCTGCATTCTGGTCGGACGCGGCGCGTGCCATCATGACGACGGATACTGTGCCGAAAGCCGCTTCACGCACAGGCTTGGTCGGCGAAAAACACACAGTCCGCGCCACCGGCATCTCCAAAGGCTCGGGCATGATTCATCCGAATATGGCGACCATGTTGTCGTTTATCGCCACTGATGCCAAAGTGTCCCAACCGATTTTGCAGCTGATGACCCAAGAAATCGCAGACGAAAGTTTCAATACGATTACCGTGGACGGCGACACCAGCACCAACGACAGCTTCGTGATTATGGCGACAGGCCGTTGCGGTCAGAGCGAAATCGACAATACCGCCGATCCGCGCTATGCGCAGCTCAAAGCATTGCTCGGTTCGCTGGCTTTGGAATTGGCGCAGGCGATTGTCCGTGATGGCGAGGGCGCGACCAAGTTCATCACGGTTGAAGTACAAAACGCGAAAACCCGCGAAGAGGCGCGCAAAGTGGCTTATGCCGTCGCCCATTCGCCTTTGGTAAAAACTGCTTTCTTTGCCTCCGACCCGAATTTGGGCCGTCTGTTGGCAGCCGTCGGCTATGCCGGTATTGAAGACTTGGACGTCGATGCTTTGAAAATGTGGCTGGATGACGTGTTGGTGGCTGAAAACGGCGGCCGTGCGGAAAGCTATACCGAAGAAGCAGGACAAGCCGTGATGAATCGTCCGGAAATTACCGTCCGCATCGATTTGCAACGCGGCGATACGACGGCGGCCGTCTATACCTGCGATTTGTCGCACGAGTATGTGTCGATTAACGCGGATTACCGTTCTTAAAAACCTTTATCCTTGTTTTCAGACGGCCTTTGAGAAAAGTATCAAGGCCGTCTGAACACATTGACTGCGTGCCTATTATGAAATTTCCACAGACTTGGGCGGCGCGCCTCGCCCACAAAATCCGCCAAACCAAACGCCTGTCGAAAAAGAGCATTGCCTTTCTGTTTTTGCTGGCAGGATCGGCACTGGTTGCCCTGACGGCTTTGATGTTTGCGTACTTGGCGGATTTGGCTTTGGAATGGAACGCTTTGTTGGTGGGAAAATATCCATGGTTTGCGTGGGTGGCCTTGCCGCTGGGTTTGCCGCTTTTGGCGTGGTTTACGCGCAAATTTGCGCCGTACACTTCCGGCAGCGGTATTCCGCAAGTCATCGCTTCGTTGTCTTTGCCGTATGGCGCGCAGAAAACCCGTCTGATTCGTCTGGGCGAAACCTTTTTTAAAATTCCGCTGACGTTTTTGGGCATGATTTTGGGGGCATCGATCGGCAGGGAAGGGCCGTCTGTACAAGTGGGTGCGGCGGTCATGAACGCTTGGGGCGCCTGGTGTAAAAAGCACGGGCTGGCGTTTAGGGGCATGCAGGAAAACGATTTGATTGCCGCAGGTGCGGCCGGCGGTTTGGCAGCGGCGTTTAACGCACCTTTGGCCGGCGTGGTGTTTGCCATCGAAGAATTGGGGCGCGGCGTGATTTTGCGTTGGGAACGCCAAATCCTGATGGGCGTGTTGGCAGCCGGTTTCATTCAAGTGGCGATACAGGGCAACAACCCGTATTTTTCAGGGTTTCAAGGGCATGAGCTGCCAAACATGCTGATGTGGGCCGCGGTGTCGGGCATCGTCTGCGGCGTGGCTGGCGGATTGTTCGGCAGCTTTTTGTATCGCGGCGCGGCGGCATTCGCACCGGTACGCTGGCGCAGTTTCATCCGCCGTCATTTGTTGGTGGTCGCTTTTGTAATGGGTATCTTGTTGGCGTTGCTCGGTACGTTTTATCAAGGTAAAACCTATGGTACGGGTTATCACGAAGCCGCAGCCGCTCTTAAAGGCGCATATGAAGCGCCGTTCGGCTTGGCTGCCGCAAAATGGGCGGCGACCGTGTTCAGCTACTGGGCAGGCATTCCCGGCGGTATCTTCACGCCGTCTTTAACCATTGGTGCGATGATAGGCGAACACATGGCTTCTTTCGCGCAACTGGGCGACGCGTCCAATGTCGCGGTTTTGCTCTGCATGGCCGCGTTCCTTGCCGCCGCAACCCAATCGCCGTTGACCGCTGCCGTAGTGGTAATGGAAATGACGGGCGGACAGAATTTGTTGTTTTGGATGTTGCTGACTTGCATCTTCGCTTCGCAAGTCTCGCGCCAATTCTCGCCGCATCCGTTTTATCACGCCGCAGGTCTGCGCTTCAGACGGCATATCGAAGCCGAAAGCGGACATGTTCCGCATGAGAAAAAAGAATAGATAGGCATATAAAAGGCCGTCTGAAAACTAAATTTCAGACGGCCTTTTATATGCCGTTTAAAGCTGTATTACGGTTTACTTAAACAGCAAAATCAGTAGCAAAACAACCGCAATCACAGCCAACCACAGGCTTTGGCGTTGCTGTACTTTGACCAGATGCACATAGGCATCGCGCATTTCCTGTTGGCGGTTTTCATCAACCAACGCACTGATTTTGCGCGGCAGGGAAGGGATGATTTGCGCCCAGTCGGGAGCTTCGTTTTTGAGGTTGCGCCAAAGGGCTTTGGGGCCGACCTGTTCGTTCATCCAACGCACCAAAAACGGTTTGGCGGTTTTCCACAAGTCCAAATCGGGATCGAGTTGGCGGCCTAAGCCTTCGATGTTGAGCAGCGTTTTTTGCAGCAATACCAGCTGCGGTTGGATTTCGACATTGAAGCGACGGCTGACTTCAAACAGGCGCATCAGTACCAAGCCGAAGGAAATTTGCGAAATCGGTTTGTTGAACACCGGTTCGCACACGGCGCGGACAGCCGCTTCCAATTCTTCCGCGCGCGTGTCGGCAGGCACCCAGCCCGATTCGATGTGGGCGGTAGCGACGCGGTGGTAATCGCGGTTGAAGAATGCGAGGAAGTTGATGGCGAGATAGCGTTTGTCGTAGTCGGTCAGCGTGCCGACGATGCCGAAATCGAGGGCAATGTAGCGGTTGTCGGCGGCGACCAAAATATTGCCGGGGTGCATATCCGCATGGAAAAAGCCGTCGCGGAAAACTTGCGTGAAGAAGATTTCCACGCCGTAATCGGCAAGTTTGTGCAAATCAATGCCGTCGGCTTTGAGTTTGGCAATATCGGATACCGGAGTGCCGTCCATCCATTCGATGGTCAGCACGTCGCTGGTGCAGTAGTCGTAAAACACCTTCGGCACAATCAGCATATCGCTGTTTTGGAAATTGCGACCGAGCTGGCTGGCATTGGCGGCTTCGCGCATCAAGTCCAATTCGTCGTGCAGGTATTTGTCAAATTCGGCCACTACTTCGCGCGGCTTCAAACGCTTGCCGTCTGAAAACAAACGCTCCACCCAGCCTGCACCAAAGCGCATCAGCGACAAATCCTGTTCGATAACGGGCAAAAGGTTGGGGCGCAAGACTTTCACGGCGACCTGTTCGCCCGAATGCAGGTGGGCTTTGTGTACTTGGGCGATGGACGCGCTGGCGACAGGCTCTGTTTCAAATTCCGCGTATAAAGTGTCGATGGATTGTCCCAGTGATTTTTCGATTTGCGAGCGTGAAAGTTGCGCGTCAAACGGCGGCACTTTGTCTTGCAGCCTTGCCAGTTCGACCGCGTAATCGTGCGGAATCAAATCGGGACGCGTGGACAATACCTGCCCGAATTTGATGAAAATCGGCCCCAGGCTTTCCAACGCCAAACGCAGGCGCACGGCAGGCATTTCGTGTTTGAACTTGGACGACTGCGGCAGCATATTGAGGAAAGTCCGCGCCCAACCCGGACGGACCAGCGAGGCAATCAGCTCGGTAAGGCGGTAGCGGTAGAGCGTGCAGAGGATGGTTTTGATGCGTTTGAGGCGGTTCATGATGGACGCAGATAAATCGAAAAAACAGAATTATATAGGAAAAACGGGTAAGGGCTTCAGACGGCCTGAGACTTTTGCAAAAACATTTGCCGCATAGCTAACAATTTTATAAAGGCTCAAGTTTTGCCTCCCCAATAAAAAGACGGATATTCACATCATAAATATTCGTCGGCTACTTGCCCAAACTGCCGATTCAAGACATAATCGGGAAATGTGCAGGAGAGTGTTACACCCAACTACAATGTAACCACCGAAGGCGCAGACACCCTTAAATCGCTCAGGTATCAGGGACTGCACATTGAAACAAACAATCTGGAGAGCGGCGTTTGAATAACGTCCACCGAAGGGGAGAAGGCCGTCTGAACCACCATTCAGACAACCGCGCAAAGCAGTGAGCAGACTGGTTTGCCATCATGCGGATACGGCCGAAAATCTCAGGTTCAAGGACAGATAGGGTCATCCGCGCATAGGTGCGCGGGCGGCATCTGAACAAAAAATCCGGAGAAACTTGAGAATGACTGCTCTGAAAACCACCCCATTTCATCAAGCCCATCAAGATGCAGGCGCGAAGCTGGTAGATTTTGCCGGCTGGGAGCTGCCCATCCATTATGGTTCACAAATCGCCGAACACGAAGCCGTGCGCACCGACGCCGGTATGTTTGACGTATCCCATATGCTCGTTACCGACGTAGCAGGCGCAAATGCCAAAGCCTTTTTCCGCAAATTGATTGCCAACGATGTCGCCAAACTCGCTTTTGTCGGCAAAGCCCTTTATTCCGCTTTGCTCAACGACAACGGCGGCGTGATTGACGACTTGATCGTTTACCGCACCAACGAAGCCGAAACACAATACCGCATCGTGTCCAACGGCGCGACCCGTGAAAAAGACACGGCGCAATTCCACAAAGTCGGACAAGAGTTCGGCGTTGCCTTCAATCCTCGCTACGACCTCGGCATGCTCGCCGTACAAGGCCCGAAAGCCATCGAAAAACTCCTGACCGTCAAACCTGAATGGGCAGACGTTATTCACGGCCTCAAACCGTTCCAAGGTGCAGACTTGGGCAATGACTGGTTTGTCGCCCGCACCGGCTATACCGGCGAAGACGGCGTCGAAGTCATCCTGCCCGGCACTGAAGCCGTCGCATTCTTCAAAGCCCTGCAAGCAGCAGGCGTACAGCCTTGCGGCCTCGGCGCACGCGACACCCTGCGCATGGAAGCCGGTATGAACCTCTACGGCAACGATATGGACGACAATACCAGCCCGCTCGAAGCAGGCATGGGTTGGACCGTTGACTTAAAAGACGAAAGCCGCGACTTCGTCGGTAAAGCCGCCTTGCTGGCATTGAAAGAAAAAGGCGTTACCGTGAAACAGGTCGGCCTGTTGCTCGAAAAAGGCGGCATCCTGCGCGCGCATATGGAAGTGTTGACCGACAAAGGCAAAGGCGAAACCACCAGCGGCGTATTCTCGCCAAGCCTGAAGCAATCCATCGCCATCGCGCGCGTACCGAAAGACTTTGACGGCGATACTGCCAAAGTACTGATGCGCGGCAAAGAAGTGGATGTACGCGTATTGAAGCTGCCGTTTGTGCGTAATGGTCAAAAACAGTTTGATTAATATCGGTTCAGACGGCCTTATTTGTTAAGGGCCGTCTGAAAGCAGGTTTTAATTGTCGTCTAATACGGACGTTTGTAGAAAGCATTGAACAAGGCATCTGTGGATATTGATTCATGAAGATGCCGTCTGAAAATAACCCCCTATCAATGGAGTATCAAACCATGAGCAACATCCCAGCAGAACTGAAATACGTTGCCAGCCACGAATGGCTGCGCCTTGAAGAAGACGGTACCATCACTGTCGGCATTACCCATCACGCGCAAGAGCTGTTGGGCGACATCGTGTTTGTCGAGCTGCCTGAAGTCGGCGCAAACCTGGCTGCCGAAGAGCAAGCCGGTGTGGTTGAGTCTGTAAAAGCCGCGTCCGACGTGTACGCGCCGATTGCAGGCGAAGTCGTTGCCGTCAACGAAGATTTGCCAAGCGCTCCGGAAACTGCCAACAGCGATCCTTACGGCGCAGGCTGGTTCTTCAAAATCAAACCTGCCAACCCTGCCGATTACGACGGTCTGTTGACTGCCGAACAATACGCAGGCGAAGTAGCTTGATTTTTGCAAACATCCAAACAGGTTTTGTGCCTGTTTGATATTGCAGGTCTTAGGTCGTCTGAAAAATGCTTTCAGACGGCCTTTGTTTCAATTTTCCCTCAACAAACATGAATTACTGCGAATTTGTCGCCACTCTTCCCGACGATACGGACAACCCCAACCAACATTATCACGACACGCAATACGGTTTTCCGATTGAGGATGACAATGAATTGTTTGAGCGGCTGGTGTTGGAAATCAATCAGGCAGGATTGAGCTGGACGCTGATGCTGAAGAAGCAACGGGCATTTCAGACGGCATTTAAAGGTTTCGACATCGATACGGTCGCCGCATTTGACGAAGCCGAAATTGAGCGGCTGCTTGCCGATGCAGGCATCGTCCGCAACCGCCTGAAAATCAACGCAGCCATTTATAACGCGCGACAAATCAAGCAAATACGGCAAGAATACGGCTCATTCAAAAACTGGTTGGATACACACCATCCGCTCGACAAGGCTGAATGGGTGAAGCTGTTTAAAAAACATTTCAAATTTGTCGGCGGCGAAATCGTCGGCGAATTTCTGATGAGTACCGGCTACCTGCCCGGCGCGCATGTGGAAACCTGTCCGGTTTATAGGGAAATATTGGCATGTCGTCCAAAGTGGGCGGAGGCCGTCTGAAACAACATCTGCAAGAAAAAACAGTGTTGATATCGATAACACCGAAGGAGTAGAAATGAAACTATCTGAATTGTTCAACCCGAACGAATTTGCCGTGCGCCATTTGAGCTTTGGCGACGAGGCTGCGCTTTTGGAAGCGCTCGGCGAGAAGAGCATGGACGATTTTGTCGGCAATACCGTGCCGCAAAGCATCCGTATGCCGTCCGAACTCGATTTGCCCGAAGCTTTGACCGAGGCGGACGCGTTGGCGAAATTGAAAGGCATCGCGTCGAAAAACGTGATCAACAAATCCTATATCGGTTTGGGCTATTACCCGACCCGCGTGCCGAACGTGATTTTGCGCAACGTATTGGAAAATCCGGGTTGGTACACTGCCTACACCCCGTATCAAGCGGAAATTGCCCAAGGTCGTTTGGAAGCTTTGTTGAACTTCCAACAAGTGTGTATCGATTTGACCGGTTTCCCTGTGGCAGGCGCGTCTTTGCTGGACGAGGCAACTGCCGCTGCTGAAGCGATGGCGATGGCGCACCGCGTGGGCAAAGTGAAATCCGAGCGTTTCTTTGTGGATGCGCGCGTGTATCCGCAAACTTTGGACGTGATGAAAACCCGCGCCAAATATTTCGGTTTTGAACTGGTGGTTGGAGATTTTGCCCAAGCTGATGACGGCGAATACTTCGGCGCGCTGTTCCAATACGTCGGTAAAGACGGCGACGTACAAGATTTGCAGGATGTTATCGGTCGTCTGAAAGCAAAAGGCACAATCGTGGCCGTTGCCGCCGACATCATGAGCTTGGTTTTGCTGAAGTCTCCGGCTGAACTGGGCGCAGATATTGCTTTGGGCAACACCCAACGCTTCGGCGTGCCAATGGGCTTCGGTGGTCCGCACGCTGCTTATTTCGCGTTTAAAGACGAGTTCAAACGTTCCGCCCCAGGCCGCATCATCGGCGTATCCAAAGACGCATCAGGCAAACCCGCGCTGCGCATGGCGTTGTCCACCCGCGAGCAACATATCCGCCGCGAAAAAGCGACATCCAATATTTGTACCGCACAGGCATTGCTGGCGAACTTGGCCGGTATGTATGCCGTTTACCACGGCCCGGAAGGCGTGAAACGCATTGCCAACCGCATTCATGCGCTGGCTTCTGCCTTTGCCGATGCGCTGGTTTCAGACGGCCTGAATGTGGTTCACAAAGTCTTCTTCGATACCGTTACCGTTGATTTCGGCAGCAAAGAGAAAGCAGACCAAGTGTTTGCCGCTGCTTTGGAGTCGGGTTACAACCTGCGCCGCGTCAACGATACTCAAGTTGCGGCTGCATTCCATGAAACATCGGCATACGAAGATTTGGTTGATTTGTACCGCGCGTTTACCGGCAAGGATACGTTCGCATTTGCCGATGACGTCAAAGGCCGTCTGAATGCCGAATTGCTGCGTCAAGACGACATTCTGCAACATCCCGTATTCAACCGTTACCACACCGAACACGAAATGCTGCGCTATCTGAAGAAACTCGAAGACCGCGACTTGGCGATGAACCGCAGCATGATTTCGCTCGGTAGCTGCACCATGAAGCTCAATGCGACTGCGGAAATGTTGCCGATTACTTGGGCAGAGTTCACCGACATCCACCCCTATGCCCCCAAAGACCAAGCCACAGGCTACTACGCGCTTTTGACCGATATGGAAAACAGCCTGAAAGCCATCACCGGCTTTGACGCGATTTCCTTCCAGCCCAACTCCGGCGCGCAGGGCGAATACAGTGGCATGCTCTCCATCCGCCGCTATCAAGAAGCCAACGGCGAGGGACACCGCAACATCTGCCTGATTCCCAAATCCGCCCACGGCACCAACCCTGCGACTGCCGCTATGCTGGGTTTGAAAGTCGTCGTTGTCGATACCGACGAACACGGAAACGTCAACATCGACGATTTGAAAGCCAAAGCCGAGCAATACCGCGACGCTTTGTCCGCCATCATGATTACTTACCCGTCCACCCACGGCGTGTATGAAGAAGGCATCCGCGACATCTGCCGCATCATCCATGAAAACGGCGGACAGGTTTACATGGACGGCGCCAACCTCAACGCCCAAATCGGCATCATGCAGCCTGCCGAAGTCGGCGCGGACGTGTTGCACATGAACCTGCACAAAACCTTCTGTATCCCTCACGGCGGCGGCGGTCCGGGCGTCGGCCCTATCGGTTTGAAAGCCCACCTTGCCCCGTTTGCACCGGGACATGCTTTGACCGACATCCACAGCGCCAGTGCCGACCAAACCGCCGTTGCTGCTGCGGCCTTCGGTTCTGCGTCCATCCTGCCGATTACTTGGATGTACCTGACCATGATGGGCAAACAAGGCATGGAGCAGGCAACACGCTGGGCATTGCTCAACGCCAACTACGTTGCCAAACGTCTGAGCGAAGACTATCCGATTCTGTATACAGGCAAAAATGGCCGCGTCGCGCACGAATGTATCGTCGACTTGCGTCCGCTCAAAGCCGAAAGCGGCATCACCGAAACCGACATCGCCAAACGCCTGATGGACTACGGCTTCCACGCACCGACGGTTTCCTTCCCTGTTGCCGGTACGCTGATGATCGAGCCGACCGAGAGCGAAAGCAAAGCCGAACTCGACCGCTTCATCGCCGCCCTGAAACAAATCAAACAGGAAGTGCTGAAAGTCGAGCGCGGCGAATGGCCGAAAGAGGACAACCCGCTGGTCAACGCTCCGCATACCGCCGCAGATGTAACCGGCGAATGGGCGCATCCGTACTCCCGCGAAGAAGCCGTCTTCCCGCTGCCTTTCGTGCGCGAAAACAAATTCTGGCCGAGCGTCAAACGGGTAGATGAAGTGTATGGCGACCGCAATCTGGTTTGCTCCTGCTTGCCGATTGATGCATACGAAGATTAAGCCTGAATAGGTTTAAAATTGAACAGGCCGTCTGAAAATGAAAATAGTTTTCAGATGGCCTTTTGTTTGTTAAGATATTTCGCCCGAGAACATACATTTGTTTTTGGTAAAACAACAGATAAGGCATTCGGAAAAATAGACGGCGAATGCCTTTGTTTGCGGATAAAACCAAACTGCTCTCAACAACGATAAACACAAGGCCGTCTGAAAAACAGGAGGACACGATGGACGAACTTTTTATTCAAACGCTGACGATTGCCGGCTCAGATTCCGGAGGCGGCGCGGGCATACAGGCGGATTTGAAGACATTTCAGATGCGCGGCGTGTTCGGTACCAGTGTACTGACCGCGGTTACCGCACAAAATACTTTGGGCGTATCGGCAGTGCATTCGATACCGACCGACATGATTGCCGCGCAAATTGCTGCGATTCAGGAGGATTTCCAAATCCGCGCCTATAAAATCGGCATGCTGGGTACGGCGGAAATCATCGAATGCGTGGCGGAACAAACTGCCGAATGCGATTTCGGCAAACGCGTGTTGGATCCGGTTATGATTGCCAAAGGCGGTGCGCCGTTGTTGGAAAATTCAGCCGTCGAAGCCATGAAACGCCTGCTGCTGCCGCATACGGACGTATTGACCCCCAATCTGCCTGAAGCGCAGGCATTGACGGGTATTAATATTGAAAACCGTCAAGATGCGGAACGCGCCGCCAAAATTCTTCAGGATTGGGGTGTGAAAAATGTGGTGATTAAAGGCGGCCATCTTGCCGACAGCCAAAGCGAATATTGCACCGACTGGCTGTTTACGCCATACGAAACCATTGAGCTGAACAGCAAACGTTTCCCAACGCCGCATACGCATGGCACGGGCTGCACGTTTTCGGCCTGCATTACTGCCGAGTTGGCAAAAGGGTTTAGCGTGCCCGAGGCGGTTCAAACGGCAAAAAACTATATTGCCGCCGCCATTTCCCATCCTTTGGGCATCGGGGCAGGGCACGGGCCGGTCAATCATTGGGCGTATCGGGACGAATAATGCGTTTAGGCCAATTGTAATTGATTGTATTTTTCAGACGGCCTGACTAGGTTTATCACTTGAAATTGTTTACAATGTCAGATTAATGCTTTTACGGATAAAAAAGACACCATGCAAGTTACCTCAAAATGGATAGACGGAATGTGTTTCGTCGGTACAACGGCAAACGGACACAGCGTTGTGATGGAAGGCGCGGCGGCTGAAGGCGAAGTCAAACGCGGCCCCAGCCCGATGGAAATGCTGTTGTTGGGTGTAGCAGGCTGCTCCAGCATCGATGTCGTGATGATTGCCGAGAAACAACGTCAAAAAATTACCGACTGCCGTGCCGAAGTGACTGCCAAACGCGCCGACACCGCGCCGCGCGTGTTTACCGAAATCCATATCCACTTCAAAGTGTATGGTCGGGATTTGCAAGAAAGCGCGATTGAACGCGCCGTACAGATGTCTGCCGAAAAATATTGCTCCGCATCGATTATGCTGGGTAAAGCGGCAAAAATGAGCCACAGCTTCGAGATCGTCGAAACAGAATAGGGCGGTTTCAGGATGGGAGTGCCGGAGCGTGAACCGGCTACGCACAAAAAAAGCAGATATATTCACGCATTAACATGAATATATCTGCTTGCTTTTTATTCCTTTTTCTCTCTCTCTATCAGCCTTTATAACTTGGCTTGTTGATCTCATTGTGCAAGTTTCGTTTAACATTGTCAACAATTTTTAATTATATTTTAAACACCCCCGAAAGCTGCAGGTTTGTAAACGCTTGCGCCTTAATACGGATATTGGGGAAACATTATGGATTACGAAAATAATACCAACGTTGCGCCTGCAACTTCATCGCTTATTTTGGAAGAACGTCACGATTCGGAACTCTTCCGCGTGTACGCATTGATTTTGGACGGTATTACCGACCATCTGCTGCTGCCGGGCAAAAAACTGACCGAGTCCGAGCTTTGCCGACAAATGGTTTGCTCCCGCAATACCGTGCGTGGCGCATTATCGCTTTTGGCGCACGATAAAATCGTCGATTTGCAGCCCAACCGCGGCGCATTTGTCCATGTGCCGGACTTGAAAGAAATGAAAGACGTGTTCAACACGCGTATCGAAATGGAAAGCATGATTTTGAGCGTCCTTATCGATATGCCTGATTTGGAAACGCGTCTGCAACCGCTTTATGCCATGATTGAGCAAGAGGGCGCAGCCTCCGAAAGCGGCGACCGCGTGGGTTGGAACCGCCTGTCCAATGCCTTCCATGTCGAATTGGCGCGGCTGCTGGACAACGATGTCCTGTTTGAAATCATGAATACCTTGTGCGCGCGCTCTTCATTGATTGTGGCCGTTTCCGATCCGCTTCGCAAAGAAAAGCGCAACATCGATTCCAATTCGCACCATGAACACCGAGAAATCCTCGATTTATTGCTGGCAGGCAAGCGCAACCGTGTGACCAAAGTCATGCGCCGCCACTTAGGCGCGTGTATGGAACGCTTGGAACAGAAACTCGAGATGTAATCGGTTTGACAATGAAAAAGGCCGTCTGAAATATTCAGACGGCCATTGGTTTATCCCTACAAAACGAAACGCCATGAAACCCAAAATCCAAAGACACGAACATATCCTCACCCTTGTCCGCGAACATAACTTCATGACGGTGGAAGAGTTGGCGGCGAATTTGGATGTTACGCCGCAAACCATACGCCGCGATGTGCAGGAGTTAAGTGAGACCGGACAGCTCAAACGCTATCACGGCGGCGCATCTTTGGGCGATGTTTCAGTCGTAACGGCAGGGCAGGAGCGGCGCAACCATCAGCAGCAGGAAAAAAACGCCATTGCCCGTCTGATTGCTTCCACCATTCCCGACAATGCCTCGCTGTTTATCAGCATCGGTACCACCATGGAAGCCGTCGCCGCCGAGTTGGTCAGACAGCGTAAAAACCTGCGGATTATCACCAACAATATCTACGCCGCCTCCATCACTGCGGCGCGTACCGACTACACGGTTATCATCGCTTCCGGCGTGGTCCGCCCCTTGGATGGCGGTATTACCGGCGTGGCGACCGTCGATTTCATCAACCAATTCAAAGTCGACTATGCCATCATGAGTACCCACGGTATAGAAAACGACGGCTCGCTTTTGGATGACGATTACAAGGAAGTCAGCGTCATGCAGGCGATGGTGAACAATGCCCGCGTGCGCTATCTTGGTGTCGATCACAGCAAATTCAACAGCAATGCCTTGGTCAGACTGGGCGATATCGGCGCATTCGATAAGCTGTTTACCGACCGCACACCATCCGCCGCCATGCAGAAAACCCTAAACGAGCGCGGCGTGGCGTGGCAGGTTGCCGACCCTGTATCAAAGTAGCCAAGTCGGGTACAATTGAGCCATCATTCCATTCCTTTCAGACGGCCTGATTGAATGCTCAGGCCGTCTGAAAACAGAAAATCATTTTCCTATCAAAGAAATATTATGTTGAATAAAGACCAATTCGCGGACAACCACTTTATCCGCACCATCATCGATGAAGACCTCAAAAGCGGGAAACATACAGCCATCCAAACCCGCTTCCCGCCTGAGCCGAACGGTTACTTGCACATCGGCCACGCCAAATCCATCTGCTTGAACTTCGGTTTGGCTTATATTTACGACGGCTTGTGCAACCTGCGTTTCGACGACACCAACCCTGAAAAAGAAAACGACGAATACGTCAATGCCATCAAAGAAGACGTCGAATGGTTGGGCTTCCATTGGGCGGGCGAGCCACGTTTCGCTTCCAACTATTTCGACCAGCTTTACGACTACGCTGTCGGTTTAATCAAAGACGGCAAAGCGTATGTCGATGATTTGACGCCCGAAGAAATGCGCGAATACCGCGGTACGCTGACCGAAGCAGGCAAAAACAGCCCTTACCGCGACCGCAGTATTGAAGAAAACCTCGACCTGTTCACACGCATGAAAAACGGCGAGTTCCCCGACGGCAGCAAAACCTTGCGCCTGAAAATCGATATGGCGGCAGGCAATATCAATATGCGCGACCCCGTCATCTACCGTATCCGCCGCGCCCATCACCACAACACCGGCGACAAATGGTGCATCTATCCGATGTACGACTACACGCACTGCATTTCCGATGCTATCGAAGGCATCACGCATTCCTTGTGTACACTCGAATTTGAAGCACACCGTCCGCTGTACGACTGGGTGTTGGACAACATTCCTGCGCCGCACGCCACACGTCCGCGCCAATACGAGTTTTCCCGTTTGGAGCTTCTGTATTCCATCACGTCCAAACGCAAGCTGAACCAACTGGTTTCAGACGGCCACGTTTCCGGCTGGGACGACCCACGTATGCCGACCATTTCCGGTATGCGCCGCCGCGGTTACACGCCCGAAGGCCTGCGCCTGTTTGCCAAACGCGCCGGTATTTCCAAATCTGAAAACATCGTCGACATGAGCGTGTTGGAAGGCGCGATTCGTGAAGAGTTGGAGAACTCTGCGCCACGCCTGATGGCGGTTTTGAATCCGCTCAAAGTGACCCTGACCAACTTTGAAGCCGGCAAAACCCAAAGCCGCCGTGCCGCGTTCCATCCGAACCACGAAGAAATGGGCGATCGCGAAGTACCTATTTCACAAACCATCTACATCGAAGCCGACGACTTTGCCGAAAATCCGCCCAAAGGCTTCAAACGCCTGGTTCCCGGCGGAGAAGTGCGTTTGCGCCACGGCTATGTGATTAAGTGTGATGAAGTAGTAAAAGACGAGGCAGGCAATGTGGTTGAACTCAAATGCAGCATCGACCACGATACCTTGGGCAAAAATCCCGAAGGCCGCAAAGTTAAAGGCGTGATTCATTGGGTTTCTGCCGAACACGCCGTCGAAATTAAAGTCCGCCTGTACGACCGCCTCTTTACCGTCGAGCGTCCTGATGCCGTGCGCGGCGAAGACGGCAACTATCTGCCGTTTACCGATTTCCTCAATCCAGAATCCATCAAGGAAATCACTGCCTACGCCGAACCTGTCGCAAAAGATCTGCCGGCAGAAAGCCGTTGGCAGTTTGAACGCATCGGCTACTTCGTAACCGACCGCAAAGACCACAGCAAAGACATGCCGGTGTTTAACCGCACGGTGACGCTGAAAGATTCTTGGCAGCCTAAGTAATCTGTTTGCAGTCGCTATATTGAAGGCCGTCTGAAAACTTGAAATCCGGTTTTCAGACGGCCTTTGTCGATAAAGGGATAAGATGGAACGTTATTCTGTACATTTGAAACTGCTGGGAATGGCGGTGTTGTGGGGTGCGTCTTGGCCGATGGGGCGGATGTTGGGGCAGTCGCTGCCGCCGCTGACGGGCGGGGCGGTTCGGTTTGTCTTGGCTTCGGTTTTGTTGTTGGGCTGGTTGTTTGCGCGCAGCAGGTTCGCGACTTTGGCGGCTTTGTCGGCGCGGCAATGGCTGGGTTTGACGGCAGCCGCTTCTGTTGGCGTGTGCGGTTATGCGGTGTTTTTTATGCTGGGTTTGCAGACTATGCCGGCAGGCAAGGCGGCGGTAGTCGTGGCGGTGAATCCGGTATTGACACTGCTGTTGGCAACTTGGTTTTTCGGCGAGCGTTTAAATGTGAAGATTTTGGCGGGTATGCTGCTGGCGGTCGGCGGTGCCATTATGGTGGTAACGCAAGGGCAGCCGTTGACAGTGTTATCGGGCGGCATCAAGGCAGGAGAGTGGCTGATTTTCGGTTGCGTGGTTTGTTGGGCGGCTTATACTTTAATTGGTCGCGCGGTTTTGCGTGGGATAGATGTGCTGACGGTAACGACGGCAACGTCGTTCATTGGTGCGTTGATGTTGTCGGTGGTGGCGTTGTGGACGGACGGAATGCCGTTTGAGGCGATAGCGGCAATGGATGGGCGAGGCTGGACAGCCTTGGCGTGGCTGGTCATCGGCGCGACGGTATTGGCCTACGCGTGGTATTTCGAAGGCGTGAAGACTTTGGGTGCAGGCAGCGCGGCGGCGTATATTACGCTCGTGCCGATTTTCGGTGTGCTGTCTTCGGCGTGGTTTTTGGGCGAACCGCTGCATATTTCGCTGGTTGCGGGCTGTGCGGCAGCGGTCGGCGGCATGACGCTGATGCGGTACGGGCAAAAGGCCGTCTGAAGTTGGGTAAATACTCGGATTTTGGTCGATAGGGTTGCGATTGCCAAGCTGTTGCCGGCCATAATCTTATTGCATGGTAAGATTATAGTCTCGGCTCAGTGTTCGATTTAAAAATTTGACACCCTGCCTCCAACTGCCTAAAATTCAACTTTCTCAAAAATCTACCGTATCCTGCGGCACGATTTCATACTTTCAGACGGCCTTTGTGCCATCTCTCTGATACTATTCAAAATATATCAATACTATGCACGTTTCAGAACTCCAAACCCTCCACATTTCCAAACTCTTGGAAATGGCAGAAGAACATGGCATTGAAAACGCCAACCGTTTCCGCAAACAAGACCTCGTTTTTGCCATCGTCCGCCAGATGATGAAGCAAAATGTCAGCTTTACCTGTTCCGGCACACTCGAAATCCTGCCCGACGGCTTCGGTTTCCTGCGCAGCGCAGATACTTCTTACCTTGCCGGTCCTGACGATATTTATGTTTCGCCCACGCAAATCCGCCGCTTCAATCTGCACACCGGTGACACCATCGAAGGCAGCGTGCGCGTACCTAAAGACAACGAACGCTATTTCGCACTTGTCCGCCTCGATACCATCAACGGCGATCAGCCTGAAGTCTGCAAACACAAAATCCTCTTTGAAAACCTCACGCCTTTATTCCCAACCGAACAATTCAAACTTGAGCGCGACATCAAAGCCGAAGAGAATCTGACCGGCCGCGCTATCGACTTGGTTTCCCCAATCGGTAAAGGCCAACGTGCATTGTTGGTGGCGCCGCCTAAAACCGGTAAGACCGTGATGTTGCAAAACATTGCCCACGCTATTACCGCCAATTATCCCGATGTCGAGCTGATTGTCCTGTTGATTGACGAGCGTCCGGAAGAAGTGACCGAAATGAGCCGTTCTGTACGCGGCGAAGTCGTTTCCTCTACGTTTGATGAACCGGCGCAACGCCATGTACAAGTGGCCGAGATGGTGATTGAAAAAGCCAAACGTATGGTTGAACACAAAAAAGACGTGGTCATCCTGCTGGATTCGATTACCCGTTTGGCGCGCGCCTACAATACCGTTGTGCCGACTTCGGGCAAAATCTTGACCGGCGGTGTCGATGCCAACGCCTTGCACCGTCCGAAACGCTTCTTCGGCGCAGCGCGTAATGTGGAAGAGGGCGGTTCGCTTACCATTATTGCGACAGCGCTTGTTGAAACCGGTAGCCGCATGGACGACGTGATTTACGAAGAGTTCAAAGGCACGGGCAATATGGAATTGCACCTTGACCGCCGTATGGCCGAAAAACGCCTGTTCCCGGCCATTAGTATCAATAAATCCGGTACGCGCCGCGAAGAATTGCTGGTGCCGAACGATCAGTTGCAACGCATGTGGCTCTTGCGCAAATTCCTGCATCCTATGGACGAAATCGAAGCGACCGAGTTTTTGGTGGGCAAACTCAAAGACTCTAAAAATAACGACGATTTCTTTGAATTGATGCGCGGTAAATAAGCATAAGGCCGTCTGAATATGTTTCAGACGGCCTTTACTTTGCTTGAGGAACCTTTATGACCATCCGAATGAATTGGCAAAACTTATTATCCACCCAACGCTTCCGTACTAAAAACGGCGAAATCGTGCCGACCGTTACCCCTTCGACTCAAGAAGGTGCCGATGCCTTGCGTACGGATTTTCACATCGACTACGACCGGGTTGTTTTTTCCGGAGCCTTCCGCCGCCTTGGCCGTAAAACACAGGTGCATCCGCTGGCGCAACATGACTTGACGCACAACCGCCTGACGCACAGCGTTGAAGTTGCCAGCGTGGGCAGGAGCTTGGGCAACCGCGTGGGCGTGATGTTGCATAACGGCGGTTTTCTGCCGCAGGGCAATACGCCCAGCGATATTGGTGCCGTGGTGCAGGTTGCCTGTTTGGCTCATGATTTGGGCAATCCGCCGTTTGGCCATACCGGCGAAGATGCTTTGCGTGATTGGTTCAGACGGCCTGAACATCAAATTTATCTGAACACATTAAACGAAGCGGAACGCAACGATATTCAAACCTATGAAGGCAATGCGCATAGCCTGCGTATCGTCGCCAGCCTTGAAATGTATCCGGAGGCAGGCGGAATGCGCCTGACTGCGGCAGCCATCGGCGCATTGCTGAAGTATCCGTGGACAACGCAACATCCAAACGGCAGAAAGAAATTCAATATTTATCAAACCGAGTTGCCGTTTATCCGTCAAGTTGCCGACGAATTGGGGCTGGTTTCCGCGGGAGTAGACAGCTGGGCGCGCCATCCTTTGTCTTATTTGATGGAGGCTGCCGACGATATTTGCTATGCCTTGCTGGATTTGGAAGATGCCGTCGAATTGGATTTGCTCACGGATACGGAAGTAGAAAGTATTTTGTCCGAGCTGACCTTTGCCGAAAGCGCATGGCACGCCAGCTCCAGCCGTCAGCGTTGCGCCATGTTGCGCGGCATTGCGATCGGCAAGGCGATTGATGATGTCGCGCAAACCTTTATGCTGCATCAGTCCGACTTGTTGGACGGAACATTCAAAGGCAAAGACCTGCTTGCTCTGTGCAGCCCGCAAGTGCAAAACACTTTGGCAAAAGCGAAAGAATTGGCACAAACACGGATTTTCCGCCATCACACCAAGCTCTTGACCGAGATTGCCACGTTCCCATGCTTAGGCTCCATCTTAGATTTGCTCGTCCCTGCCGCCTATGCCCTGATTGCAGAAAAACAGTTAGCAACGCGTCAGTCTTTGGCGTTGGAATTATTGAAAAAGCACAATCCGATTCTTCCTGAAGACAGTCTGTATCAGGCCTATATGAAGATTTTGGATTTTGTCGGCGGCATGACCGATAACTCCGCCGCTAAAATGGCGCAGGATTTGTCAGGAGTAGGGATTTTACGTTAATTTTATATTGTTTAACTTCAATTGGTTAAATAAAAATATAAAAAGTTTCTGTGAAAAGAGTAGACAGGCTTTAGTAAAGCCTATATCATTCGGTCTTCTTGATTCACAACGCACTTGCGAAGTGATGAGGATGCACCCGTAGCTCAGTTGGATAGAGTATCTGGCTACGAACCAGAGGGTCGGGCGTTCGAATCGCTCCGGGTGCGCCACAAGATTTATCCGCGCCCATCGTCTAGCGGTTAGGACATCGCCCTTTCACGGCGGTAACCGGGGTTCGATTCCCCGTGGGCGTGCCAGTTTTCAAAAAAAACGCAATCTGTTTCAGATTGCGTTTTTTTATTGCATTTACTGTTTGTGTTCTAAGGCCGTCTGAAATGCTCAGCAACTCAAGAGACAGAAGTGTGTAAAATCAATTGCCCTGAATTTTGTCATCTCTATGCGCTTTTCAATCTCATTTTACCATTGTCAAAACCCGATTTATTGACAACAGTATTCATCTTAAGAGTTCCTAAACCTGAATTTACATGATTTCATATTTATAATTTCTTGATTTTAGAAAATAAAAATATTTATTTGAACTTTTCTTAAAAAATGCCGTCTGAGATAAAGACAAGACGGAATATCTCTGTTAATGTGTAAATGTCAGCCGGCGTTTGCCGGTTTTTTATTGAAACCATTTGGGAGTCAATTATGAATATGAATGTTAAATTAATCGTTCCTGCCGTTTTGGCGGCTGTTGCCCTGACTGCATGTAGCAGCGGTTCTAAAGCTAAACCTGAAGCTAAAGCTGCGCCTACTGCGCAACAACAAACTCAAGCTCAGGCTCAACAAGCTCAAGCTCCAGTACCTAATACTTTGAAAGTAGACTCTATCGACGGTACTAAAGAAGTTCACTACAAATGCGGTAAAGACGGCAAAGAGCCTCTGAGCGTAATGTATGGCTTCAAAGGCAACGAAGTTGTTGCTGCACAAGTAAAATACAAAGGCCAAGTAACTGAAAACCTGTTCCGTATTACTGACAGCAGCAAAGATGTAAACGCATTCTGGGGCGGCAATGTTGCTTGGATTGCTGAAGCAGCCACTGCAGCCAACGTGGACAAAGTTGATGGCAACATGCTGACTATCCGCGGTACTACCGAAGTAAATGGCAAACAAGAAGTGGTTGACCAAATCGCTACCCGTTTCTGCGCATTGGACAAAGGCGCGAAAGCTGCCGCTAAACCAGCTGCTAAAAAAGTGAAAAAATAATCTTTTACCGACAGCTTTAAACGCTGGGTAAAATAAAACAGGCCGTCTGAAAAGTTTTCAGACGGCCTGTTCTTTTGAGCAGTTTAACCCAAGAACCAGAATTTCAATGCCCACAACACGGCGACAATCCATACCATAGGCGGTACGTCTTGAGTGCGGTTGCACAAGAGTTTGATGAGTGCATAGCTGATAAAGCCAAACGCAATACCGTCGGCAATCGAGTAGGTAAACGGCATGAAGACGATGGTCAGGAATGCCGGTGCGGCTTCGGTCATGTCGTCCCAATCGATTTCACGCGCGCTGCGCAACATTTGCGCGCCAACATAGAGCAGGGCGGGTGCGGTAGCGAATGCAGGAATGCTTTGAACCAGCGGGGAGAAAATCAGACAGGCAAGCATCAGTACGCCGACGGTAACGGCAGTCAGGCCGGTACGGCCGCCGGCAGAAACGCCTGCCGCGCTTTCAACGTAAGGGGTGGTAGAAGAAGTACCCAAGGCGGCGCCTGCAACGATGGCGGTAGAGTCGGCAAGCAGGGCGCGTTTCAAACGCGGCAGTTTGCCGTCTTGCAACAGGCCTGCGCGGTGGGAAACGCCGACCAATGTGCCGGTAGAGTCAAACAGGTCAACCAGGAAGAATACAAAAATCACGCTGACCATGCTGACGGTGAATAAGCCTTTGAAGTCCATCTGCATGAATGTTGGTGCAATGCTCGGAACTTCGCCGACCACGCCTTTGAACTCGCTCAAGCCCAAGATGGTGGAGACGGCGGTCAGCGTTAGAATGGTAATGATGATAGAGCCTTTAACGCGGAAGTGGCCAAGTGCAACCACCATGACAAAGCCTGCCATCGCCAGCAGGGCGGTGGGCTGGTGGATGTCGCCCAAGCCGACCAATGTGGCAGGATTAGCCACAATCACGCCTGCGCCTTTGAGTGCAATCAATGCCAAGAAGAGGCCGATACCTGCGGCAATCGACATTTTCAAGCCCATAGGCAGGGCGTTGACCAGCATTTCGCGTACTTTAAAGAAGCTGAACAGGATGAAAATAATGCCTGAAATGAAAACGGCACCCAAAGCCACACGCCAGTCCACGCCCATGCCTTTGACGACGGCAAAGGTAAAGTAGGCGTTCAAACCCATGCCCGGAGCGAGGGCAATCGGGTAGTTGCCGACAAAGCCCATCACGAAACAGCCGATGGCGGAGGCGATACAGGTGGCCACAAATACTGCGCCCATATCCATGCCGGTTTCGCCCAAAATCAGGGGATTGACGATGATGATGTAGCACATGGCGAGGAAGGTTGTCACACCGGCCATAATTTCCGTGCGGACGTTGGTCTGATTGGCGTTGAGGTTGAATAATCTTTCCAAAACGCTTTGATTTGAAGAACTCATTTCGAGATATTCCTTTGGGGAAAGCCGTTTAAGGACGGTATCAGCGGGTTTAACTGCCGGAAGCTCGGATTTGCTCCTTAACTTCTCAACAGATAAGGGAATTTTCGGGCGGTATTATACTGAAAAGCCTTTTGTTCGGGTAATAAAAATACATGAATCAGATAATGCCGGGCCAAGCCAAGATAAAGGCCGTCTGAACAGTTTCAGACGGCCTTTGTTTGTGTGTGCTTATACCGGTTTGCCTTTCAGGGAGAAGGTGTAGGCTTCGGTGATTTCCAAATCGATCATTTGGTTGATCATGTCGGGTGTGCCGGTAAAGTTGACCACGCGGTTGTTGGCGGTACGGGCTTGCAGTTGGTCAGGGTCTTTTTTGGAGATACCTTCAACCAAGCAGCGTTGAACCGTGCCGATCATGGTTTGATTGATGCGCGCGGTTTCGGCTTCGATGACTTCGTTCAAAGCTTCGAGGCGGCGCACTTTTTCTTCGTGCGGCGTGTCGTCGTGCAGGTTGGCGGCAGGCGTACCTGGGCGCGGACTGTAAATAAAGACGAAGCTCAAGTCGAAGGCAATGTCTTTCACCAGTTTCAAGGTTTGCTCGAACTCGCGCTCGGTCTCGCCCGGGAAGCCGACGATAAAGTCGGAGCTGAGGCACAAATCAGGACGGATGGCGCGCAGTTTGCGGATGATGGATTTGTATTCCAAGGCGGTGTAGCCGCGTTTCATTGCGCTCAATACGCGGTCGGAACCGCTTTGAATCGGCAGGTGCAGGTGGGAAACCAGCTTCGGCAGGTCGCGGTAGCACTCGATAATCGCGTCGGTAAATTCGCGCGGATGGCTGGTGGTAAAGCGCAGGCGTTCGATGCCGGGGATTTCGTGGACGATGCGCAACAAAGTGGCAAAGTCGCAGATTTCGCCGTTTTCCATTTCGCCGCGATAGGCATTGACGTTTTGGCCTAAGAGGTTGATTTCTTTAACGCCTTGTTGCGCCAAACCGGCAATTTCGGTCAATACGTCGTTGAGCGGGCGGGAGAATTCTTCGCCGCGGGTATAAGGGACGACGCAGTAAGAGCAGTATTTGGAACAGCCTTCCATAATGGAAATGAATGCCGAACCGCCTTCTACGCGCGCAGGCGGCAGGTGGTCGAATTTCTCGATTTCGGGGAAGGAAATGTCGATTTGAGACAGACCGGTGGTTTCTTTATCGACGATGAGTTTGGGCAGGCGGTGCAGCGTTTGCGGGCCGAAAACCACGTCCACATACGGAGCGCGTTTGACGATGTTCTCACCTTCTTGAGAGGCAACGCAGCCGGCAACGCCGATGATGAGGTCGGGATTTTTTTCTTTGAGCGGACGTACGCGGCCTAAGTCGGAGAAGACTTTCTCTTGCGCTTTTTCACGCACGGAGCAGGTGTTGAACAAGATGATGTCGGCGTCGTCAGGTTGGGTAACCTGCTCGATGCCGCCGTGTTCTTCGGCGAGGACGGACAGCATTTTTTCGCTGTCGTACTCGTTCATTTGGCACCCGAAGGTGCGGATAAATACTTTTTTCATGGTTTGTTTTGATTGACTTGCTTGTTGTAAAAGGGTTCAGACGGCCTGTGCAATACTCTGGTCGTCTGAAAAATTATTCTTCCGCCTTTTTCTGCTTTTTGGCGTGTTCGATGAACCTGTCGGCCTCGGCGTCGGTCAAAATCCAGATTTCGCGGACGAGGCGGCTTTCTTCGTTGTATTTGAACGCAACGGCTTTGCCGGTTTGATTCAGCAGGCGGCCCATGGGGATGAAACGGTCGTTTTCATCGTGGATTTTGGTGAAGCGGGTGATTTGCAGTTTGGCTGCGTTGCCGTCCACAATGCCCAAGGTCAGCAGGCGCGTCCAAGAAAAACCGCCTTTGCTGACTTTCAGATAAGGCAGATCGACGGTTTTTAAAACGGCCACATCCATATCGTCAGGCAGGCTGCGTTGTGCATGGACGAGGGAGGACGCCAAAAGGGCGAGGCTGAGTATGAATCCGCGTAACATGATGCTTTTCTTTTATTGTTTCAATAGGTCGCGGATTATAGCACAAGCAGGAAAAATATGGATAGAGTGTTTGTTTTTAAAGAATAATTTTGATTTTGCGCCCGATTCTTATTTTGAAGCCTGGGCCGTCTGAAAAGGATTTGGTGTTAAAATGGCATCGATTTGATTTTCAGACGACCTCTTACGAAAGAATTGACCATGAACCGTAATGAAAGCTTGTTCAACCGCGCCAAAGCCATTATTCCCGGCGGCGTGAACTCTCCTGTGCGCGCATTCGGCAGCGTCGGCGGCGTACCGCGCTTTATCAAAAAGGCAGAAGGCGCGTATGTTTGGGACGAAAACGGCACGCGTTATACCGACTATGTCGGCTCTTGGGGCCCTGCGATTGTCGGCCATGCCCATCCCGAAGTCATTGAAGCCGTGCGCGAAGCAGCATTGGGCGGTTTGTCGTTTGGTGCGCCGACTGAAGGCGAAATTGTCATTGCCGAAGAAATCGCTAAAATCATGCCGTCCGTCGAGCAGCTGCGCCTTGTCAGCTCCGGCACGGAAGCAACGATGACCGCCATCCGTCTGGCACGCGGTTTTACCGGACGCGACAAAATCATCAAGTTTGAAGGCTGCTACCACGGCCATTCCGACAGCCTGTTGGTGAAAGCAGGCAGCGGTCTGCTGACGTTTGGCAACCCTTCTTCCGCCGGTGTGCCTGCCGACTTTACCAAACACACTTTGGTACTCGAATACAACAATATCGCCCAACTGGAAGAAGCCTTTGCCCAAAGCGGCAATGACATTGCCTGTGTGATTTTGGAGCCTTTTGTCGGCAATATGAATCTGGTTAGGCCGTCTGAAGCCTTTGTCAAAGCCTTGCGCGAATTGACTGAAAAACACGGTGCCGTGTTGATTTACGACGAAGTGATGACCGGTTTCCGCGTGGCGCTGGGCGGTGCGCAATCTTTGCACGGCATCAAGCCTGATTTGACCACCATGGGCAAAGTGATCGGCGGCGGTATGCCTTTGGCGGCGTTCGGTGGCCGTAAAGACATTATGGAATGTATTTCCCCGTTGGGCGGCGTGTATCAGGCAGGCACATTGTCCGGTAATCCGATTGCGGTTGCGGCCGGTTTGAAAACGCTGGAAATCATTCAGCGCGAAGGCTTCTATGAAAACCTGACTGCCCTGACCCAACGCCTCGCCAACGGTATTGCCGACGCGGCTAAAGCGCATGGCGTTGAATTTACGGCGGACAGCGTGGGCGGTATGTTTGGTTTGTATTTTGCCAGCCATACGCCGCAAAACTATGCCGACATGGCGCGTTCCAATATCGACGGTTTCAAACATTTCTTCCACGGTATGCTCGACCGCAATGTCGCATTCGGCCCGTCAGCTTACGAAGCCGGTTTTGTTTCCGCCGCGCATACGCCTGAGCTGATTGACGAAACCATTGCTGTGGCACACGAAGTGTTCAAAGAAATGGCAAAATAAAAGCTGAAGTTGTCATGTGAAAATGAAAAAAGGCCGTCTGAAAAATATTCAGACGGCCTTTCGCTATTTTAAATAAATGCTTGATTATGCTTCTTCAGCTTTGCTGCGGATAATCAGCAGAGGCAGGTGGCTTTGACGCATTACGGTCTCGGCGAAGCTGCCCATCAGCAGGTGCATCAGGCCGGTGCGGCCGTGTGTGCCGAGTACCAACAGGTCTGCGCCGTTGTTGTCGGCGTAGTCAACCAAGTCTTGCGCCATTTCGCGCGCGCCTTTGTTGGCAACCAACAGGTGTTTCACGATGTTTTCAACGCCGCTTTCACGCGCTGTTTTTTCTGCGAAATCCAAAACTTCGTTACCTTGAGCCACTGCGGCGGCTTCGTAGCTTTCGTGTTGCAGGAATTCAGGAGCCAAAGCCATGTATTCTGCAGGGTTGGCAACGTGAACCAAAGTCAGTTGGGCTTTGTTGAGGCTTGCCAGTTCGGCGGCATGTTTCAATGCATTGAGGGAGGTCTCGCTACCGTCAACGGCTACAACCAGATGTTTGTACATATTCATTCTCCTTTTGCGCCGAGTAGCGGCACTTTCGTTTAATATGAAATCAGAACTTGTCTGAATGTGAAACGATTATAAACTCTTTCGGGCAGGTACAACAGCCCATCTGCTTTCAAGTATAATGTCTGTCCGAATCGCCTGTCGCGTTTTTCATTAATTTATTGATATATCACAAGGTTGCTTATGCAGGACGCTGCTTTTCTTTCTTCGCGCCGCTTTGGCGGTATTGCCAGACTTTACGGAGACGAAGCGCTGGCGCGCTTTTCGCGTGCGCATGTGTGCGTGGTCGGCGTCGGCGGCGTCGGCTCGTGGGCGGTGGAGGCGTTGGCGAGGAGCGGCATCGGTCGTTTAACGCTGATTGATTTGGACAATGTTGCCGAATCCAATGTCAACCGCCAGTTGCACGCTTTGACCGATGATTTCGGTAAGGCAAAAGTTACCGCTTTGCGCGAACGCATTGCCCAAATCAATCCGCAATGCGAAGTGACGGAAATCGAAGATTTTGTTACCGAAGACAATCTGGACGAACTTTTCAGACGGCCTTTTGACTTCGTCATCGACGCCATCGACCAAATCCGTGTCAAAGCGGCGATGGCGGCGTATTTCGTGCAACATAAACAACCGTTTATTATCAGCGGCGGCGCGGGCGGACAGAAAAATCCGGCTTTAATCCAAACTGCCGATTTAAGCCGCGTCACCCACGACCCGTTGCTTTCCAATTTGCGCTATACCTTGCGCAAACGCTACGGCTTCAGCCGCAATACCAAAGAAAAAATGCGCGTGCCTTGCGTTTATTCAACCGAGAATATTACGCCGCCGCAATCCGGCGAAGCGTGTTCGACCGATGTCGCGCCGCAAGGTTTGTCCTGCGCGGGCTATGGGGCGAGTATGCTGGTAACGGCTTCGTTTGGGCTGTATTGTGCGCAGGCTGCGGTGGAGCATATCGCAGGGCGGAAGTGAGGGGTAGGAAATGGGTAAGAGCCGATTTTTTAAAGCCTACTTTATTGCCAGTCTGATTTATGCGGTATGGTTCGGCGTATTGATGTATGCCGTCGATCCGATGTTTCTCGATGTGATGGAATGCAATACGTTGCCCGGCGATTATTTGTGTGTGCAAAGCGGTTATACCCGTCCATTCACCACTTTTCTTTATCCGTGTCTGTCCGTCGTGATATTCAGCCTTTTGCACGCCGGTATCATGAAATGGCGCAAACGCCGTTCGGTTAAAATGATTTGGCTTTTGGTCGGCTGCGAAAGTTTGCTGTTGTTGGCTTTGATGGTGGCGATGCTTGCGAGGGATGGTTTTGTGTTGTCCCGAGATATCGGTTTGGTACTGACGGGTACGGTTTTCGCCAGCCTGCCGCTGTTGGGTATGGCCTTGGCTCAGACCTTTGCCGTCGCCATTGTTTCTTTGCAAATCAATCGTAAAAAACGCTGATTTTTATATTAAAAACGGCTTGTCCTCGTTTCAGACGGCCTTTTGTTGATGAAACTTCTTACTAAACTTAAAAAGAAAAAGACCCTTTAACCATGCCTTCAGAACACCTTATTTCTTCCACTGCCGCAACGCCGTCTGAACATACCGTTGCGTGGGTGTTCGGTCAGCCTGTTACCGATGTGCCGCAGGATTTGTTTATTCCGCCTGATGCGTTGAAGGTGGTATTAAGCAGCTTCCAAGGGCCGTTGGATTTGCTGCTGTACCTTATCCGCAAGCAGAATATCGATGTCCTCGATATTCCTATGGTGAAGATTACTGAGCAGTATCTGCACTATATTGCCCAAATGGAAGCGTATCAGTTTGATTTGGCGGCGGAATACCTGTTGATGGCAGCAATGCTGATTGAAATTAAATCGCGCCTGCTGTTGCCGCGTCCTGAAGAAGTTGAGGATGAAGAGGCGGATCCGCGTGCCGAGCTGGTGCGCCGTCTGTTGGCTTACGAACAGATGAAACTGGCGGCTCAGGGTTTGGATGCGTTGCCGCGCGCCGGACGTGATTTTGCTTGGGCGTATTTGCCGCTGGAAATTGCGGTCGAAGCAAAGTTGCCGGAAGTGTACGTTGCCGATTTGACGCAGGCTTGGTTGGGTATTTTATCGCGTGCCAAGCATACGCGCAGTCATGAAGTGGTGCGGGAAACCATTTCCGTGCGTGCGCAGATGACGGCGATTTTGCGTCGTTTGAACGAAAGCGGTATCAGCAAGTTCAGCGATTTGTTTAAGCCGGAGCAGGGCGCGACATATGTGGTGGTCAATTTTATTGCATTGCTGGAATTGGCTAAAGAGGGCTTGGTGCGTATCGTACAGCCGGAAAATTATGGCGAAATCGAAATCAGCCTGAAAGACGGTTTGGAAACAAATGAAGCCGAAATGTTTTCAGACGGCCTTGAAGCCGATGAAACCGATAACGAAAATTTGAATAAAGAGAACTAAAATGAATTCGACGACGAGTCATACCAAAGCTTCTTTATGGGCGGTGGGCTTAATGCTGTTTGCCCTGTTTTTTGGGGCAGGGAACTTGATTTTTCCAGCTTTTTTGGGACAGCAGGCCGGTGAAAACTGGCTTTCGGCGATGTTCGGTTTTCTGCTGACCGGGGCGGGTTTGCCATTGTTGGGCGTGATTGCCGTCGGCTATTCCGGCTCGCGCGATGTGGAAGCATTGGCCTCCCGTGTTGCGCCTTGGTACGGCGTGACTTTTGCCACTGCGCTTTATCTGGCAATCGGCCCTCTGTTTGCCATGCCGCGTACGGCAACGGTATCTTTTGAAACTGCAATTTCTCCTTTCATTGATGAGTCTTGGAAAAACATCGCATTGGCCGTATTCAGCCTGGTGTTTTTCGGTATTACTTATTGGCTGTCGATTTCTCCGGGTAAGCTGGTTGACCGTATCGGTAAAATCCTTACGCCCGTTTTGTTGCTAGCAATTGCAATATTGGTCGGCTATGCCGCTATTAACCCGATGGGTATGCCGCAGGCGGCGCAAGGCGATTTTGCTACTCATCCGTTGGTTAAAGGCATTTTGGAAGGCTACGGCACCATGGACGCGCTGGCTTCGCTGGTGTTTGCCATTATCGTCATCGATGCCGTTCGCGCCATGGGCGTGGACAATCGCGCGGACTTGCTGAAGACCACGACGATTTCGGGCGTGTTGGCAGCTTCTTGTTTGGCAGTGGTTTATCTGTTTATCGGCTATATGGGCGCGACAGGTGTGGCCGGTATCGGCTTACAGGAAAACGGCGCGTCGGTTTTGTCTAAAACCGCACAGCACTATTTCGGTACGGCCGGTATTGTGTTGCTTGGCGTCATGGTGCTGCTTGCCTGTCTGAGTACGGCGGTTGGCTTGATTACTTCATGCGCCGAATATTTCAACCGTCTTTGCCCGGGTATTTCTTATAAAATCTTTGTGATACTGAATACGGTGGTGTCTATCCTGTTGGCCAACAAAGGCCTGTCAGCGATTTTGCAGTTTTCCATCCCTATGTTGATGCTGTTGTATCCGCTGACCATCGTCATCATTTTGCTGGCCTTGACAGATAAACTGTTTGGCGGCGGCCGTATTGTCTATTTCTGCACCATGATGGCGGCCCTTATGGTCGGCTTGCTCGATGCCTATAAGGCCGCGTTTGGATTTGATGCCGATACCGCAGCTGCCATCGAGCGCGCATTGCCGTTTTACAATATCGGTCTAGGGTGGGTTGTTCCCTCTTTAGCCTGCTTTATACTCGGCTGTATTTTGAATGCGGCGTTGAAGAAAAAAGCATGATGATAAACAGGCCGTCTGAAAATGTTCAGACGGTCTGTTTATTTCGCCGACCACGCAAACGACAGATGATTTTTTTAAAGAAATCCGTTATAATTGAAAAGTTAAGGCTTTGCGAAATACCGTTTCGCAGATGCAACATATTGAGAAGATTTATTTCCACAAATCCCGTTTTTTCAGCAAACGACTTGAACTGAAGGCGGATTTCGTGGTATAAATCGCGTTTTACTATTTTAGAAGTTTGGAGACTAACCATGGCACGAGTTTGCAAAGTGACCGGTAAGCGCCCGATGTCTGGCAATAACGTATCACACGCCAACAACAAAACCAAACGTCGTTTTTTGCCTAACTTGCAATCACGTCGTTTCTGGGTAGAAAGTGAAAACCGCTGGGTTCGCCTGCGCGTTTCTAACGCTGCATTGCGCACCATCGATAAAGTAGGCATTGATGTCGTATTGGCTGATTTGCGTGCTCGCGGCGAAGCTTAATTTAAACACCATTAATTAAGGATTACTGCAATGCGCGATAAAATCAAACTGGAGTCCAGTGCTGGTACTGGTCACTTCTACACAACTACTAAAAACAAACGTACTATGCCTGGCAAACTGGAAATCAAAAAATTTGACCCAGTAGCCCGTAAACACGTTATTTACAAAGAAACTAAATTGAAATAATCCGGTTTCTTCCAAGAAAAAGCTCCTGTTTTGCAGGAGCTTTTCTTTTTATTTCATGATTAGTTTTGGAGGGCTTGTTTCAAATGTGTATGCAAGATATTTTTGGATTGCTTTGGAATAGACAAAATAAAAGAGCGTGTATCCATTGGGATTACGCTCTTTTATTTTTCAGACGGCCTGATAGGGGGTGAGCTGTCTTAAATCACTAATAAACATTTAACAACGACTTAATGATCGACCTTGATGCCTTGGTTGTCGGAATGTTGTTTTTTATCCAGCTCTTTTTGCAAGGTATCACATGGCGTGTCGCAATCGCACATTTTCTTCATGCCGAGAGAGGAAATGCCGCCGCAGCTGCCTTTGATGGTGCGTTTGGAGAAAATATAGCCGACTGCCATGCCGAGGATGACAATGATAAAAATGCCGAAAGTAAGGAGGAGGGTTTTCATGTGTGTATTCCTGAAGGTTAGTTTAATAATTTCTTGAATGCGCTGGACATTTTAGTATGGTAGCCGCCTTGCGGGGTTCGGATGATAAGGAAAACGGCGAGATTTTCTTGCTCGGCAAGTTTAAGCGCTTCGGTTTCTCCGAGGACGAACAATCCGGTTGAAAGGCCGTCTGCAAGTGTGGCGTTTTCTGCTACTACGCTGATGGAAGCAAGGTTGTGGCTGATGGGTTGTTTGGTTTTAGGGTTGATAATATGGGAAAGGCGGCGGCCTGATTTATCGACATGGAAAATACGGTAGTCGCCGGATGTGGCCAGTGATTTATTGTCCAATGGAATGGTAATTTGAGTGGTGCCGCCTTGAACGATATTGGGCTGCTCAATGCCGATACGCCAAGGGTTGCCTTGCGCATTGTGGCCTTTGCCATGCAACTCGCCTCCGATTTCTACTAAATAATTGCCGATATTGAGTTTTTCAAGTTCGGCGGCGGTTTTATCCACACCAAAGCCTTTGGCGATGGAGGATAGGTCTAAATAGACTTCGGGATGGGTTTTGGCAAGTGTAGGCTGCTGTCCGTCTTGGGAAAGTTTGAGTTTGTCCGTACCGACCATTTCTGAAGCATGTTGGATTTCTTGTGCAGTCGGTTCGTGCGTAATTTCTTTTTGCGGGCCGAATCCCCAGAGGTTGACCAAAGGGCCGACGGTTACGTCCAGCGCGCCGTGCGTCAGTTTGTTTAAACGCAAGGCTTCTCCGGTCACATAGGCAAAGTCTTGGGAAATGGGCATGGCCTGATTGACGGTGCGCAGCTGGTTGAATTGGCTGATTTCGGAATCGGTCTGGTAGGTAGACATTTGCCGATTGACTTCTTTAAGCGCGTCATCAATGCGTTTTTGTATTTCGGCAGGGGAGGGGAGTTTATCTTGGCCGTCTGAAAGATATTTGACGGTATAGGTCGTGCCCATGGTCTCGCCTTGCAGGGTGATGGTTTGTTGTTGTTTTTCGGGTTGGCAGGCAGAGAGCGTGAGTGCGGAAACGATGGCAACGGTGTAGCCGATTATCGGACGGTAAAACGAATTAGAAAGAAACAGCATAAGGGATTTGCGGATTATTTTTTGAAGCCTTTATTGTATCGTAAAAGAAAGGTTCAGGCCGTCTGAAAGTATGGTTTTCAGACGACCTGGCAATAAAAAAGGAAGAAACCGAAGTTTCTTCCTTTTTGTCTGTTAGCCGCCGAAATCGTCCAAAAGGATGTTTTCGTCTTCCACGCCCAAGTCTTTGAGCATTTTGATCACGGACTGGTTCATGATTGGAGGGCCGCACATGTAGAATTCGCAGTCTTCCGGTGCTTCGTGGTTTTTCAGGTGGTTTTCGTAAACCACGTTGTGAATGAAGCCTGTGTAACCGTCCCAGTTGTCTTCAGGCAATGGGTCGGACAGGGCGACGTGCCATGTGAAGTTCGGGAATTCTGCTGCGAGTTGGTCGAAGTCTTCAACATAGAACATCTCGCGTTTAGAACGTGCACCATACCAGAAGGTAATCTTACGTTTGGAGTTCAAACGTTTCAGCTGGTCGAAAATGTGGGAACGCATCGGAGCCATACCCGCACCACCGCCGATAAATACCATTTCGGCATCGGTGTCTTTGGCGAAGAATTCGCCAAACGGGCCGGAGATGGTTACTTTGTCGCCGGGTTTAAGCGACCAGATGTAGGACGACATTTGTCCCGGAGGCGCATCGGGTACGCGCGGAGGCGGCGTGGCGATACGCACGTTCAGCATGATGATGCCTTTTTCTTCTGGATATGAAGCCATGGAGTAAGCGCGCAAAATCGGCTCGTCCACTTTGGAAACATATTGCCACAGATTGTATTTGTCCCAGTCTTCGTGGTATTCCTTAGGAATGTCGAAGTCTTTGTAGGCGACAGTATGAGGAGGAGCTTCAATTTGGATGTAGCCGCCGGCGCGGAAAGGAACTTCTTCACCTTCAGGAATGGCAAGCTTGAGTTCTTTAATGAACGTTGCTTTGTTGTCATTGGAGATGACGGTGCATTCCCATTTTTTCACACCGAACACTTCTTCCGGTACTTCGATGTCCATGTCGGTTTTAACGTTGACCTGACAAGACAGGCGGCAGCCTTCGCGCGCTTCGCGTTTGCTGATGTGGGACAACTCAGTTGGCAGAATGTCGCCACCGCCGCTTTTCACGACAACGCGGCACTGACCGCATGAGCCGCCGCCACCGCAGGCGGAAGGAACGAAGATGCCTTGGCTGGCAAGCGCACCCAGCAGTTTGCCGCCGGCAGGCATCGTCAGCTCTTTTTCGTTATTGACTTTGATGGTGATGTCGCCTTCGCTCACCAACTTGGATTTGGCAAACAGAATCATCAGTGCCAACACCAAGACGATGAGGGTGAACATCACGATACCTAAAATAATCTCCATGCCGATTCCTTTCTTATAACTGGATGCCGGAGAACGACATAAACGCCATTGCCATCAGGCCAGCAGCGATAAAGGTAATGCCCAAGCCTTTGAGGCCTTTAGGGACATCCGAATATTTCATTTTTTCGGTAATGCCCGCCAAAGCGACAATAGCCAAAAGCCAGCCCAGACCTGCACCGAAACCATATACAACGGACTCGCCGAAGTTGTATTCGCGTTGCGCCATAAATGATACGGCACCGAAAATCGCGCAGTTTACGGTAATCAGAGGCAGGTAGATACCCAATGCGTTGTAGAGGGCAGGGACGAATTTATCCAAGAACATTTCCAAAATCTGCACCAAAGCAGCAATCACGCCGATGAAGGTGATGAATTTCAGGAAGGTCAGGTCTACGCCTTCAACCAGCGCACCGTCTTTCAACAGCGAGTAAACAAGTTGGTTGGCTGGGACGGACAGGCCGAGTACGAAAGTTACGGCAACGCCCAAACCGAATGCAGTGGATACTTTTTTAGATACCGCCAAAAACGTACACATCCCCAAGAAGAAGGAAAGTGCCATGTTTTCCAGAAAGACGGATTTTACAAAGAGGCTTAAGTAATGTTCCATGTGTTATTTCTCCGCCTGTTCAGGTTTCCAAGTGCGCAGACCCCATACCAAGAAGCCGATGATGAAGAACGCGCTAGGGGCGAGCAGGAACAAGCCGTTGGTTTGATACCAGCCGCCATCTTGTACGGTTTGGAAAATGGTGTAGCCAAAGAGCTTGCCAGAGCCGATCAGTTCGCGGATGGTTGCGATGATGATCAACATCATGCCGTAACCTGCGCCGTTGCCGATACCGTCAACCAAGCTTTCCAGCGGCGGCTCTTTCATTGCGAATGCTTCGGCACGGCCCATTACGATACAGTTGGTAATAATTAGGCCGACGAATACGGACAGCTGTTTGGACAGCTCATAAGCAAAGGCTTGGAGCAGTTGGTCAACCAGCGTTACCAAGGAAGCAACAATCGCCATTTGCACAATAATACGGATGCTGTTAGGGATATAGTTGCGTACCAAAGAAATGAAGAAGCTGGAAAAACCGGTTACCAAAGCTACGGAAATACCCATTACGATGGCCGTCTGAAGTTTGGTGGTAACCGCCAAAGCCGAACAAATACCCAAAACCTGCAAGGCAATCGGGTTGTTGTCGATAAAGGGTGAAAACATCAAATATTTCAAGCGTTTCATGTCAGCCATTATTGTGCTCCTGCTGATTTCAATTTGTTCAGGTAGGGGATATAGCCGTTTTCGCCGAACCAGTAGGCGAACGAACCTTGCACGCCTTTAGATGTCAGCGATGCGCCGGAGAGGGCATCTACGCCGTGTTCTTTGTCCGAACTTGCGCCTTTGCCAACATGCAGGGCGAGTTTGCCTTGTTCGTCAAACAGTTTTTTGCCGACGAATTTTTGTTGCCACAACGGATTGCCGATTTCGCCGCCCAAACCCGGAGTTTCACCTTGGTCGTAGTAGGTGATGCCGTTGATGGTATTGCCGTCGGGTTGAATGGCGACAAAACCGTACATGACAGACCACAAGCCGTTACCGTGCATAGGCAGGATGATTTGGCTGACTTTGCCGTCTTCGCCTTTTACCAAGTAAACCTCAGTGTATTTGGCACGGCTTTTGATGCCGGCCAAATCGTCTTCGGGTTTGATTTGGATGCTTTGGGCAGGGTCTTTGCCTGCGATGCGCGCGCTGAAGTCTTTCGGCGCGTCTTTCACGTATTCGCCTGTTGCCAAATCGACAACGCGTTGCTCGATACGTTCGGCAAAGGTTTTGCTGATGTCGGTGTTTTTATCCATCAAACCGGCTACGCTTAAGATATAGCCTTGTTTGTCTTGGAGCTTTTGTTTCTCTTGGATAGGTTTCAAGCCGACGACCGCACCAGCAACGATGATGGAACAAATCAGGCTGACAACCAATACCACAATCAGCGTGCCACTGAAGCTGTCTTTATCGAATTTCTTAGCCATTGCTGCGCGCCTTTCTGCGTTTGATGTTCGCTTGTGCGACGAAATAGTCGAAAATTGGGGCAAACAGGTTGGCAAACAGAATCGCCAACATCATGCCTTCGGGGTAAGCAGGGTTGACCACGCGGATCAACACGCACATCACACCGATAAGCGCGCCGTACCACCATTTGCCAACATTGGTAAAGGAAGCGGAAACAGGGTCGGTCGCCATAAACAGCATACCGATGGCGAAGCCGCCGACCACCAAGTGCCAATACCAAGGCATGGAGAACATGGCGTTGGTGTCCGAACCGATGAAGTTAAACAGAGAAGACATGGCAATCATACCGATCATCACGCCGGCGATAATGCGCCAAGAGGCAATACGGGTGAACACGATAAAAGCGCCGCCGATTAAAAGCGCCAAAGTGGATACTTCGCCGATTGAGCCGGGTACGTTACCGATAAACGCATCCATCCAAGAAATGGTTTGACCGGTTACAGCGTTTTTCAGGCCGTCTGCACCGTGTGCCGCCCATTGCGCCAAAGCAGTGGCACCTGAATAGCCGTCAACCGCAGTCCAAATGGTATCGCCGGTAATGTTGGCAGGGTAGGCGAAGAACAGGAACGCACGACCTGCAAGAGCAGGGTTCATGAAGTTTTTACCTGTACCGCCGAATACTTCTTTCGCAACCACAACGCCGAAAGAAATACCCAAAGCCGCTTGCCACAAAGGCAGGGTAGGGGGAACGATCAAAGCAAACAGAATCGAAGTCACGAAGAAACCTTCGTTGATTTCGTGTTTGCGCACGGTGGCGAACAAGACTTCCCAGAAGCCGCCCACAACAAATACAGTCGCGTAAATCGGCAGGAAGAAAATCGCGCCGAAGAGTATTTTGCCCAACACGCCCGCTTCAGACGACATATTGATGCCCAAAGCGTTGGCAAGGGCGTAATGCCAGTCGTTGGCAATGTTTTGTTGCAGCAAATCAGGCGTTAACGCACCGAATGCCTGTACGCCGACGTTGTACATACCGTAGAACATGGCAGGGAACAAAGCCAGCCATACCAAAATCATCATGCGCTTGGAGTCGAGCGCATCGCGGACGTGGGCCGCTTTGCGCGTTACCGCGCCGGATGTATAGAAAATCGTCGCCGCAGCTTCGTAGAGGGCATACCATTTTTCATGTTTGCCACCCGGCAGGAAGTGCGGTTCGATTTTTTCAAGAAAATGTTTCAAGCCCATAATCAGCCTTCCTTCTCAATGGTTTCCAGCACCTTACGCAACAGCGGGCCGTATTCGTATTTACCCGGGCAGACGAAGCTGCACAAAGCGAGGTCTTCTTCGTCCAATTCCAAGCAACCCAGTGCCTGAGCGCTGTCGGTATCGCCGACGATTAAATCGCGCAAGAGCAGGGTAGGCAGGATATCCAAGGGCATTACGCGCTCGTAAGTGCCGATCGGTACCATGGCGCGGTCGCCGCCGTTGACGGCTGTGTTGAACTTGAAGAGTTTGTTTTTCAGGAAATGGCCGAGGGTTGTGCGCGTGATGGAGTATTTGTCCGGTTGTGGCGCAACCCAGCCGAACAGCTCTTTGCTGCGGCCTTCTTCGATAACGGAAATCTGATTGTGGTAGCGGCCGAGGTAATCGTGCGCGCCTTGTGCAATCGCGCCGTTTAATACTGAGCCGGAAATCACGCGGTTGTCTGCGTCAACCAATTCGCCCGCAGTAATTTGCGATACTTTCGCACCCAAAACGGTACGCAAGAGGCGTGGTTTGTTGACTTGAGAACCACCCAAGGCAATCACGCGCTCGGTGTTCAGACGGCCTGTTGCAAACAAACGGCCAATGGCAATTACATCTTGATAATTGATGGTCCAAACGGTTTTGTTCGCACCGACTGGCTCGATGAAATGAATGTGCGTGCCACTCAAACCGGCAGGATGCGGGCCACCGAATTCATGTGTTTCGATATTGGCAGCATTTTCAGACGGCACGTCTGCACCGGCTGCTTTACATACATGGATTTTACGCTCGGTCAGACGGCTCAATACCAACAGGCCGCGTTTGAAGTCTTCGGCAGCTTCTTTGATGATGACCGTAGGATCGGCAGCCAGCGGATTGGTGTCCATTGCATTGACGAAGATGGCGAACGGCTCGGCATCGACGGCAGGGATTTTGCTGAACGGACGGGTGCGCAGCGCAGTCCACAAACCGGATTGGATCAGGTTGCGGCGCACTTCTTCGCTGCTCAATTTTGCCAGCGCTTCAGGTGCGTAGCGTTCGAACTCGATTTCGTCGTTGCCTTCAACGGCAATCACGACTGACTGAAGTACGCGCTTTTCGCCACGGTGAATAGCGGCGATTTTGCCTGAAGCCGGAGCAGTAAATACTACGCCCGGATTCTTTTTGTCTTCAAACAGCACTTGGCCTTTTTTGACGGCTTCGCCTTCCTTGACTTTCATCGAGGGGCGCATGCCGACATATTCTTCGCCAAGCAACGCGACTTCGGTAATGGCCGGGCCGTCATAAATGACTTGCTCCGGTCTGCCCGCGATAGGCAGGTCTAAGCCTTTTTTTATCTTAATCATAAGGATGCGTTACTTTTTGGTGGGTTGAGATTCGGATGTCGGATTGTTTTTTCAGACGGCATGTAATGCTTTGAAACAAAGAATGGGCTGTCTGAAAAAAGCAGAGGTTTGCTATAAAAACAACGAATAAACGCAAACAACAAAGCTTTAGATTTTATCAGGTATAGGCTGCTTTATGTCAGTTTTACGCTTATTTTTACGGGAAAAGTGGGAAAAAAGTAGGAATATGTAATCGAGTGTTAAGGGAAATAATTTTTAACTGATTGATATTTAAACGCTATGTTTGATGATATAGCTGAAAATAAAAGGCCGTCTGAAATTCAGACGGCCTCTAAGTTTAAAAGAGCTGCCAAACGAAGAAAATCATCGTATGCAGAGCAAACAGCGGTACCAATACAATCACCGACCATGCCATATAGCCGAAGAAGGAAGGCATCGGTACGCCGCGTTGTTCGGCAATGGCTTTGACCATGAAGTTCGGCGCATTACCGATATAAGTGAGCGCGCCCATAAATACGGAACCCATGGATACTGCCAGCAGTGAATGGAACAGGTGGCCTGTCATTAAGGCTTGGGCATCGCCACCGGCCATATTGAAGAACACCAAATAAGTCGGCGCGTTATCCAAGAATGCCGACAAAATGCCGCTCATCCAGAAATACATCACATTAATCGGATTGCCTGCCGAGTCGTGAACCAGAGAAACAACGGAAGCCAATGCACCTGTTTCGCCGGCTTTCAAAATTGCCAAGACGGGGGAAATGGTAATGAAAATACCCAAAAACAGTTTGCCCACTTCGGCAATCGGCTCGAAGTTGAACTCATTGCCTGCGCGTACCTGTTTGGGCGTGATAATCCAAGATACGGCGGTCAAAGCCAGCAAAATGCCATCGCGCATCAGGTTTTGCAAAGCGTAATGGCTGCCCAAGATTTCAAAGCCCGGATGATTTGGTTTCCACAAACCGGACAGCAAAACCGCACCGACTACGCCGGCCAGTAACAGGAAATTCCATTTGCCGTAAATTTTGATTTTTTCTTCTTTATCGGAAGGAGCGGGAGCAAGGTGCTCGCTTTGTTCACGGTTGAAGTGTTGGCTGTCGATGATGTAGAAAACGGCTAGCAAAATCACAGAACTGATTAATACAGGCATCAGCATGTGTTTGACCGTCCACATGAAATCTACGCCTTTCAGGAATCCTAAGAACAGCGGAGGATCACCTAAAGGAGTCAGACCGCCGCCGATATTTGCTACCAAGAAAATGAAGAAAATCACGATGTGAACGCGGTAGTGGCGTTTATGGTTGGCTTTCAAAAGCGGACGAATCATCAACATCGCCGCGCCTGTTGTCCCCATGATGGAAGACAAAGCCGTGCCGACTGCCAACAGGGTTGTATTCAATTTAGGTGAGCCGTGCAAATCGCCGCTGACAAAAATACCGCCTGAAATGGTATAGAGCGCTAAAAGCAGCAGGATAAAGGGGATATATTCTTCAACCAACGCATGGGCAACGGTA
Source organism: Neisseria sp. HMSC068C12 (assembly GCF_001814095.1). Lineage (NCBI taxonomy): Bacteria > Pseudomonadati > Pseudomonadota > Betaproteobacteria > Neisseriales > Neisseriaceae > Neisseria > Neisseria sp. HMSC068C12. The sequence continues at coordinate 127,797 of NZ_KV814823.1, read as the reverse complement.
TGTACGCCGGCTCCGAAACCAAAGGTGATGATAAACGGCGTTAAAAACAGCAGCGTCCAAAACGCTGTAATTTTGCCGAAGTGGTGGTGCCAAATATGGGAGAAAAACAGAGGTCCGAGTGCAATGGACAAGAGAATCAGTGCAAACGGCAGACCCCAAAGCAGGCTTGCGGATGAGCCGTCAAAATCGGATGCCGCAGCAGGAAAGGCGGCAAGAAGCAGTAAAAATGAGAGAGAGCGCATAGTATTTCCTTTTTATTCTGTTGCACCGTGAGGAACTTCGTTGAGAAAGCACGGCGGTGAAATATTCAGGCCGTCTGAAAATATCCAGACGAACTGCGCGGTTGTGTCAGGGGAAAGTATAACGCAAAGCAAGTGTTAAGGGACGGTTTAGAGTGTTGGAATCAAAAGAAATGTTGATACAAATAAAGGAATCAAAATGAGTAGAATAGTTGGAGGTAGTAAAAAAATGGTTTTGAAACAGGAGTTTGAAATATCGGAAATAATGCTATCGAAAAAATACTTTGAATTAATTTTAGCTAAAATTTACATTTAATTGAATAAATGGAGGCCGTCTGAAAAATGAGGGTCGAATAGGGTGTTTTGGTTCTTACTGATTGTTTTGATGGATAAATTGGGTATGAAAATAAAAAACAGGTAAGCGAAAATGCCCACCTGTTTTATTTTATGCCTCCGGCCGTAACCACATCCACACTGCCACGCAGCTACAGAAGATTGATGAAACGGCACCAATCCACCAGCGTTCTGGAAATTGCCAAAACATAAAAAGGCAAGAAATGGCCATCATGCCGATAGCGAAGAACTTTGCCTTGCGTGGCACAGCGCCGTTGTTTTCCCAGTTTTGTATGATCGGACCAAAGTGGCGGTGATGATACAGCCAATTGTGAAAGCGCGGAGAAGCTTTTGCCCAGCAGGCGGCGGTCAATAAAATGAAAGGCGTAGTCGGCAGTAATGGCAGGAAAATGCCGATAATGCCCAAGACGAGCGACAATGCGCCGCAAAAAATCAATAAATAGCGAACCATCTTCCCATCACCAATTATTTGTTTTCAGATGGCTTGTGATGTGGAAATGGACAACGTGGAATGTCTAACTTATCCCAGCCCTCATGCCCCATTTTTTCCAGCAGTGCGATATTGCGGTCGAAAATTGCCGAGGCATCGGGAAATGCTTCAGCCGCTTTGGCAATACTGTCTTCACGAATCAAGTGCAAAGTCGGATAGGGTGAGCGATTGGTGTAGTTGCTGATGTCGTCGGCTTCAGTGCCTTCAAATTGGAAATCGGGATGGAACGGTGCAATTTGGACAATGCCTTCCAATTCGTTTTCTACAACGGCATCGTCGGCAATTTCCAGCATTTGGTTGAAGGTTTCAAAATCAGGGAATAGCGTTGGATGAACCAGTAAAGTGGTTTCCAATTCTGAAGCGGGTGTATTGCCCAGAAGCTGCAATTCACGATCCAAGTCCTCAAGGAAACCGTCTAAATGACGGGCTTCGCTGACAACGATGCGAACCAGGTTTTTAACGTGCGGCGCTTTGGCAAACGGGCAGAGATTCAGCCCGATAACGGCTTTTTCCAGCCATTGTTTGGTATGTTCTGAAACAGTATCGATATCGAGATGGGTGGTGTTAGTCATAGTAAAAGCTTATGTGAATTATTCTTAAAAAGAATACAAGTGTATGGATGTGAAAGCAAACCATTGGAATTTAAAAGGCCGTCTGAACAACAGACGGCCTTTATCAGTTTCAAATCATCAATCCTGAACCAAATGAACCAAAGGCAGAGCGGTCGTGTTTTTAATTTCTTTCAACACAAAACTCGATTGCGCATCTTGCACGCCGTGGTGTGAAAGCAGCGTGTCCAAAACAAAATGGGAAAATGCGTTCATATCGGTAAAAAAGGCATGGAGCAGATAGTCGGTTTCACCCGTTAAAGCAAAGCAGCTCAATACTTCAGGCCAAGCGCGGACAGATTCGGAAAAATCCTCGCGCGCATCTTTTGCCTTGCTAATCGATACACGGATAAAAGCCTGCAAACCCAAGCCCAAAGATACGGGAGAAAGCTGGGCGGCGTATTTTTGAATGATGCCCGCATCTTCAAGCTGTTTGAGACGGCGCAGGCAGGGAGAAGGGGAGAGCGCCACTTTTTCAGAAAGCTCAACATTGCTCAACCGCCCATTTTCCTGCAAAACCTGCAGAATCTTTAAATCCGTTTTATCCAAGTTTAGATGAGGCATGATGGTTCTCCCAATGTAGACAATGTATGTTTTGAAAATGAAAAATGCTTAAAAATAAAGACTTGTATGGTTAAATTATATATTGAGTTCAGATGTGCGACAAATTGTCTTATAAGGAGTGTTGCGAATTTGTTTTATGTAGTTGTGAAAAGATGAAGGCCGTCTGAAACTAATCAAGATTAAAGTTTTATGTCATATTAGGATTAGATATAAAGAGGCCGTCTGAAAATGATTTCAGACGGCATTTATTTTCGTAATGTGATGATTCAGGCTCTTAATGACCTTGTTTTGGAGAGTTTTGTTCTTTTGCTTTGATTCGTTTTCCGCGTTTGTATTTGGCTTTGTTTGGGGTGTTTTCTTCGCAATGTATTTTTGTGTTTTTCTTAAGGTATATGCTTGGTCGTTATCCGTTTGAGTTGTCTCGGCACATGGCGGGAATCATCATCGGATCCAGTGTTCCGCCGCATTGCCAGTTAAACAACCAAGTCGAGTCATTGTTAATTCGATAAGGAGTCAGGGTCAGGACTTTGCCTTTGTTCTGCCCTTTATCGAAAGGAATGCTGATTTTGCCTGTATCTGCTTCTACAGTTACGCCACCGTTTTGGATGTATGTACCGCCGATGCGTTGAGCGGTAACGCCGATTGAGCCTTGTTTACTGACATCCTCTGCATTGGGCAGGCGATTATTTACCGCTGAGGCAATGCTGATTTCGGTTTTCAGGTCGTCGGCAAGGTATAGTGCTTCGGAGGCTTGCGCCCTACCGATATAGTTTTGGTAAGTGGGTATGGCGACAACAACCAGAATACCGAGGATGGCGATCACTATCATCAGCTCAATCAGGGTAAAACCTTTTTGGGCTTGAAATGGGGTATTCATTTGAGTGTATCGTTTTCAGGTTTTTTTATTTTTATAAAGCAAATCCCATAATTGCCTTATGGGATTTGCTTTTATTTAGACTGCAATACCAATATTAGCGGCAGTTAGCAGGAACGTGTTTAGGTTCGCCACCAGTAAATTTACAACTCCAACTCAAAGGAGCTTCTGAATCTGAGGTACCTGCTGTGGCACCATTTTGACTTGGGGTCAATGTGAATACTGGATTTTCTGTTGCACCAGTGGCTTGGGTGGTAACTGTAATTACCCCACCATTTGCAATGTCAATACTCTTAACATATTTAGTTGGTACAAATTTGTAGCCTGTATTACCCATTTTGGCTTTATCAGTTGTACCAGTAGTATAGGCTGTAACACTACTTAAGCCATCAAGAGCAGCAGCTGTTTCGGCTACAGCTAATTTAGCAGGTTCAGCTAATCCCAAGCCTTCAGATACTTTGGCGCGGATAGTGTAGTCTTGGTACGCAGGCAGAGCGATTACGGCCAAGATGCCCAAGATGGCGATAACGATCATCAATTCGATCAGGGTGAAACCTTTTTGGATTGCTTTCATTGATTAAAACTCCAGTTTGAAAGTGTGAATAATTATGTTTAAGTAAAAAGTCCGTAATGTGCTTGGCACTATGTATTATGAGTAAACCATAAAGTAAGAAGGAATATACAGCTTCCGTCGGGCTTGCTGCTTTGAGGCTTGGGCCTTATCGGACGTGTTGTTTCAAGCAGTCGGTGTGCCAAGTGCGCAAAACTGATTAAAAAAATTATTTTTTATTTTTTGTTTATTGTTTTTATTGGAATTATTTTTTGATTTTTAAGTTTTGTGTGGTTTTGTTTGAAAGTTTCAGAATTTTAGGGAAATTGGGTGGTTGACGTTTTTTGTCAGTTTTGTGTTTTTTGTGACAGGGAAGGGAGACAAGTTTGGGTGTGTGACGTTTTGTCAGAATTTAGTTTGATTTAATAATATGTTAATTGATTTAGATGGGCGGTATTTTTATGGATTAATCGGTAAGTTTAATATTTTGTGATTTTATTTTTTTGTTTTTTATAGGTTTTATTTTGTATGCGTATTTTGTTTGAATATGAATGGGGAAAAGATTTGGAAGGAAGGATTTTTAAAGAGGGTTTGGTGTAATAGGTGAATGAAATTTTGTTGTTGGAATTATATTCATATGGGTTATGATTTTAGAATGTAGTTTTATGTCATAGTAAAGGTCTGATTTTGAATTTTAAGGCTTTGGATTTCTTGAGTGTTTGAGAAGGGTATATTTAGGATGTTTATATATTTGGATGTGATTAGGGTGAGCAAAAAATGCTCACCCTATGTTTTTAAGATGTTCAGACGGCCTTTATGGGGTCAAGACTTCGATCAATGCTTGTTTTAGGGTGTTTTGGGTTTGCGGGTCTTGCAGGGATGGGCTGTAGGTAATGAAGCTGTCCTCAATGCGCTGATCCAAGGTGGTGATTTTGGCGTAGCGCAGGCTGATGTTGTGTGCGAAGAAGGTCTCGGCGATGTCGGCGAGGAGGTGGGGGCGGTTGACGGCGGTGATGTCTATGGTGTGCCAGCCGGGATAATCTTCTTCGGGGGTGATGATTACGGTAGGCGGAATGGGGATGTGGCGGATGCGGCGGCTGATGTGTGGGCGGCCGCTTTGTTTTTGGACGGTGGTATTGCCGTGGATGAAGCTGTTGAGTTCGGCTTCGAGTGCGCTTTGGCGGTCGGGATATTCTTCGGGCGGGAGATTGTCGGGAAGTTGCAGGATAAAGGTGTCGAGGATGTAGTCGTGTTCGGTAATGAAGGCGCGGGCGGCTTGGATGTCGAAGCGGTGGCTGCTGAAGATGCGGCAGAGGCGTGCGAAGAGGCGGTCGCCATTGGGCATGAACACCATGACTTGAAGGCTGTTGCTTTGGGGAAGGATGCGGCTGCGGACGGCAGGACTTTGGGTGTCGTAGGCGAGGTTTGCGGTGTGCCAGAGGATTTCCCGTGTCTGATGGCGGACGTAGTATGCGCTGCCGAGGATGCGGCGGAGTTTTTGTTGGTTTTTGAGGGGAACGGCTGCGCGCGTGAGCTGGTCGGTCGAGGCTTGTTCGCGTCGGTTGGGGAGGCGTTCGGGATCGTGGTTTTTGCTGTTTAAAACGGCAGCGGTGCTGTGGTAGAGAGTTTGGAGCAGGCTGGCGCGCCATGTGTTCCAAAGTTTGGGGTTGGTGCCGCGGATGTCGGCAATGGTAAGCAGGTAGAGTGCATCGAGGTATTCGCGTGTGGGAATACGGCGGCAGAAGGCTTGAAGGACATGGGGATCTTGGATGTCTTCTTTTTGGGCAACGGTGGACATGAGCAGGTGGTTTTCAACCAGCCATGCGAGTAGGTGGCTTTCTTCTTCGGTGTAGTAGTGGTTGGCGGCGAATTGTTGTGCGTCTTTGATGCCTTCTTTTGCGTGATCGCCGCCACGGCCTTTAGCGATGTCGTGCAGCAGGGCGGCGGTGTAGAGGACATATGGTCGTGGATAGGCCTGCATGATGGCGCTGGCTTCGGGCATTTCGTGGCTGTGGGTTTCGATGGCGAGACGGCGCATATTGCGGACGACGGTCAGGATGTGGTCGTCTACGGGGTAAATATGGAAGAGGTCGTGTTGGAGCAGGCCGGTGATTTTCTCCCATGCGGGGAGATAGCGGCCAAGTACGCCGTAGAGGTTGAGAAAACGGAGGGTTTGGGTGAGGCCGGTACCGTGTTTGAAGAATTGGATAAAGCGGCGGCGGTTTTCTGGATTTTGGGTGAAACGGGTGTTGATTTTTCGTGTGGCCGCCCACCATGCGCGCAGGGTTTGCGGCTCGATGGTGGTGATGCTTTGCTCCTGCATGGTTTGGATGATGGTGAAGATGTGTTCGGGGTTGTGTTCAAACAGGGCAAGGTCGTTGGCGGCGATTTGGTGGCCGATGCGTTTGTAGCGGCTGTCGATGGGGTGGATATGTTGGGGGCGGCTGGAGGTTTGATGGTTTTTGAGAACCGGAATGAGGATGCCGTTGAGTTGTTTGATGGCTTTGGTGGCGCGGTAGAAGGTGTGCATCAGAGCTTCGCTTCTGCCGCGGATGTCGGGTTGGGTATAGCCTAAGCTTTCGGCAACTTGGGACTGGTAGTCGAAAAGCAGCCTGTCTTCGGGGCGGTCGGCGGTAAGGTGGAGATGAATGCGGATGTTGGCGAGGCGGCGGTAGCCATGAGCCAGCATGCCGGCTTCGGTGCGTGTGAGGACACCGGCGGTAACGAGGGCGGTGGGGTTGCTGTCTATGCCTTGTGCTTTGGCTGTCCAGATAAGGGTGTGGATGTCGCGCAGGCCGCCGGGGCAAGTTTTGATGTTGGGTTCGAGTTGTGCGCCTGTGCCTTGGGATTTTGTATGGCGTTGCTCCATTTCGAGGAGTTTGGCTTCGATAAAGGCGGCTGTGTCGCGACGTGTGTTGAGTTTGTTTAGAAGTTGGGCGGTAAGTTTGGCATCGCCTTGTAGGTGGCGTGCTTCAAGAAAGGCGGTTTCGCCGGTAATGTCGTTTTGGGTACTTTGGAGGATTTCTTCTATGCTGCCGCTTTTGATGGCCGGATTGAGGCGTGCGTCCCAAAGGGTTTGGATAAATTGGGCGGTTTGTTGTTGCAGGCCGTCTGAAAATGGGGCCGAGGAAATAATCGCTAAGTCCCAGTCAGAATGGGGGTAGAGTTCACAACGTCCGAAGCCGCCGATGGCAATCAGACTGATGTCGTTGCTGTCGGGAAAGTGGATTTGCCAGAGGGTTTGCAGTAGGGTTTCAGCAGCGGCGATATGGTCGCGGAAGTAAGCGGTAGGGCGGTTGTTTTGGCGGTAGGCAGTTTCTGCTGCGGCTTTTTGCTGCTGGTAGATTTGGATGGCTTGTTGGGCGGCGGGCATGATGGTGTCTGGCTGTGAATTAGGCTTGGGTATCGGTAGGCTCGGTCATTTGGCGGAGCATTTCTTGCGGCGGAAGGAGGAGTTTGTAAGGGGCGATTTTAAGCGCGGATGCGATTTTTTCGATGTTGGAAAGGGCGATGTTCCAGCGTTTGCGTTCGACGGCGGAAACGTAGGTGCGGTCAAGTCCGCATTGGCGTGCCAGTTCTTCTTGCGACCAGCCGTGATTAACGCGGTAGAGGCGCATGTTGTAAGCGATAATGGCGCGGAGGTCTTGCGGATCGGGCAGGCTTGGAGGGGGAGTGAGTTTGTTGACCATGGTGTTTTGAGTTTGTGGTTTGAACGATAAGGGGATTTTATACTATTTTTGTGAGAGGAAAGGAAAGGCCGTCTGAAAGTTTTCAGACGGCCTGAAAGGGGGTAGGTATAAAAAAAAGGGGGTGGCTTTCGGCCACACCCAAACACACACACATCAAGAGGAAAGAAAAATCATTTAATAAGAGAGCTGGCTCTTATCGAGGAAACTGGAGGATTCGGGCTTGGCCCTGAATCATTGAAAGGCATTATAAATGAAAATAGGGTCAGGGTATTGATACAGGTCAATTCGGGCTTGATTTAGAAAATATATTTTTAGGATAGTGGAAATAAATTAAAAATAAGCTAAGGCAATCAGGCCGTCTGAATAATCGGTTTCAGACGGCCTGATTGGTTTGAAGGCTACTACTTATATATAAATAAAGTATTAAGCCAAACCTTTATCTTTGGCTTCTTGCAGGCGGGTTTCAAAGTTGCTGAGGTTGACGCCAGCCTGTTCGGCTGCGGCAACTACTTCGGCTACGGATGCGCCGTGTTGCACTTGATGATAACCCCAAAGCAGGGAGCAGCGAGTACCGGTGCGGCAGAAAGCAAGAATAGGAGCCGGAGATTGTTGCAACAGATTTTGGAAGGCTGCGACATCGGCTGCGTTGATTTGAGGCGCGACAACGGGCTGGGATGAGAATTGGTTGATGCCAGCCTCTTTAAACCAGTTTTGCACTTCGGCAAAAGCCGGTTGGTTTTCTTCTTCACCGTCCGGGCGGTTGCAGATGATGGTTTTGATGCCGAGACGTACGGCTTCTTGGACATCTGCTTCGGTCAGTTGGGGGGCGATATAGAGGGTGTCGGTCAGTTTACGGATGGGCATAGTTTTTCCTTTCTTTATATTAAATGGATATGTTGATTTCAGACGGCCTAGGAAGTGGCAGGCCGTTTGAAGTTTTATTTAATGATTGTACAACCAGTTTTCGAGTTTTTGGCGATCGGTAATGTGCAGCAGGGCAGTATTGGCTTCTGCCGCTTGAACTGTGATGCTGGTTTCACGCAATAGGCCTTGACGGAAGAAATGGATGGTGGTGCGCGTGCCGATAGGCAGTTTGCTCCACTGTGCCGCAAGGTCGTTGCAGGCATAGCCGCCTAGGGCGATGATTTTGTCTTGCGGGCAGAGTCCGGCATTTTCTGCACTGCCGCCATTAAATACATGAGTCAGGACGGCATGATCGCTGCTTTGTTTGAAACGTGCGCCCAAATCGTTGGCGGGGGCAACCGATTGGGGTTCGCTTGCAAATGCTCCGCCATGTTGGCGAGGTAGGGGAATAAAGTCGAGTTTGACACCTACGCTTTGTAGGCATTCTGCGAGCGGAAGGTCTTCGGTGCTGTATAAGGCCGTCTGAAAGAAGGTTTCTAAATCTAAACTGGTCATTTCTTGGCAACGGATTTGCCAGTGTTTTTCGGGTATGCCTTGATGGGTGTTGCACCAGTCGCGATAGTGTTGCTGCATCACACTGTCGATGGTGTATTTGCCTTGGCTTTTTTCACGGATGATAAGGTCGAGGCAAAGTGCGGCCAGTGCGCCTTTTTGATAGTAGCTGACGATGGCGTTTGGGCTGTTTTCGTCTTGTTTGTAGAACTTGTCCCACGCGCTGAAACTGGATTGGGCAAGTGTTTGTTTCAGGCGGCCTTGTGTCTGCTGTACACGTGTGATGCTTTGTGCAAGCAGGGTAAGGTAGGCTTCGGGGCTGATGGTTTTGCTTCGGGCTAGAAAGAGGTCGTCGTAGTAGGAAGTAATGCCTTCGAATGCCCAAAGTTGCTCGGTATAGTTTTCTTGGTCGAGGTTGTAAGGTGCGAATACGGCCGGTTTGATGGATTTGACGTTCCATGCGTGGAAGTATTCATGGGAGAAGAGGCCGAGCAGTTCGGTATAGGCTTTGTCGGCTTCACCCATATCGTAAGATGGCAGACTGTGGCGGTCGGCGAGTAGGGCGGTGCTGCTGATGTGTTCCAGTCCGCCATAAAGGTTGTCGCCCAGATGTAATAGGAAAAGGTATTCGGAAAACGGGGCAGGGGAGGGGAACATCGCTAACTCGGTTTCGCAGATTTTTTGAATATCGGCGAGGAAGCGGGTGCGGTCGAAATCAGGATAGATGCCGCTTAATGCAATACGGTGGGGGATGCCTTGTGCTTCAAAGTCGAGGAATTCGATGATGCCTGTTTCAACAGGATGATCAATAAGCTCGGCATATGAGGCCGTCTGAAAAGTGGTCGCCGAAATTTGGGGTAGGGTGGTGGCTATCTGCCATGTGTGTGGCAGGGTAGGAAATTCGACTTGGTGTGGTTGTTCCTCTTGTCCGTGCACTTTTAAGAATAGGCACGCGCCATCAAAAAAGCCGCGCTCGGTACTGAGGAATGAGCCGCGAACAGACAAGTCGAATGCGTAGACGGTGTAGTAAATTTCCCACGCTCCATTGAGGGCAGGGGTTTGCCAATAGTTTTTGCTGGTTTGTGTCAGTGGCTGGGCTTTGCCGTTGCAGCACGCGTTGATGTGTGTGATGTGGCGGGCAAAGTCACGGATGAGATAGCTGCCGGGAACCCAGTTTGGCAGGCTGATTTCTGTTTCAGAATCATCAGTTTGAGTGAATGATAAGGTGATGTGCCATTCATGAGACAGAAAGTTGGGGGTAATTTTGTAATTAATCATGGCTATTGGTTAATTTGCTAAAGTTTATTAAGAGGAAGGGGTTTTAAAGGGTAGGCTTAATCTATATCAATAAAACTGTACGAAAAAGGGGGCTTGAAAAAATGCTGTGTCCGATTTATTGAACATGTTTAAATAATTTATTGATTATAAAAGAAATGAGATTATGTCTCACTAAAGTTTTTATGCAATATGGAATGTAATTTTGCTTGGCATGTTGTGGTGTCTATGTTAAATTTAGAAAAATTTGAGCCTTGGCCGTATTGCGCTTTTCGTAAATGCAGGGGCTGGGGTGAGATAAAAATTTTTTATACCCATAATTTATGGAGACTTCCATGGACACACAAACTTATAACTACAAAGTGGTGCGCCAGTTCGCCATCATGACTGTAGTTTGGGGTATTGTGGGCATGTTGGTTGGCGTTATCGTCGCTGCCCAGCTTTTTGCTCCGGCCCTAGATTTATCCAATATCGGACCTTGGTTCCACTTTGGCCGCCTGCGTCCTCTGCACACCAATGCGGTTATTTTTGCATTCGGTGGTTGTGGTTTGATCGGTACATCATACTACGTTGTTCAACGTACATGTAATACCCGTCTGTTTGGCGGTTGGCTGCCTGCATTTACCTTCTGGGGTTGGCAGGCCGTTATCGTAGCTGCGGCCATCAGCTTGCCTATGGGTTACACCCAAGGTAAAGAATACGCCGAGTTGGAATGGCCTATCGACATTTTGATTACGCTGGTGTGGGTTGCCTACGCCATCGTATTCTTCGGTACGATTGCCAAACGTAAAATCAAACATATTTACGTTGCCAACTGGTTCTACGGCGGCTTTATTTTGGCCGTTGCGCTGTTGCACATCGTCAATAATATCAGCATCCCTGCCGGTTTGATGAAATCTTATCCGGTTTACGCAGGTGCGATTGATGCGATGGTTCAATGGTGGTATGGCCACAATGCGGTGGGCTTTTTCCTGACAGCCGGCTTCTTGGGTATGATGTACTATTTCGTACCTAAACAAGCAGGCCGTCCGATTTACTCTTACCGCTTGTCCGTCGTCCACTTCTGGGCTTTGATTTTTACTTATATGTGGGCTGGTTCACACCACTTGCACTACACCGCATTGCCTGACTGGACTCAATCTTTGGGTATGGTATTGTCTTTGATCCTGTTCGCACCTTCTTGGGGCGGTATGATCAACGGTATCATGACTCTGTCTGGCGCATGGGACAAACTGCGTACCGACCCGATTTTGAAATTCTTGATCGTTTCTCTGTCTTTCTACGGTATGTCTACCTTCGAAGGTCCGATGATGTCTATCAAAACCGTTAACGCTCTGAGCCACTACACCGACTGGACTGTTGCACACGTTCACGCCGGCGCATTGGGCTGGGTGGGCTTTGTAACCATCGGTTCCGTTTACTATATGATTCCCCGCTTGTTCGGTAAAAATGAAATGTACAGCACCAAATTGGTTGAGGCGCATTTCTGGATCGCGACCATCGGCGTGGTTCTGTATATCGCTGCAATGTGGATTGCCGGCGTAATGCAAGGTCTGATGTGGGGTTCTTTGAATGACGACGGCACGCTGACTTATTCCTTCGTTGAATCCGTAAAACGTACCATGCCTTACTACATGATTCGTTTCACCGGCGGTCTTCTGTACCTGAGCGGTATGTGCATCATGGCATATAACGTTTACCGTACTGCTATCAGTGGTAAAGCAGTTGATGCTGAGATTCCTGCGGTTTCTCAAACTCAACACCACTAATGACAAGAAAGATAGGCTACCAAAATGAAATTACAACAATTAGCTGAAGAAAAAGTCGGTGTACTGATTGTATTCACCCTGCTTGTAGTCAGCGTCGGCCTTCTGATTGAGGCTGTTCCGCTGTTCTTCACCAAGGCAGTTACCGAACCTGCACCCGGCGTGAAACCATATAACGCCCTGCAAGTGGCCGGTCGCGATATTTATGTACGCGAAGGCTGCTACAACTGCCACTCTCAAATGATTCGTCCATTCCGTGCAGAAACTGAACGTTACGGTCATTATTCTGTTGCCGGTGAGTCTGTTTATGACCATCCGTTCCAATGGGGTTCTAAACGTACCGGTCCGGATTTGGCTCGTGTTGGCGGCCGTTATTCCGATGAATGGCACCGCATCCACCTGCTGAACCCGCGCGACGTTGTGCCGGAGTCCAATATGCCTGCATTCCCATGGCTCGCACGCAATAAAGTCGATGCCGAGGCAACTGTGGCGCATATGAAAGCCCTGCGTAAAGTGGGTACACCTTACAGCGATGAAGAAATTGCCAAAGCACCTGAAATGCTGGCTAACAAATCAGAGCTGGACGCTGTTATCGCCTATCTGCAAGGCTTGGGCTTGGCATTGAAAAACGTAAGGTAACATCATGGACGCTAACTGGGCTCGCTCGCTCTTTACTGTTTGGGTATTTATCAGCTTTATTTTAGTTCTCTATATTGTGTTCAATAGACGCAATAAGAAAAACTATGACGATGCTGCCAGCAGTATTTTCGATAATGACGAACAAAGGCCGTCTGAAAAGGACGATCAAGCTCAGTCAGTCCGTGATCACGGAGCAAAATAATGAACACAACATCCCAATTTACCAGTAGTTTCTGGAGTATATATATTGCCGTTATCGTCGTGCTCAGTTTCATCGGCTTGGCTTGGCTTCTGCTTTCGCAAAATGTTGTGAAACGCCCTAAAAAAGGCGAAGAAGTAAAAACCACAGGTCATGAGTGGGACGGCATTTCGGAGTACAACAACCCTCTGCCACGTTGGTGGTTTTGGCTTTATGTCTGCACATGGCTGTTTGGCGTCGGCTACCTGATTATGTATCCCGGTATCGGCGATTACAAAGGCCTGTGGGGCTGGAGCAGCCATGGTCAATATGAAGAAGAAGTTGCCAAAGCCAATCAGCAATACGGTAAAGTGTATGCTAAATTTTCCAATATGCCGATTGAAAAAGTGGCTAAAGATCCTGAAGCCCGTGCTATTGCACAAAACCTTTTCAATACCTACTGTATCCAATGTCACGGATCAGATGCCAAAGGCTCCAAAGGCTTCCCGAATCTGACTGACGACGACTGGTTGTGGGGCGGTGAACCTGAAAAGATTCAGGAAACCATTGAAAAAGGCCGTACTGCCGCCATGCCTGCATGGGGTCCTGCTTTGGGTGAAGAAGGCGTGAAAAACGTAACACAGTATGTTATGTCTCTTTCTAAACCCAAAGGCCAATATGACGAAGAACGTGCAGAGCGCGGTAAAGCCCTGTTTAGCGGCCCACCTGCCAACTGTTTCACTTGTCACGGCGACAAAGGTCAAGGTATCCAAGGCCTCGGCCCGAATCTGACCGACGATGTATGGTTGTGGGGCGGTACTCAAAAAGCGATTACCGAAACCATTACCAACGGTCGCAGCAGCCAAATGCCTGCTTGGGGTCACTTCCTCGACAAAGACAAGCTGCACATCATGACCGCTTATGTTTGGGGTTTGTCTAACAAAGACGGTAAAAAAGCTCCTGCTAAAAAAGCCGAGCCTGCTCCGGTAGCTCAACCTGCCGATGCTTCTGCTCCGGCGGCCGCTTCGGCTCCTACTGCCGATAAAGCTGCTTCAGATGCTAAAGCTGCTCCGGCTGCTGAAGCCAAACCTGCTGAAAAAGCAGAAGCGGCTCCGGTTAAGGTAGATGGCAAAGCTGTTTTTGAAGCCAACTGTAAAACATGTCATGGCGGTATGATTCCGGGCGCACCTGTTGTCGGTAAAAAAGACGACTGGGCTCCTCGAATTAAGCAAGGTAAAGATACTTTGCACAAACACGCGCTTGAAGGTTTTAATTCAATGCCTGCCAAAGGCGGCAACAGCAGCTTGAGTGACGATGAGGTTAAAGCGGCTGTAGACTTTATGGCAAATGAGTCCGGTGCAAAATTCTAATTTTGAGTCGGATTGAAAAAAGCGTACCTAACAAGGTACGCTTTTTTATATTTGATAAAACCAATAAGAGAAGACATATCAAAGAGGTGAAATATATAAGGCCGTCTGAAACATTCAGACGGCCTTTGTTCTTGGTTCAACCAAAATTAATCAATCCAAAGTGGACGTGCTGCGTTTCAGGAACCATTCGCTGAAAGGCCACTCAACACTGTCGAGTAAGTTTTTGGTAATTAGCCCCAGTTCCGTATCGCCTTCGATTTGCAATTTACGGTTGAAAAATAAGGTATCGGGATCTTCCTCGCGCATCATCATGCGCATGAAGTCTATACCGTTGGCCGCCAGCCTCAGATCGGGGACGCCACTGAAGTTGTCGTCCAGGAATTTTTCCGTATTGGCACTAAACCGCACTTTGATACCGGCATCCAAAACTTCGATTTCGAATTTTCTTCCGGCAAAAAGTTCCATATCGGCAGGCAGTAAACCTTTTCTCAGCATGGTATTCAATACGGAGACCAAAACAAAGCGTGGAGGTTTGCCGGGAAGTTTGGTACCGATTTTTGTCATCCATTTGGGTAATATGATTTCAGGCAGCGCCATAATATGCCTCCTTCACGGTTTCAATACCGGGCTGACCGCGCCAATAGCCGTCAACCAGTGTTCCGGTAGTCAATCGTTCCAACTCAGGGTGGACATCTTCCCATGTGGCTTTTCCGTCCAATACATCGCGGTGAATTTGGATAATTTCAGCCATGCTGTGCATTTGTGGCGACAGTCTGAGCATATTCACGCCGATTTTATTCAAGTCTTCATGGTGGGGCAGTAGGTTTTGGCAGCCGTAAGACATGGTTTGGATGCCGTTGATGGTGAGAAACGGCTGGCCTTCTCGCGTATTCATGGCCATACCGTGCTCATGATCGAGGCAGCGGAACTCGCAACTGTCTTTATTCAGATTGTAATGGCGGGCGGTAAAGCAACGTGATGAATAGGCAAGCGGCATTTTACCCCAAGCGAAGAGTTCAGTTTCAATGCCGTCTGAAGCCTTGATGATTTCGGCAACCTTATCGCGGCTTAGCTCGGACGGTGCAATCCAGCGGAATGCCCCTAATTTTCGGAATACGTCCAAAGTAGTTTCGTTGTAGATATTCAGGCTTGCACCGGCAACAAAAGGAATGCCGTGTTCGCGTGCCAATTTGACCGCCCCCATGTCGTTGGCTTCAACTTTAAACTTTCCCTGCTCCGTGATTTTGCGCAAGCGTTTCAGATCGGATTCGCTTTCGAGCAGGACTTGTGAAGAAAGAATAATCTCCTTACCGCTTTCCGCCAAGTCTTCAGCCAGTCCGAACCAGTCGGCAAAGCGCATTTTCTGACGGCGTGAGCAGACTACCTCACCCAAATAGACCGTATCCAACGGCGTATCCAGCATGGAAACGTAAAATTCCAGCAGGGCTTCTTTTTGCCAGAAAAATAAAATAGGGCCCAGCGACAATTTCAATGAATTCATTTTTTTCCCCTTATTTCCATGGGCGGTTGTATGCGCCCAAAGTTGTCTGATGACCTTCCGAAACTTTGCTCAAGGCATTGTTCCAGGACGGATTGACTTTGAAACGCGATGGATCGGCTGCAGCTGCATCCAGTGCTTGGCGCAGGGATTTGGTTACTTGCGCCGTATACATCGGACTGCGTTGGCGTCCCTCGATTTTGATGGCGGACACACCGATTTTGATGAGTTCGGGCAACATTTCCAAAACATTCAGGCTGGTCGGTTCTTCCAAAGCATAGTAAGTTTCATCATTGACTTCAAAGCGGCCTTTGCACAAGGTTGGATAACCTGCCGGTTCATTGGGTTTGTATTGGTCTATCAATACCTGGTTTAGACGTACGTTCATGCGGTCGGGCAGTTGTTCCCAGCGGACGGATTTTGCCGGAGAGCAGACACCTTGCATATTGGGCGATTCGCCTGTTGCATAGCTCGACAAGATGCAACGGCCTTCCACCATCACACACAAACTGCCGAAACCAAAGACTTCAATTTCCACATCAGTATTGTCAATCACATGTTTGACCTGATCGATGGTCAGCACGCGCGGCAAAACGGCACGACGGATGCCGAACAGCTCTTTCATCATATTGATGGCTTCGTAATTGGTGGCCGAACCTTGTACCGACATATGCAGGCGTAAATTCGGATGTTTGTCTGCCGCATACGCCATGATGGCGGGGTCGGCAACAATAATCGCATCGGCACCCAAATCCGCCGCCGTATCCACAGCGGCGTGCCAACGCTCCACTTGGCCAGCTTGTGCGAATGTATTGATAGCCATCAGTACATTGCGCCCGCGCGCATGGGCGTAAGCAACGCCTTCCCGTGCCGATTTCATATCGAAATTCAGTCCCGGAAAGTTTCGTGCATTGGTCGCATCTTTCAAACCCATGTAAACCGTGTCCGCACCGTTGTCCACAGCGGTTTTCAGTGCAGGCAGGTTGCCGGCGGGGCAGACCAATTCTGGAATTTTCTGCATTTTGTGTTCCTCGTCTTGATGATAACCTCTATCGGGTTAATCAATATTTTGTAGAATTCTGAATATTTTATGGATTAATGACACAAGATATGCTGACTTAAATCAAATCGAAAAATTCAGGTTGACGTAGGCATGTTGTTTACAAAATCTTAACAGACGTTGTTTTTTATATATTTCATGTGCTTAAAAATTTTGATGACGGATTTTGTTTCAAAATTGGCTTATGTTTTTAACTATCGTATTTATTAATTTTTACAATAATGTCGATAGAAAAATGAAAAAAGGCCGTCTGAAAATCTGGTTTCAGACGGCCTTCTGCTTTAAAGGGATATATTTAAGAGAAACCCAAGCGTTTATCGGGTCGGGTAAATACAAAAATAAACAGGGAAGTTAACGCGCCCAAAGTATCGGCAAGCATGTCTTTTTGCGCGTCCCAAATATCGCCTTGAGAACCTAAGAATTCCAGTCCGGCCTCTCCGCCGTCGATGACGGCATATTGCCATTCAATGATTTCATAGGCGGCAGCAATGCTCATAATGAAGAACAGGGAGAAAAATAAGGCCAACGGCAGGTTGCACAGCTTGCGGCGCAGCAGCCATTCAGCCATTGGATAGGCGTAGAAGCCGATGATGTAATGGGCAATACGGTCGTAATGATTGCGGTTTTCGCCCAAAATCGGTTCGACAAAGCGGTTGATGGATTCAAATGGCACATCGGCAAAAGTGTAGTATGCACCGATGGAATGCATAATCAGCCAAAAACTCATGAATAAGTAGGCCAGGTTGCTGAAGCGGAAAATGCGGTAGGTGGCAACCAGAAGGAAGAATACGGATGCTACGGGGATAATTTCGGCGTACCAGACTGCGCGGTCATGAGGATTAATGCCTGACCAAACAATAAGGGCGAAGATAATTGCAGCAAGAAAAATAGGAAAGATTGGAGAGGGTTTATCCATGTTGTGTGTATGTAATAACAATGGTTACGTATTGTATAACGAATTGGTAGGACTGGAAGTTTCGATCATTAAAGGCCGTCTGAAAAACAGCTTTCAGACGGCCTGAAGTTTAGCCGTTCCAGAAATAACGGGTGATGTGGAAAAACACGGGTGCGGCAAAACAGATCGAATCCACACGGTCAAGCATACCGCCGTGGCCGCGTATCATATTGCCCCAGTCTTTGACACCGTAATCGCGTTTGATGGCAGACATAACCAGGCCGCCAAAGAAGCCCATCAGGCAGACGATAAAGCCGATAATGGCTGCTTGGCCGTGAGAGAACGGCGTAATCGGCGCCATCAGCGCGGCAATGGCAGTGGCCGATAAAATACCGCCGACAGTGCCGGAAATAGTTTTTGACGGAGAAAGCGAAGGCATGATTTTTGCACCGCCAATCAGTTTGCCCCAAACGTATTGCAACACATCCGATACTTGCACCACGCCAATCAGGAAGATCAGCAACAGGATATTGTTGCCGTTATCGAAGCCATCCAAGTCCAGAAACATCAGCGCCGGAACATGAGACAGACAGAAGATGCAAATCATCGCCATCCATTGTGTTTTGGCGGCGCGTTCCAAAAAGTGTGCCGTTTGGCCGCTGAGGCTGGCAATAATCGGCAGTATCAAAAAGCCGTAAACCGGAATAAAAATGCTGAACATGCCGTACCAGCCGTCATAGACGAAATAGTATTGCACCGGCAGAAGCAGGTAAAAGCAGACCACCATGCTGTAATAGTCGCTGCGGCGTCGATAGACGAGGGTCATAAATTCGCGCAGTGCGGCAAATGAAATCAGGAAAAACAGTACAACCGTCCCGATTTTGCCGAACCAAAATGCACCCAGCAACACCAACGTCATCAGCCACCATGCGTAAATACGGGCGTTGAGGTTGGCAATGGTGGCATTATCTGCGCCGTTTTTGCGCTTGAGCCATTGTCCGATGATGCTGGCAAAACACAATACGGCAAATACGCCGACAAAAATATAGCTGGCTTGCGGAGTCAGATGAGCGGCGGCTTGTTCGACAATGATTTGTTGGGAAGTCGTAGAAAGGCTCATGCTTGTTCTCCTTTGTTTTGCTGAACTTCAGATTCATTTTGGCAAAGCTCGCTGCGGTCGTTTTCAGACGGCCTGAGTGCCAGTAGCGCCTCACGGCTGCGTGTCAAAAAGCTGTCTTTGTCTTCGTTTTCCTGCAAAGTAAGCGGCTGTCCGATATGGACTTCACACAAAAGCGGGATAGGCAGGATTTTGCCTTTGGGCAGTACGCGGCTGATGTTGTCTATCCAAATCGGCACAAATTCGGTATTGGGTTTACTTTTCGCCAGATGATAAATGCCGGACTTGAACGGCAGCAGGATGGTGTTGTCGTCAGTATTACGCGTGCCTTCAGGGAAAATAATCAAAGAGTCGCCTGCGTTCAGCGCGTCTTTCATCTGTTCGGTAATTGCTTGCGGATTATCACTATGGCGCGGAATCAGCAAGGCATTGAAAACGTTTTGAATGATGAAGCGTTTGAGTTTGCTTGTCAGCCAGTAATCCGAACCGGCGACTGGGCGCGTGGACAAGCGCCAGCGGCGGGGCAGGGAAATCCACACCAATACAAAATCGCCATGGCTGCCGTGATTGGCGTAATAGACTTTTTGGTGCTGATTGAATGTCAGCTCGCGCGGACTTTTGGGGCGTACGCCCGTAAGAAAAGAGACCGACAGACATAAGGCTTGGTCAGTTAGCCAGGCAAGTTGTTTTTTGAGGAAGTTTTTCATTGTTTCTGCCTTTGGGAGTGAGATACCGCTCTAGATCTGGTTTGGGTAAATTAGCCAAAATAATCAAATGCTTTGGATAAGCAAAATTAAAAATTGTGCGGCGGTCAGGTATAAGCTTTTGCGCCATAAGGAAAGTGCGCCGTTTATCCGTTGGGTCAACGTACGGCTGCCTGAAATTTGGCGTAAACCGTTTTGCTGTAAGGTGTGGTCGAAGTCTTCAGGAGAGTAGCGGTTGTCGGCAAAGTCTTGGAACACGCGACGGTCGAAGTGAATGCGGATATGGCAGTACAGCAAAACTGCTGCCAAGACAAGTTGCACCGCAAACCATGCGCCGCCATATTTTGCCGACAAGTCGAGCAGCAAGGCATTGCAGGCGGCAACATAATGTGCGGTAGAGAGCAGGTGGGCAGTAATACGGCTGTCGGTTGCGTTGTCCATCATTATCCTTGTTTTAAACGGTTGGCCGCAGCTTCAACTGCTTGGGCGGTGGCCGGCGATAATACCATTTGCGGCCGAGCCTGTTTGAGTTCGGCCTTCGCTTGCGCCAAGTTTTTGCAGCCACCATAGACCAGCAGCCACGTCAGCACCACTGCGGCACTTCTTCCATAACCCAAAGCGCAACATACCAGCGCTTTGCCGTGTTTTTGGCGCAAGGTTTCCAATATCAAGGCCGTCTGAACCAAATCGTTTTCAGACGGCGTTACCATATCCAGTAAAGGCAGAGCGCGATATGCTCCCTGATAGCTACGGCAGGGATATTCGGCGCATACATCCAATACGACAGGCAAATGGTTTGAAATCCCTAAAACGCTGCCAATTAATACATCATTGCGGACTGGTGCCGTTTTCGCTTTACCGCGTAACCAATACGCCATGTTTAGCCGTACGCTCACCAGATAAGGCAATAGTAAAACCGTCGCTGCCACCGATAATTTACCGTTAGCCTGTTTTTGGAATATGTTTGCATTTCCAGTCAAATAGGCAAAGGATACCATCAGTAAAGACACGCTAATCCATATCAACCACAGCCACACACCACCCAGCAGCGCAGGCAAAGCCGTCAAACACGCGCCAAGTAAATACAGCAACGCAATCCTTCTTGAGCGTACATCACTCAAGCCCAGTCTTAACGGCGAAGTCATCTGACGCGGGAAAGCCCACAACACCAGCCAGCCAAGCAATGCTCCTGTCGGCACGTCAATAAAATGATGTTGATAAGTTGTCAGTACCGACAGGGCAATCAGGCTTTGCCATAAGAAAAGAGGCAGGCGGATTTTGGGAAAGCGCGTCCAATAAAATGCACCCACGATAATTGCCAACGCAATATGCAAAGATGGCGCTTGGTTGTACGGCAAATCAAATGCAGCCAATGAATCAAACAGCCAGCCTGACAGTCCATCGGCAGGCGGTTTAGGCCACCCGAAACGCAGCGGAAACAGCACAAAGCAAGCAGTCGCAATCAGTTGGGCGGCTACAAGGTGCGCTACATATCGGTTTTGTTCATGTGTATCACGGCAAAGAAAAAATGCCGCGGCATACATCAGGTTCAGCGACCAATAAGGCACAATCGTCCATGCCCAAAACGGAATATTGCTCTCCCATGCAAAAGCGATTTCAGGTACATAGTCCAGCGATGCCGCGTAATGGTTGGAGAGGCCGTAGCTGGTGTAGAACAGGATACCGACTGAAATCAGCTTGAGTAGGGAGGTTTTGAGGGTAGGTTTCATGGATAGGTACATGGTTTAAATAAGGCCGTCTGAAAGTTAAAAAATTGTTCAGACGGCCTTTATTTTTATTTCTTCACTGCCAAGCTCACGGTGAAAATACCGTCTTCGTCTATCCATTGATGGATTTTTTCAAAACCGGCTTTTTCAACCAACTGATCCATTTCCTGCTGACTGCGGCGGCGCATTACCCAGTTTGGGCTGCCTGCTTTGTGGCTGGTCAGGGCGCGGGCAATCATTTCCAGTTGCGGATGCCACGGCTGGCCGGTGTAAATCAGGTAGCCGCCGGTTTCAATGGCTTCTCCAAAGCCGTAGAGCGAGTTTAAAATCAAATCGTTGTCGGCAAACAATTCGTGCAAGCCGGAGACGATGCCTAGGGTAGGGCGCGGCTGTAAATCATGATAATTGGCGCGGTCGTAAGCATTGACTTCATTGAAGGTTACCGTGTTTTGCAAGCCGCGTTCTGCAATCAGTTTGCGGCCGGCTTCGACATTAATCGGGCTGTAATCGCGCAAGCGTACGGAATCAGGCAATGTGTCGGCAGTCAGGGCATCCAATACATAGCGGCCATGACCGGACGCGATATCCAAAACGTGTACAGGTTTGCCTGCTTCACGCAATTTAGCTGAGGCCGTCTGAATGGCTTTGCCGATATTGACTTTGCGTTGGCGAATGCCGCGCCAGCCGATGGCGTTGAGATAGTATTTGTCCACCCATACACCGAAAGCGTTGCTGCCTTGCGGTTGATTGCGGTAGACATAATCCAGCGTGCTACCCGAATCAAAACCTGTTTCTTGACCGATTCTCAAGCCTTCACTCCAGCGTGAACCCAGTTTGAGCGAGGCGCGATATGTTGCCCAAAATGCGCCGCGAGGCGTACAAACAGGCAAAGGCGTAGCCAGTTCGTCGGCTTCGCGACGGCTGTCTCCAAACAAGTGCGCTTGAGTCAGATCGACTTGTTGCAAAGGCTGATTGAAACGCTCGCGGATAAAACGGCGCATTTCGACAAATGCGATTTCACGGTCTTGCTCGCCTAACGTATCGTGGTAGAAACCGGGCAGGATATGGCGCTCTTTAATATGGCTGCCTAAGCGGTTGTAGAAATCGTGTTGCGGTTTGTGATGAACAACCCAATCGCTGCCTGAAATCAACAGTTGTATAGGCGTAGTAATCGCTTGTGCATCGGCAACGACGCGCTCGGCCGCCTCATATAAACCCAGCAGGATGCGCACAGAAATAGCGCGGGCAATCAGCGGATCATTGTCGTAGCTTTTTTGACGTTCGACATTGTGGGTCAGATAGTGGGCTTTGACGTAGCTGTTGACAAAGAAATTGCCACGCCATTTTTGCATAATTTTCAAACCGGTACGGGCAAACGGAACATAGAGTTTGACTTTGAACGCAGGCGAAGCCAATACGGCGCAACGGATTTTCGGCGCGTAATCGTGCAACCAAGTAGAAACCAATACCGCACCAACACTTTGTGCAATCACGCAGATGTTTTCAGGTTTGATGCCGTATTCGCTTTGAATGTGTCGGATAAAATCATCTACATCAGCAACCGAAGTACCGATACTCGGACTATCGCCGCGTTCACCAGGGCTGTAACCATGACCGCGCGCGTCCCAAGCAAAATAGGCAAAATCATCAAAACCTAGCTCATCTGCCACAAACATCATCCGGCCGGAGTGCTCATGCCCGCGATGGAACAGCACAATGGCTTTGTCGGAAGAACCATCAGCAGCAGGGCGATAGCGGTAGAAAAGCGAAGTACCGTCTTGGGTAGAAAAGAATTTTTGCTGTTCGGACATGAGAAACTCCTAATAGTCATATTTTTTGAACAGTATCATGACATATCGAATAAATGCAATGACTATCCGATAGACGGACGAATGCAATGATGGAGAGAAATGGTAAAAGATGGTTTCAAATTTCACTTAAAACTGATGACAGTGATTGTGAAAAGGGTTAGATAGGGGGTGGATAACCTTACAAACTACTACCGACATATCATCATAAACTCTTTGTTTTGCAATTAATTTACGAAACACAGTCAGACGGGACTTATCGTTATCATATTGTTGCCAAATTTTTTCTCTTATTTCTTCTGAAGGGGAATCGCTTAGGCCGTCTGAATAGTTTTCAGACGGCCTTTACTGCGTTTAACCAAGCACTAATTAACTGCTAATTTTGTCATGTTTTAATACATCCATCGAAACCCGAATACACATTTAAAAAGGAAATCAAACATGAAAAAATTTTTATTGACCGCCATCGTTGCTTTGTCTGCCGCTACTGCCGGTGCCAGTGATTATATCGAACACAAAATCTACAGCGACAAAAACTTCGAGCAAAATCGTGCTAAAGCCGTAAAAATTTTGGAACAACGCGGCTATCAAGTTCACGATGTTGAAGCCGATAGCCGTCGAGGTCAGCCTGTGTTGGATATCGAGGCTTTTAAAGATGGTCGTGAGTACGACATTGTTTTGTCTTATCCTGATTTGAAAATTATTAAAGAACGCATCGACTATTAATATTTTGATGCAAAGCGGGTTGTCGCAGGACTTTGGGGTTCTGCGGCAGTTTGCTATTTAGGTATTTAAAGAATGTAAGCTACATGTAAATTACCTAAAATAAATGAACTAAATATGCTTTTTATTTTCCATTTAATTCAAAGTGTTTGATGTTGGGAGTCATGATATGGATTTGAATGATTGGAAGGAAAATGGTCGGCCGAAGCAGATGGGCGACCAAGACAAATCTTTAAACGACGGCGTATCTGCCGATTCCCAACAGGACGTTGATTTTTGGGATCGCAATCGAAACAATACTGTTGAAAACGAAGTTGAGGTTGCGGCTGAAACGGTAGAAGTTCAGGAGGAGGTAGAAGGTCAGGAAGCAGTTGAACATCCTGAGATGCCGTCTGAAAAAAGTGAAAAGAAAGCCAAACGCAAAAAAGACAAGGCAAAAAAGAAAAAAAATAAAGCCGAAGATTTGAATGCGCCTGATTTGTTGGGTACGAATAAGGGCGTGGAAACCATGTTCCGCAACGCCGTACGCTCGGAGATGGAATTGTTGGCGCTGGCGGCAACCAAAGCGAATATTATGATTTCGCTGAATGGTTTTATCGTGTCTGCTCTGATGATTTCGGGCGCGTTTATTTTTTCATCGTCGCCCGAATTTTTGATTCCGGCCAGTACGTTTATGATTACTGCCGCCGCATCTATCGTGTTTGCGTTGCTTTCTGCTTCGCCGGAACGTATCGGCAAAATGCAGGCGGCGCGGACATGGTTTAAGGATTTTATCCGCGGCCGTTCTAAGCTGCGGGACTTGAAAACCCGCCTCAGTAGTACCGAAACGCGCTTTTTTGGCGGCAGCCAACCTAATATTTTGATTTATGAAGACCGTGTGAAACTGCAAAAAGATCAATATTGGGAAATGATGCAGGAGATTATGGGCGACCGTAAACAAATCTATGAAAAGATGAGCGACCATCTTTATTGGCTTGGTTTGTTGGCGGACAAACAGTTCAAATACATCAATTTGTCTTACGCGGTATTCCGCTGGGGCTTGCTGGCTTCACTGGTGGCGTTTATCGGCGTGAAAACATTGCCGTCATTGCTGATACCGCCGGCCAACAATGCGGCAGAGCTGCGTTCGCTGGGAATCAATATGTTTAACGGTGTGTACGAGCCTTCCGCCGTACAACAGCTTCCGGACGGTAATTTGCTGATTGCGGAAGACGAACCCAACCATGCATTCAGTATCATCAGCATTGATAAAACGGGCAGGTTTGTGGAAGACGAGGCATTGGATACGCGCGTGATTACCGGTTTCAAACGCCGTCTCAGCGACTTGGAGGCTTTGGCGCGCGATGATGAAGGCTTTATCTACGCGCTGACTTCACATTCGCGCACCCGTAAAGGCAACCGCTCACCCGACCGCGAACATCTGATGCGCTTTAAAATCCAAGACGGCAATGTGTTGGGGCTGACCAGTTACGACAATTTGACGCAGGTTTTGGAAACCGATCACAAGCTGCATGATTTGATTCGTGAGCGAACCAAGGCAGAAGTTTCTTTTGAAGAAATCAATATTGAGGGCATGGCGTTTGATCCGGTGAAAAAACGTCTTGTTTTGGGCTTCCGTGATCCTGAGTTCAACAATATGGCTTTGGTCGCATTTATCAGCAATCCGAAAGATGTGTTTGAGCGCAATGCCAAACCTGAATTTGATGAAGTGGCGGTGATTGATATTGATGGCGGCGGTATCCGTTCCCTCAACTATGATCCTGTGTTGAAAACCTACGTGATTGCCAATGAAGTGAAGGATGAGAATGGACAGAAATTTTCACAACTGTGGACTTGGAGCGGTAACCCGACCGATGAACAGCAAAAAATCTCTCTGCCTAATCTGCAACACATCACCAACGTTGAAGCTGTTGATTCGATTACCGTTAACGGCAAGCCTCAAATGATTCTAATGGGTGACGAAGGTAATGCTTCGCAGAAAATTACTGCCAAGTATATGTTGGTAGATTACAGTCAACTGGGTAAACAGTAAGTGATCTTCGCTGACGGATAAAAGGCCGTCTGAAACCGATAGTTTATGGTTTCAGACGGCCTTCAAGCCATTGATGACACGTTTGTAGCAGGTATAAACCAATGCCGCGCAGGCCAGCCACATAAGGATATAGAAAGTCGGATGGAAGCTGCCGGCGATTGCATACCATACTGCCAATGCACCGATAAAGAATGCACGGTCGCTTTTGCCGAATGGCCCGTCATAACGCCGGCTGTTGCCATGAACTTGTCCCAAAACGCCGCAAAACTCAGTCATTGCCGCCAGCCAAATAAACAGGGCAATTTGTACGCCGCCGAAGGGCGCGATGAAGGCAAAAGGCAGATACAAAGCAGCATCGGCGACAATATCGGTGATTTCATTCAAATAGCCACCCAATGCCGATTGTTGACCGAACTCCCGTGCCAGCATACCGTCCATCGCATTCAGTGCCATGCGGACAAACAACCAGATCGGCAAAAGCCAGAATAATGTGGATACACCTGCAAACAATGCTAAAAGCAAACCGAGCAAAATGGAAACGGCGCAGGCAAACAGGGTTACCTGATTGGCAGTAATGCCTTTTTGATACAGTCTCTTAACGATGGGGCGCAACAGGTTTTGGAATTTTGGTTTCAGGGCGTAGATACTCATCATTATGCAGAATAAAAGAAAACGAAGTGCCGTGATTATAGACGAAATCCGTTATAATCCGTCAATCTTCGAATCACGCGGTTCGCAAACCTCCCGCGTTAACAAAACTAGGAATTTACAATGGAAAAACAGCAAGCCCTCGTTATTTTTTCGGGCGGGCAGGATTCAACGACCTGCCTGATTCAGGCAATTCAAACCTATGGCCGTGAAAATGTGCAGGCCATCACTTTTCAATATGGGCAACGCCACGCCATCGAATTGGAGCGCGCGCGTTGGATTGCCCAAGATTTGGGCGTGAAGCAGACGGTACTCGATTTGAGCCTGATGCAACAGATTACGCATAACGCCTTGATGGATGATACGGTATCTATTGAAACAGCTTCAGACGGCCTGCCCAATACATTTGTAGATGGACGCAATGCTTTGTTTTTGCTGTATGCCGCCATTTACGCCAAAGGGCAGGGAATACGCCATATCATTGCCGGCGTGTGCGAAACCGATTTTTCAGGTTATCCCGACTGTCGCGATGTGTTCGTCAAGTCGATGAATGTCACATTGAATCTGGCCATGGATTACGCTTTTCAAATCCACACGCCCTTGATGTATTTAACCAAAGCGCAAACTTGGGCATTGGCGGATGAAATGGGTGTGTTGGATTATATTCGCGAGCATACGCATACCTGTTATAACGGCGTGGTCGGTGGTTGTCATGAATGTCCGAGCTGTATTTTGCGCGAGCGTGGTTTGTCGGAGTATTTGAAAAGTAAAAAGGCCGTCTGAATCAAGAGGGGCATATATTTCCAATAGCCAGTTGTACGAAAAGGCCGTCTGAAAAATTCATTTCAGACGGCCTTTGGCTATGTATTTTGTTCTGCTTAGAACAGCAAATCTGCCGGCTCGCTGCTTGCCGGAGCATCTTTCACAGGAGCAGAGGCTGGGGCAGTAGCCGGTTCGGAAGCGGCTTTAGTTGCAGAAGCAGGAGCGTCGGCCGGAGTGGTTGCCGGTTTGGCAGCAGGTTTTGCCGGTTTCACCGGAGTCGGACGAACGCTTTGTTTCGGTTCGGATGCTGCCTTGTTTGCATCGTCGGTAGCATCGACTTCGATTTCAGTACCTTGAGGCAATACCACATCTTTAGCAGGAGCCTGTTTCGGCATGACTTTAGGTTTGCTGTAAGCATCCGTGCCGCTGGTCCATGCCAAAGATTTCAAAGGCGATTTGAGTTTCACGCCTTTGGCGCAGGTCAGACAGTTTGCCGCTCCGGTGCGTCCTTTCAGGATTGCATCCACACGCGCGGCTGGAATGGTTTTACCGTGCGCTTTTGCCCAAGCGGCAATGCTTTTTTTCAGGGCAGCCGTATCAAGGTTTTTCTTGTCGTATGGGTCACGATAGGCAGCCAGCCACAAGTTTTGGTTGGCATCTTCGTTCAGGCTCGCCATTTGGTAGATAACGGAGGCAGGAGAACCTGTTGCGATGGTTTTGGCGAATTCTAATGCATCAGGCGATTTCATGCGCACGCAACCATGGCTGCGGACGCCGGGTACGCTGGCAGGGGCATTGGTGCCGTGAATGCCAAGGCTTAATTTAGGGTCGCCAAGGCGGACAAATACCGGGCCCAGCGGGTTATTTGGGCCGGCCGGTACGCTTTTAACGCCGTCATTGCGTTCTTTTTGGATAGATTTAGGGATGTGCCAAACCGGGTTGTAGGCTTTTGCACCGATTTTATGTTCGCCCAGATTGGTTTGGGTCATGGCTTTGCCGACGGCAACAGGATAAATTTTGCTCAGTTTACCGTTGTCGTAGAGGAACAAACGCTGTTGCGTAATATTGATAACGACGTGTTGTCCGGAAGAGGCGGGGGAGACGTCTGGAATAAGTGTGTTTGCAGCAGCGGCCGAGGTCAGAAGGGCGGCTGTCAGGCCAAGGAATAATTTTTTCATGTCGTCTTTTTTTGTAGGGATTGAAATGAAAGTTTTTGGCGCATGATACCTGAAACTCTGTGTTTTTGTGAGAAAATATGCGCTTTCGGTATTGGAAGACAGTCAGACGGCCGGTAAGCGGCTGTCTGACGGAAACGGTATGAGTGTGAAAGAACGGTATCAAGAGGCGGAAGTTTTTTCTTTGGATTATGAGGGCAGGGGTGTTGCCAGAGTCGATGGAAAGACTGTATTCATCGGCGGTGCGCTGCCCGGAGAGCGTGTAACGTTTGCCATTCATAAAGAAAAAAAGCAGTTTGCAGAAGCTCAGGTCGAAACGGTTTTAAAACCTTCTTCCGAACGCATTGAGCCAGCTTGTTGCTATTTTGATACATGTGGCGGCTGTTCGCTTCAACATGTTTCTTTCGGAGCGCAAGTTGCGTTAAAGCAACGGATTTTGGAAGAGCAGTTGGAACGGATAGGTAAGGTCAAGCCGGAAATAATTTTACCTCCTTTATATGGTTACTCCTGGTATTATCGCGATAGAGCGCGTTTAAGTGTTTCGGTGGATAAACAAGGCCGTCTGAACCTCGGTTTTCAGGCCAAAAAAAGCCATGATGTCGTCAATATCCGCCATTGCCATATTTTGCCTAAGCATGTGTCCGATAGATTGCCTGATGTCCGCAATTTGCTGCAAAAGCTGCATGATGACGGTGTAAAAGTGAAATTTGTTGAGTTTTATTGCGGGAAAAATGTGACAGCGCTCAACATTCGTTTCATAAATCAACCGTTTGGACAAATATTAAGCGAATTGCGTAATTGGTTTGATAATATATTGTCGGGTGCTGAAAAGGCATGGCAAATATGGTTGCAGGATCATGCCGAGTCCTTGCCGTTTTATCCCGAGAATGCTCCTGCTCTGAACTATAATTTTGCTCAATTTGATGTAGAAATGCCTTACAAACCCGGTGATTTTACGCAGATTAATGCGCAGCTGAACGAAGTGATGGTGGCAAGGGCGGTCAGACTTTTAAACCCTCAAAAAGGGGAGCGGATTGCCGATCTGTTTTGCGGTTTGGGCAATTTTAGTTTGCCGCTGGCGAAAAGTGGCGCATCGGTTGTCGGTATTGAAGGCGCTTATTATTTGGTAGATAGGGCAAGGGAAAATGCCCGCCTGAATCGTTGTGCCGAGAATATGACGTTTTCTGTTGCCGACTTGTTCGATACCGATGAAAAAACTGTTGAGTCATGGGGAAAATTTGACAAGATGCTACTGGATCCGCCGAGAAGTGGGGCTTATGCTGTTGTCAAATCGCTACATAAGCCATTTTTACCTCAGAAGATAGTGTATGTTTCGTGTAATCCATCAACATTTGCACGAGATGCCGGTGTCTTGGTTGATAAGGGTTATAAGTTTAAGGCAGCGGGAATCATGAATATGTTTGCACAAACCTCGCATGTTGAATCCATTGGTGTGTTTGAGTTGTAAATTGGTATCAAGTCCTTTATGTGAGTAGGGTTTTTAATGTAAAAATGAGTGCATTCATGTTATCATCATTCGTTTGGGGAATTAATAACGTTGAAGTTGCGTGTAAAGCAACAGATGTTAATAAATGCAGCTTGCAGCACAAGACCGGGAGGTGTTCTTGAACTATCAACTTTTAACTATTTTTTTGCTGGTGCTTTTTTTGCTGGTGTTGTTTTTTGTTCGTCATAAACAAAGTAACAATTCAGACAAACAAAGCGCACATGCATCAAAAAGCGGCCGTACATCTGCTGCTCATACAGCCTCCTCTGAGGATGGAAACGACTGGATTGAGAAAGTCAACCAGACAGTTTCCAATGCGGATAATCAAGACTGGGAATGGGGCGGAAGCGGCTCAAACGATGCAACGGCTTCTGTTTCCGCACAAGAAGTCGATCCGCTGACCGAATATCAGGTTTATAAACAGTTCGGCTATGAAAGTAAAGCAGCGGAGTCTTTGGCCGGTTATCTCAATACCTTGGAAGACGGCGCTCCAGAAAAACTGGTTCATGAATTGATTGGTTTGAATCTGCGAGTTGGCAATATCGACATGCTGGCGGATACGCTTGAGCGTCATAGTACTTCCCTTTCTGAAGACAGCGTAGCCGAATACCTGAAAGCCGGTCTGGCTTTGGATTCTACTAACCTGCGCCTGCGTGTTTTCGCCGAGCATCATCTTGGTTGGAATATGCAGGAAGTGGACCGTCAAATTGGCGAACAAAGCGGTTTGGAAGTTGCTTCCGACGAGCATATTGCCTTTGAGAACGACTCGATTGAACGCATTGTCGTTCCAGGTATGGGTAAACGTGCGCCTATCGTATTAGGCAAGAAAGATTTTGGTGAAATTAGCCCTGAAGAGATGGGTGCGGTTATTGGTTTTGCCAAACCGGAACGTAGTGCAAAAATCCTGAAAGATAAGATCAGCTACGAGACTGCTTTGCATCAATACAATAAAGCAATCCAAACTTCTGCGAAGCCTGCTGGTCTCATTATCGATGCCTTGCGTCTGGATTATCAGAATGAAGAAGTAGGGCAGTTTGCCAAGCATCTGTGGAAGCTTTACCACTCTTTGGGTCAATATGGCCGTCAAGTAAAAGAACGTATGCTTGGCTGGGGTTATAGCCTTGGTTATCACGAAATTTTTGATGATTTGGAAAAAGGGCCGTCTGAACAGCAAATTAAAGAGATTGGCTTAAAGCGCGGTTATATTCAGCCAAGTTCTTTGCAGATGAAAGCCAAATATCGTGAGTTGGTTCAAAAAGACTCTTCAGTTATCAGTGCCAGCTCTTCACCTGCTGATGAAGCTCTGAAAGAAGTGGAATCTTTGTTGGCCTACGGTCAGTTGGATTTGGCCATCGGTACTTTGGAACAGGCTGTTTTGCAGTATCCTCAAGAATCGCAGTTGTACATTATCTTGTTTGATTTGTACGAACGCGTTGAAGATTGGGGACGTTTGGAACAATTTCTGCGCTTGTTGCGTGAACGTGTTGTCAGCCTGCCTGAAGAGGTTGTCTTGGCAATGAGCCGTCTCTTGCAACGAATGAACCAATATTCAAAAAAATAAGATAATCGTAGAAAGTACGAGTGATGAATAATCATTTACCAAAAATTAAAACCATACGGGTTATGTTACAGGAGATGGGTGAGCAACAGCAGGCGGTATTCCGTATGGCATTTAAAATGCACAATACGACGAATTACGTCATCGTTTCCCCTGATTCTGATGAAAAACCGGATTTGGTATTGGTTGATACCGATACTCCGGCAGGTGTAGAAGCTTGGAAAGAGTCGAAGAAAACTTATCCGGAAGTGCCTGTGGCGATGTTTTCTTCCGAGTTGCCGACAGTAACGACTCCTTATTTGGCTAAGCCGGTCAAATTTGATACCTTGTTTCCTGTTTTGCGCAGCCTGGCTCAAGGCGGCAATGTTTTTGAGCCGTCTGAGCAACAAGCGGCCGAAGAGAATAAAAGACAATCAAATTCCGATGGCACAAGAAAAGCAACCATTCGCCGATTTAATCCAAATAAAGGCTTGTTGGGTGCGCTGAAATTTGCCAGTCAAGGACACCAAGATCTTGCCGTCCTGCATGAAGGTAAGCCGATATTAATCGTGTTTCCTAGTATCCAGCGAGTACTGTTGACAGTTAGTGCCAATGAGTTGGAGAAATTGTGTAAGAACGATAACTTGGCTGTCGTGTGTAAGGCTGTTCCTGATAATCCTCAATGGAAAGAAAAAGCCAAAGTCACCATTATGTCATGCTTGTGGCAAATGGCTATTTGGACTGCATCAGGCCGTCTGATTTATCCGATGACGCCGCAAACTGTCTTTACACTCAAGCGTTGGCCAAATTTAACCCGTTTGGCACATGTTCCGGAATCTATGCGTCTGTCGGCATTTCTGACGAAAACATCTGTTAATCTGAATGTTCTCTATAAAGTCATGCCTTTGGAGATGCCTGATATTTTGAATTATTTATCGGCAACATATATGACAGGCTTTTTGGCGACAGATACAGAGTTTGCAACTGATGCGCACAATGCGCCTTCGTTGAACGAACAGATTGATGTGAATAGCAAAGACGTACCTGAAACAGCAATGAGCAAAGAGGCTCAAAAAATTGCCGGTCCGTCTAAAGAACAACCTCGTGGCCTGTTGCAACGCCTGATGCGTAAGTTGCTGGGCAAATCGTAAAGGACACGTCATGAAAGAAAATAAAATTATCTTTACCGGTCCTGTCGGCGTAGGTAAAACCACTGCAATTTCAGCTTTATCTGATGAACCACCGGTTCAAACCGATGCATCTGCATCTGATATGACACTTGTCCGCAAGGGGTACACAACTGTAGCAATGGACTACGGTGTCATTCATTTGGATGAGGAAACTAAGGTTCACCTTTATGGTACGCCTGGTCAGGAGCGTTTTAATTTCATGTGGGAAATTCTGAGCCAAGGCAGTATGGGCTTAGTGCTTCTTTTGGATAATACAAGAAGCAATCCATTGAAAGACTTGCAATTCTTCTTGGATGCATTCCGGGAGTTGCTGAAAAAAGCACCTCTGGTTGTAGGGGTAACGAAGATGGATATCCGATCTTTACCAAGCGTGGATGTTTATCAAAAATATTTAGCACAGAATAATTTTAATGTACCGGTTTTTGAGATTGATGCGCGTCGAGAAGACGATGTAAAACAATTGGTTACTGCCATGTTGTTCTCAATTGACCCCGGATTAGAGGTATAAGATGGAAGCGACACTCTCTTTACAAGCAAATTTATATCCTAAGATTACACCGGCGGGTGCGTATTATGCTGTTTCAAGTGATACGCCCAGTGCCAGCAGAACTTTATTGTATGGTCTGTTGCGTGCAGAGCCGTCTGAAACCATCAGCAGCGAAAAAATCTTGGCGTGGGCGGATACCAGCGACATCAATACCGCTTTGAACCTGCTATACCGCCTCCAACGCTTAGAATTTTTGTATGGTGATGAAGAAATCAGCACAGACGATATCCATTTGACTGACGAGCAATTGCCTACATTATTGGAACAGTTGTCCAATTCTGGCAAAGCTTTATTGGCTGATGAAAACGGTTTGTATTTTGCCAATGCCAATTTCCATCACGAGGCTGCGGAAGAGTTGGGTCTTTTGGCGAGCGAAGTGGCCAAAATGGAAGACAATCACCGTCTTTTGATTCGCAATAACCTGCATATCAATAATAGCGCATGGGGTATTTGTGATCCTTCAGGCCAAAGTGAATTGACCTTTTTCCCGCTGTATATTGGCATGACCAAGCTGATTTTGGTAATTGGCGGAATGCCTGACTTAAATAAAGAGGCTTTTGTTACTTTGGTTAAAGTGCTGTACCACCGATACGGCAGCCGTTGATTTTTGCCTGACCGATATTTATTTTAGAATGGAGCGACTATGCAACAACTATTAATCTCTGTATTAAGCGATTTGAACAATACCTCTGCTGATATCACTGCTGCTGCAGTTATTTCTACGGACGGCCTGCCGATCGCAACCATGCTGCCTTCCCACTTGAATGCAGATCGTGTAGGTGCGATGTCGGCAACGCTTCTGGCATTGGGCAATCGTTCCGTACATGAGTTGGCTTGCGGTGAGTTGGATCAGGTAATGGTTAAAGGTAAAAATGGCTATATTCTGTTGAGTCAAGCAGGTGAAAATGCAGTGTTGGCATTGATGGCAAAAGAAAGCGGTAAATTGGGCTTGATTTTGTTGGATGCGAAACGTGCGGCCAAACAAATTGCTGAAATCTTATAAAAGTTTTATAAATTAAAAAGATATAAAAATATTTTTGTTTTTATATAGATTGTTGCTTGACAGGTTTCTGATATTTTCTATATAATTTCATCTTTAATTCCCCGATAGCTCAGTCGGTAGAGCGACGGACTGTTAATCCGCAGGTCCCTGGTTCGAGCCCAGGTCGGGGAGCCAGATTTGAAAACCACCATCTTGTATGGTGGTTTTTATTTTATCTATTGGTTAATATTTTAAGATATTTTGATGATAATTGATTAAATGATTACACTTAATTCATCAGCCTTTATAGGAACAAATTATTAAAGTGCCATCACAACCATCCATGTGAAAAGTGGAAAAGAGTTTTGGAAAGCTATAAATCGTAGCAATCCAAAAGATAAAACAATTTATGAAGTAAAATAATTTATGAAAGGTTAAAAATGATTTACTCAGCAAAGCTAAAAAAATGGATGAAACAATTGAGGAATTTGCATATTTTTCTATAGAAAATAACGATCTATATTGTTTCCTTAATTGTTGTCCAATGGCTATTGAAGTGAATAAAGTTTACAATGTGGAACTTGACTATTTCATTATTGATGAGTTTATATTGGAAGAGGTTAATACAGATGAATCTGTTATTATTCCTTTTGAAAGAATAGGTGATAGTACACAATATAAGATAACAGGTAGGCTAGATGGCAATACATTTACAGCTGGAAATATTTGCTTTGAAGATGATGCTCTTCAATTAGAATATTCTTATTTAGATGGCAGATTAATTACTTTAACTGTATGGAGATTAAGTATATCCGTAATTTCTGAAAGAATATAATCGTTATATTTTCTAAGAAAATTATTGTCTATATAAACCGTGCCGTCTGAAAAAATCCCAATTTTCAGACGGCTTGAGACCTTAGTAAAAAAACTAAGTTTTTACCCAGGCATTTAGGGAATTCCTTATAAGAATCTTCTTTCAGCAAACCGAACAAACTATGATCAACAAATACATCGACCGATTCCTTTTGTTAAAGCTGGAGAAAGTGATTGATTGGCAGCGGTAGGCTGTTTTTAAAAGAAAATATGCTGTCAGACTTTGCCTTTCTTTCGCCAAACTGATAAACTGTTTGCCATTATTTTTGGCCGGGGCATAAATTTTTCATGAAAGACGCAGAGCAGAGTAGTTGTTATACCGCTTCTTCCCTTTATCTATGCCCGAAATTTGGCAGTCTGTCCGTTTTAAGCGGAACGGCTGCCTTTTTGTATTTTAAAGGAACGCAATCATTATGGATTTCAGTTGGTTGGCCGAGCCGCATACTTGGATAGGCTTTGCCACGCTTCTGGTTTTGGAAGTTGTTTTAGGTATTGATAACCTTGTTTTCGTAGCAATTTTGGCAAACAAGGTCAAACCGTTGCAACGGGATAGGGCGCGGATAACGGGCTTGGGTTTGGCTGTCGTTATTCGGATTTTTATGCTGGGCTTCATGGCACACATCATGACACTGACACGCCCTTTGTTTGAGCTGGGTGGTCTGGAGATTTCCGGCAAAGACATGATTATGTTTGCCGGTGGTATTTTCCTGCTTTATAAAGCGACTACCGAGCTGCACGAACGCCTTGAAGGCCACAATCAATTTGCGGTTGCTGAAGGACAGAAGAAGCATTCTTCTTTTTGGGGTGTTGTGGCGCAAATTTTGATTTTGGATGCGGTTTTCTCTATCGATTCTGTTATTACAGCAGTGGCGATGGTGGATCATATTGTGGTGGCAATGGGTGCGGTTGTTGTGGCGATGACGGTGATGATTTCCGCCAGTAAACTGTTGACTGCCTTTGTGGACAAGCATCCGACCGTTGTGATGTTGTGTTTGGGTTTCTTGTTGATGATTGGTTTCAGCCTGATTGCGGAAGCCTTCCATTTCCATATTCCGAAAGGCTATTTGTATGCGGCGATCGGCTTCTCGATTTTGATCGAACTGTTTAATCAGGTTTCGCAAAAGAATGCCCGCAAAAATGACTACATCAGCACTTCTTGGCGTAAGCGCACCGCTGAAAATGTGTTGGGTATGATGGGTATCCGCGAAAGCATTTTGGCAAAAGCAGGCGATAATGGCGGCGATGACGAGCATTTTGAAGAAAACGAAAAATCCATGATTCGCAGCGTGCTGACTTTGGCGGAGCGTCCGATTATGGGCGTGATGATTCCGCGTCGGGAAATCGAGAAATTGGATATTTCCCAAAGTCGGGAAGAACAAAATGCGCAATTGAAAAATACACCGTATAGCCGTTTGTTGGTTGTCGGTAAAGCAGGTGTAGATGAGCCTTTGGGCTATATCAGTAAAAAAGATTTGCTGAACCAGCTGCTTGAATCCGGAGAAATCAATATTCAGACGGCCTTGCGCCAGCCATTAATTTTGCCGGACAGTACGACGGCGTTGAATGCGATTGAATTGTTCCGTCAAAGCAGCGCGGATTATGCGTTGGTGGTGGACGAGTTTGGCGCGGTGCTGGGTATGGTGACCATGAAAGATTTGTTGGAAACCATTGCCGGTGAATTCCCCGAAGAGTTTGAGCGTGAGGAAGAAGAAGCTGCTCCGGCCAGTCAGGATGAAACGCTGTCTGTGGATGGTGCATTGGAGTATGTGGAATTGGCTTCTCAGTTAAATCTGCCTGCTCAAGAGGAAGACGCCGATTTTCATACCGTTGCCGGCTTGATTATGGAAGAATTGCAAAGTATTCCTGATGTGGGCGACTTCATCGATTACCATGGCTGGCGTTTTGAAGTGGTTGAGAAGGACGGACAACGGATTGCCCGTGTAAAAATCAATCGTTTGCCGGAAGAAGAATAAGTAAAAGCTAATATAGTAAAGGCCGTCTGAAAATGTCCAGACGGCCTTTTTATTTATCCGACTTTAGTTACCGTAATGTCCCGAGCCTAAAATTCGGTGTGAATGTGCGCCGGTTGCATGGTAGGGATTGCTCGGAACTTGATTGCACCAACAGGCTGCAAGCCAGGCAAAAGCGGCAGCTTCGACCCATTGCGGGTCAAGATGGAGCTTGGCTGTGCTGTGCAATTTGGTGTCGGGAGAAAACAGGGTTTCCAAGTCTTGCATCAAAACCGGATTGCGGATGCCGCCGCCGCAGATGTAAAGATTATGAATCGCCGGAGCAGCTTGTTTGGTCGCGTCAAAAATGGTTTGTGCGGTATAAAAGACCAATGTGCGTATCACATCTTCCGGCTTTTCATTACCTTTCAGACGGCCTTGAAGCCAGCTTAGGGAAAACAACTCTCGGCCTGTACTTTTGGGATAAGGGCGGCTGAAATAAGGATGGTCGAGCAGGGAAGCGAGCAGGTCGGGGAGGATTTTGCCTTGTGCGGCTTTTTCCCCGTTTTTGTCGTAAGGCTGCTGCCAGATATGTTGCATCCATGCATCCATCAGCATATTGCCGGGGCCGGTATCGAAGCCGAAAGAAGGGCTGTCGGGCGGGAGGATGCTGATATTGGAAATGCCTCCAATGTTGAGTACGGCTCGGGTTTCATTCGCATCTCGAAACAGCGCTTCGTGAAAGGCTGGGACGAGGGGTGCACCTTGACCGTTGCAGGCAAGGTCGCGGCTGCGAAAGTCGCCGACAGTGAAAATGCCGGTCAGTTCAGCTAACAGGGAGAGGTTAACCAGTTGAATGCTGTAACCGTATTCAGGCGCATGGCGGATGGTTTGTCCGTGGCAGCCGATTGCGGCAATGTCTTTGGCCGACAGGTTTTGTTCTGCCAATAGTTGTTGGACGGTTTGGGTGTATAGGCGGCTGAGTGTTTGCGCCAGGATATTGCTTCTGTGCAATTCATTTTCGCCTATGTCTTGTAGTGCCAACAATTCTTGGCGCAGGCCGTCTGAATAGGGTAGAAAGCTGTGGGCAACGGCTCGTTGCCATTGCTTGCCCTGCATTTGAATCAGTACGGCATCGGCACCGTCCATGCTGGTTCCGGACATGATGCCGATATAGTATTGGGGTTGCATTTCGGTTACAGAAAGAGAAGGTAAAGCGACATTTTAACGCCTTTTGACGTTTTTACGGGAATTTCGGCATTTA
Source organism: Neisseria sp. HMSC068C12 (assembly GCF_001814095.1). NCBI lineage: Bacteria > Pseudomonadati > Pseudomonadota > Betaproteobacteria > Neisseriales > Neisseriaceae > Neisseria > Neisseria sp. HMSC068C12. Next base: position 89,787 of record NZ_KV814823.1, on the reverse strand, counting down.
ATGTAAATAGTTGGTGCAAGAAAGATTACAAAGAGGTTAAAATAACGTGACTCAACATGTTTTCCAAAAGGAAACTTTCCATGGCTCAAACTCAGTCGAGTGCGAACTTGAAGCTGATTAATACGGTTTTTGCCGCTATGCTTGTGAGCATGGTCGGCTATTTTATTTATTGGGGCCTGGGTTATACCCACTACAACCACTCCGGCCTGTTTATCCTTGCTACCTTTTTCGGCGTCTTCATGGCGTTTAATGTGGGTGGTAACGATATTGCTAACTCTTTCGGTACAAGTGTCGGCTCCGGCACATTGACTATTCCGCAAGCTTTGCTGATTGCGGCAGTATTTGAAGTCAGCGGCGCAGTGATTGCCGGCGGCGAGGTAACAGATACCATCCGTAAGGGTATTGTCGATTTGAATGGCATGCATCTGGATCCGATGCAGTTTGTTTTTATTATGATGTCTGCGCTTTTGGCTGCGGCATTGTGGCTGCTTTTTGCATCGCGCAAAGGTCTGCCGGTTTCTACGACACACGCCATTATCGGCGGTATCGTCGGTAGTGCCTTGTGTATGGCGGCATTGAACGGTGTGGATTCCATTGCGCTGATTCAATGGGACAAGTTGGGCGAAATTGCCTTGTCTTGGATTTTGTCTCCGGTATTAGGTGGCATCGTTTCCTATCTATTGTTTTCACGAATTAAGAAAAACGTTTTGGACTACAACTCTTGGGCCGATAATACGCTCAAAGGCATCAAGTTGGAGAAGAAAGCCTATAAAGAAGAGCACCGCCTGTTTTTTGATGCCTTGAGTGAATCTGAAAAAGTCGAATACGCCACCAAAATGGCGCACGATGCCCAAATTTATGATGAGCCGGACTTTGATCCTGAAGAATTGCAGTCTGAGTATTATCGCGGTCTGCACCGCTTTGACAGCCGTAAGGGCGAAGTAGATTCTTACAAAGCACTGCATTCCTGGGTGCCGTTTATTGCTTCTGTCGGCGGCATGATGATTGCGGCCATGTTGATTTTTAAAGGTCTGAAAAATCTGCATTTGGGCATGAGCAACGTCAACAGCTTCCTGACCATTTTCATGATCGGCGCAGCTATTTGGATGGGTACGTTTGTATTCGCCAAAAGTTTGAAACGCAAAGATTTGGATAAATCGACTTTCCAAATGTTCTCATGGATGCAGGTATTTACTGCTTGCGGTTTCGCATTCAGCCATGGTGCAAACGATATTGCCAATGCGATTGGTCCGTTTGCCGCGATTATGGATGTGCTGCGTACCAACAGCATTACTTCTCAAAACGCCGTGCCGCCAATTGCCATGTTGACTTTCGGTATCGCTTTGATCGTCGGCTTATGGTTTGTCGGTAAAGAAGTGATTAAAACCGTAGGCACCAGCTTAGCAGAAATGCACCCCGCGTCAGGCTTCTCAGCAGAGCTTTCTGCCGCCGCCGTCGTGATGGCCGCATCATTTATGGGCTTGCCTGTTTCCAGTACCCATATCTTGGTAGGTGCAGTTTTGGGTATCGGCTTGGTTAACCGCAATGCCAACTGGAAATTGATGAAACCGATCGGCCTTGCTTGGGTTATTACCTTGCCTGCTGCTGCCGTTTTGTCTGTTGTCAGCTATTTGGTTTTGCAAGCCGTGTTTTAACTGACTGTTTGATTTAAAAAGGCCGTCTGAAAGATATTTCAGACGGCCTTTACTTATGTTCATAAGAGTAGATTTTAGATTGCTTTAATGTCGAACAAATAATGTTGTTCAATGTTTAAATTGATACAAGAATAATCAGCGTAATAAAGAAATACCTTATTGGGAATAGCTTAGAAAAGATTTTGGTTTCAAAACTTGGCTTGGTGGGGGTAAACAAGGCTATTTTTAATCAGCCACTATAAGGTTAAGGCAATAAAAAGCCCCAATTCATCGACGTTAAAGATGTCGTATTAAATTGGGGCTCTATTTATTTAGTGCAAGCCTTATCAGGCCGTCTGAACATTATTCAGAAGCTTCGTTGGTCTCGGCTTGAGTAGGAGCTACTTCTGCTTCTGTAGTAGCCTTAGCGGCTTGACGTTCGGCTTGTGCAGCCAATGCCTGTTGAACGGCTGGGTGCTGTTGGGCGATGGTTTGTTCTTCTGCGCTGACTTCGCCTTTGAAGCGGTTATTCAAGTCAAAACGTTTGCCGCCGCGAGCCAGGGCTTTCAGATAGCGCGGACGGCGGCAGTGGTTAGCCAGTACGCGTGCAATCAGTGCAGGGTCGTATTGGGGCAGGGCGGCAACCAAGTCTTGGTCGATACCGACGGCCAACGGTTTGAATCGTTTGAATACATCATATTTGCCGTAAATGTGGTCGGCAATCATGTCTGTCTGTTTTTTCTTGCTCATAGTTTGGACGGCAGATTTCAGCGCAGCGCCCAAAGCGGTTTCTTGTGCCATTGCGGTTGTATTCCTCTAATATAAATCCGTATTTTCGTCATACGGCAATAAGGTGCTATTGTAGTATAAAGACTGTGATTTGGCTAAATTTTTCTGAGAATATTCAGAAATAAACGGTTATTTTTCCAATTTGGCAATGTCTGGTGTATTAACCTGAACATCGGCATTTTGTGCACGATGGCGTAAGGCGTGGTCGATCAAGACCAATGCCAGCATGGCTTCTGCAATCGGAGCGGCGCGTAATCCGACGCAGGGGTCGTGGCGGCCGTGTGTGGCAAGTTCGACAGGGTTGCCCTCTATATCAATACTGCGGCGCGGTGTGGCGATGGAACTGGTCGGTTTAATGGCAATATTCACATGAATGTCTTGTCCGGTGCTGATGCCACCCAAGATGCCGCCTGAGTGGTTGGATAGAAAGCCTTGAGGCGTGAGCTCGTCGCCGTGCTCGCTGCCGCGTTGAGTTACGCTATCAAAACCTGCGCCGATTTCCATGCCTTTGACGGCATTGATGCCCATCATGGCATAGGCAATTTCTGCATCGAGGCGGTCAAAAACTGGTTCGCCTAAGCCGACGGGGACGTTAACCGCTTCGATATGAAGTTTTGCGCCGACAGAATCCAATGATTTGCGCACGCTGTCCATATAGTTTTCCAAGTCCTCAATTTGGCTTTGATTTGCGGCAAAAAAAGGATTTTGGGAAATATATTCGTAACCTTCAAACTGGATTTCTTTTTCGCCGACTTGGGTAACGTAGGCGGTGATTTCCGTGCCGAATTTTTCTTTCAGCCATTTTTTTGCAACTGCTCCGGCGGCAACACGTGCAGCAGTTTCGCGGGCGGAACTTCTACCGCCGCCGCGATAGTCGCGTGTGCCGTATTTGTGCCAGTAGGTGTAATCGGCATGTCCGGGGCGGAAACTGGTGGCGATATTGCCATAGTCTTTGCTGCGTTGGTCGGTATTACGGATCAGGAGGGCGATAGGAGTGCCGGTGGTTTTGCCTTCGAATACGCCGGAGAGGATTTCGACTTGGTCGGCTTCGCGGCGTTGGGTAACGTGGCGGCTGGTGCCGGGTTTGCGGCGGTCAAGGTCAAGCTGGATATCCGCTTCGCTCAATTCTAATCCGGGCGGGCAGCCATCAATGATGCAGCCCAAGCCTGCGCCGTGGCTTTCGCCGAAAGTGGTAATGGTAAAGATTTGTCCGAAGGTGTTGCCTGCCATAGGGATACTCTTTTGAAATTGGGTTTGGAAATTTTTTGCTTGTTTGGATAATTCTCAGGCCGTCTGAACGGTGAAACGAGAATCTTTGATTTCGTTGTCACATCTGTTCAGACGGCCTTTTGAGATGACTGCTTAGTTCAATTTACCGTGGCACTGTTTGTATTTCAGGCCGCTGCCGCAAGGGCAAGGATCGTTGCGGTGAACAATCAGGCCGTTTTGTGCAAGCGCTTCAGGGCTGAAGTCTGTGCCGTCAGGGTCGAACGCTTCGGTAACCAAATCGGTTTGCGATTGACCGAGCAATTCTTCCATATCAGGCGCATCGGAGTGGACAGTTTGAACATCGCTGACGCTTTGTACGGCAGTGTGGTCGTATTCGCTGTTGCGCTCGATTTGAACGGCAGTCAGCAAAGCGGCAATGTTTTGTTTGATACCGCGCCACAGATTTTCAAACATGGCGAAAGCTTCGCGTTTGTATTCCTGTTTTGGATTTTTCTGAGCATAGCTGCGCAGATGGATACCTTGGCGCAAGTAGTCCATAGCGGCGAGGTGCTCGCGCCATTGGTTGTCGATAACTTGCAGCATAACGTTGCGTTCGAAATCCGACATGGCTTGTTTGCCGACCAATTCGACTTTTTCAGCGTATTCGTCTTCGATGCGTTTGATGAGGCGTTCTTTAATGTCTTGGTTGTCCAAAGTGCTGTCTTCTTTCAGCCAGCCTTTAATATCGACATGCAGGCGGAAATCGGCGGCAAGTTGGTGCTCAAGTGCCGGAATGTCCCATTGCTCTTCCATGCTGTCAGGCGGAATGTGGTAATCAACCAAGTCGCTGATAACGTCGGCGCGGATTTCGCGAGTCAAATCGCTGACGTCTTTAGTCGTCAGGATTTCGTTACGTTGATGGTAAATCACTTTACGTTGGTCGTTGGCAACGTCATCATATTCTAAAACCTGTTTACGCATATCGAAGTTGCGGCCTTCGACTTTACGTTGCGCGCCTTCGATTTGACGGGTCAGCAGGCCGTGTTCGATGGCAACGCCGCGCTCGGGTGCCAGGCGGTTGAGGATGGCGGCGGCACGGTCGAGAGCAAAGAGGCGCAATAATGGGTCTTCAAACGACAGGTAGAAACGGCTGGAGCCTGGGTCACCCTGACGGCCTGCACGACCGCGCAATTGGTTGTCGATACGGCGGCTTTCATGGCGTTCCGTACCGATAATGTGCAAACCGCCTGCGGCCACAACTTGGTCGTGTTCGGTTTGCCAGCCGCTTTCAAGGGCGGAAATTTGCGCTTGTTTTTGCTGTTCGCTCAGAGTTTCATCGGCGTGGATGGCTTCGATTTGATGTTTGAGGTTGCCGCCCAAGACAATATCGGTACCGCGGCCCGCCATGTTGGTGGCAACGGTAATTGCGCCGACTTTACCGGCTTGGGCCACAATCAATGCCTCGCGCTCGTGTTCTTTGGCGTTGAGGACGTTATGCGGCAGACCGGCTTCGTGTAACAAACGGGAAACCAGTTCGGAGTTTTCGATGCTGGTGGTACCGACCAAAACCGGTTGGCCGTTTTTGTGACATTCGGCGATGTCTTTGACAACGGCTTCAAATTTTTCTTCGGCCGAGCGGAAGATTTGGTCGTTGAAGTCTTTACGTTGTACCGGACGGTTGGTCGGGATGATGACGGTTTCGAGGTTGTAAATGCTTTGGAACTCGAAGGCTTCGGTGTCGGCCGTACCGGTCATGCCGGACAGTTTGCTGTACAGGCGGAAGTAGTTTTGGAAGGTAATGGAGGCAAGCGTTTGGTTTTCGCGTTTGATTTCTACGCCTTCCTTGGCTTCAACGGCTTGGTGCAAGCCTTCGGACCAACGGCGGCCGGCCATCAGACGGCCTGTGAACTCGTCCACAATCACGATTTCGCCGTCTTGAATGACGTAGTGTTGGTCTTTGTGGAACAGGGTGTGCGCACGCAATGCCGCCATGAGGTGGTGCATCAGGGAAATATTGGCGGCAGAGTAGAGCGAGTCATTTTCCTGCAATAAGCCCATTTGGGTCAGGATTTGCTCGGCGTGTTCGTGACCGGCTTCGCTTAGAATAACTTGGTGTGCTTTTTCATCTACCCAGTAATCGCCTTCGCCTTCTTCGGTTTCTTGGCGGATAAGGTGGGCTGGAACAGCATCCATCACGCGGTAGAGCTGGATGTTGTCATCTGCCTGGCCGGAAATAATCAGCGGCGTACGAGCTTCGTCGATCAAAATGGAGTCCACTTCGTCGACAACGGCAAAGTTCAATTCGCGCTGAACTTTGTCGTATTGGTCGGTCACCATATTGTCGCGCAGGTAGTCGAAACCGAATTCGTTGTTGGTGCCGTAAGTAATGTCGGCACCGTAAGCGGTTTGGCGTTCGAAAGGTTGCAAATCGGCTACGATCACGCCGACGCTCAAGCCCAAGAAGTTGTACAACGGCTCCATAATGCCTGCGTCACGGGAGGCGAGGTAGTCGTTGACGGTAACGACGTGTACACCTTTTCCTGACAATGCATTCAGGTAAACGGCAAGGGTGGCCACCAATGTCTTACCTTCACCGGTACGCATTTCGGCGATTTTGCCATGGTGCAGGACCATACCGCCGATCAGTTGTACATCGAAGTGGCGCATGCCCAATACACGGCGGGATGCCTCGCGGCAGACGGCAAAGGCTTCAACCAAAATATCATCTAGCGTTTGTCCGTCAGCGAGGCGTTGTTTGAATTCGGCGGTTTTGGCCTGTAAATCTGCGTCGCTCAACGCTTTCATCTGTTCTTCGAGTGCATTGATTTTAGCAACGGATTTACGATATTGTTTCAGCAGGCGGTCGTTGCGGCTGCCGAAGATTTTCTTAGCAATGTTTGTCAGCATGAATAATTCCTGCGCCTTGATATAATAGTGGGCGAAATTGGGATTTTAACACAAGCGCTTGTATAACGCGGTAATGCTGTTTGAAATAAAGGCGGTTTTGCCGTATTTCAATTGTAATTGTTTGGTTAATTTACTGAAAGGCCGTCTGAAATATATGGATTTAGCACAATTGGGCAAGCGCGACCGCTTATTGGCGGGCTTGTTGCAACAATCGCAACAATGGCGGAAATTGGATGCAAAAATCAAAACGGTTTTGCCGGTCAACCTGCATCCGCATTTTCAGACGGCCTGTATCGAAGACGGAAGACTGGTTTTGCTGGCCGCCAACAATATGGCTGCTTCGCGTTTGAAAATGATCCTGCCCGCCATGTTGCCCAAGTTGCAAGCATTGCACGACGGAATACGGGAAGTGGCGGTCAGGGTGGTCCCCAAACCTCCGTCTCAGCCGAAAACCAACAGCTTGCGATTGAGCGAGGCCGCTTTGGACAGCTTCGATGCGGCTGCGGCCAAATTGGAAGGCAGGCATCCCGAATTAGCAGCGGCATTGGCAGAATTGGTACGCAAGCACAGCCGCTAAAATCATGCCGAATGAGATTATGGTTAATAAATGTTAAAACTTATTTCATTTGACCGATAGTATCTAATACTAAAGAAATACGACCTAAACAGTAACTGTTTTCTTTTAGGTAAACTGATGTAAACTTGGCCTGAAACTTTGATTTCGTGTGAAGTTTGTAGCAAAATAACGCCTGAATTTCTTATCGCTCTGCGTGAATAAGTTTAAGTCTGGTATTTGCCTTTGTTAATATATTCGCGCGGGTTCTATTAATAGAACTTAACAAGACTCTCATCATTAGGAGATACATCAATGAAAGCTTATCTGGCTCTGATTTCCGCTGCCGTTATCGGCTTGGCTGCATGCTCTCAAGAAGCTGCAAAACCTGCTGAAGCACCTGCTGCTTCCGCTGCTTCTGAAGCTGCTCCTGCAGAAACTACTGCACCTGCCGATGCTGCTCCTGCATCTGAAGCTGCTCCGGCCGATGCTGCCGCCGCTCCTGCTGCCGGCAACTGCGCGACTACTGTTGAAGCCAACGACGCTATGCAGTTCAACACTAAAGAAATCCAAGTAAGCAAAGCTTGTAAAGAATTCACCATTACTTTGAAACACACCGGTACCCAACCTAAAGAAAGCATGGGTCACAACATCGTCATCGGTAAAGCCGAAGACATGGACGGTATTTTCAAAGACGGTGCCGGTGCTGCTGCAACTGACTACGTTAAACCTGACGACGCACGCGTTGTTGCCCACACCAAACTGGTTGGCGGCGGCGAAGAATCTTCCCTGACTCTGGATCCTGCTAAATTGGCCGGCGGCGAATACAAATTCGCTTGTACCTTCCCAGGTCACGGTGCTTTGATGAACGGTAAAGTTACTTTGGTTGACTAATCCGCTTTAAGCTTAAAAACAGACAGCCTGCCTTGCGCAGGCTGTTTTGTTATAATCTGGAAACATTAATTTAAGAATAAAACCTCAAAACCATGAATCCGTTTGAAACCAAAAGCGTTACTTTTGCCGAACCCATTGAAATGTTGTACGCCTGTCATGGCAAAGTGCGCCGTTTCTGCAGCCAGGTTGCCATGTTGTCGGACTATATTGCCGAAAACGGCTGCAATCAAATCGTTTTGCAAACCATCCGCCAGATTGCCCAATATTTTAATGTTGCCGCGCCGTTGCACCATGAAGACGAAGAAGAAAATTTCTTCCCGCTTCTATTGCAATATGCGCCGCAAGCCCAAGAAAGCGTTGACGAGCTTTTGCGCCAACATATCAGCCTGCACAACAACTGGGCGGCAGTATCCGCCGAATTTACCAAACTCGAAGCAGACAACACCTATGTCCCCGATGCGGAAGCGTTCAAACGCTTTGTCGCAGGATATGATGTCCATCTGGCGATTGAAGAGCCGCTGTTTGATATGGGCAAAACCTTTATCCCCAAAGAAAAACTGACCGAAATCGGCGAAATTATGGCTGCACGCCGCCGCAAATAAGGCCGTCTGAAACAATCGTCTCAAGGATATATTATGCTGACCCCAAAAAGTTGCGATTTGTTCAATATTCCCTTTTTCCAATTTTCCCAGCTTAAAAAATACCAGCCTGAAAGTATTCCGCAAATCAAGGCAGACTATAAAGAAAACTGGCAGGTATGGCAGCAGCTGATCCAGCAGGTTGCCGCCGAATTGGGTGCACCGTTTGCGCCGCCGCATATCGAACGCTGGTGTAACGGCTGGCAGGTCCGCGCCCATTTCTTTGCCTATTTCAAATACGAACAATATAAAAATTCCGCAGCAATTTTGTCGATTTTGCTCAACCGCCGCCGTTTGAGCGTCAGCTTGGATTGGCACTGCTATAAAGCCGATGTTTCCCCCATTGCGCTGCCTGATTACAACCGCTGGCTGGATAATTTTGATACCGAAAAATACGCTTCATTCGATATGTGGCACGGTGCGGAAAGCGAATATGACGATTATCGTACCGTCGCCCAACAAAGCGACGGCGATAGAAAGCTTCGAGACGATAAAGATTTCTTCTGTATCGGCAAACACATCGAACGCGATGATTTGGGCAAGCAGGATGTCGCGAAATGGATAGTGGAAACAGTGGAAGACTTACTGCCGCTGTATGAAGCTTGTCATGGAAAATAAATCAGGATGCAGAAAGGGAAACTGCCCATTCAGTATCTTCAAATAAACTCAAGGCCGTCTGAAAATCATATTCAGAACGTTTCAGACGGCCTGTTTCTCAAAGTGAGCAAATATGACCGAAACCCAATCCCTAGAGCTTGCCAAAGCGCTGATTTCCCGCCCGTCCGTTACGCCGGATGACCAAAACTGCCAACAACTGCTGGCCGAACGCCTACAAAAAATCGGTTTTGCCGTAGAAGAGCTTCATTTCGGCGACACCAAAAACATTTGGTTGCGCCGCGGTACGCAGGCTCCGGTGTTCTGCTTTGCCGGACATACCGACGTTGTGCCGACAGGCCCTGTTGAAAAATGGGATTCGCCTCCGTTTGAACCGACCGAGCGTGAAGACCGTCTGTATGGCCGCGGCGCGGCGGACATGAAAACCAGCATTGCCTGCTTCGTTACCGCCTGTGAGCGTTTCGTTGCCGAATATCCCGATCATCAAGGCAGTATCGCGCTCCTGATTACTTCAGACGAAGAGGGCGATGCGCTGGATGGCACAACCAAAGTTGTCGATGTATTGAAAGCGCGTGGCGAATTGATTGATTACTGTATCGTCGGCGAACCGACTGCCGTGGATAAATTGGGCGATATGTTGAAAAACGGCCGACGCGGCTCGTTGTCGGGCAATCTGACCATCAAAGGCAAGCAAGGCCATATTGCCTATCCGCATTTGGCAATCAATCCCGTGCATACTTTTGCCCCGGCCTTGCTGGAGCTGACGCAGGAAGTCTGGGACGAGGGCAACGAATACTTCCCGCCGACCAGTTTCCAAATTTCCAATATTAACGGCGGCACAGGCGCGACCAATGTGATTCCGGGCGAGCTAAACGTCAAATTCAATTTCCGTTTCTCTACCGAGTCTACTGAAGAAGGGCTGAAACAACGCGTTCATACCATTTTGGATAAACACGGCGTGCAATACGATTTGCAGTGGTCTTGCTCAGGCCAACCTTTCCTGACACAGGCAGGAAAACTGACCGATGTGGCACGCGAAGCCATTGCCGAGATTTGTAGCGTTGAGGCTGAATTGTCCACCACCGGCGGCACTTCGGACGGACGCTTCATCAAAGCCATTGCGAAAGAGCTCATCGAATTAGGCCCGTCTAACGCGACCATCCACCAAATCAACGAAAACGTACGTTTGGAAGATATTCCGAAGTTGTCGGCGGTGTATGAAGGTATGTTGAAACGCCTGTTGAAGTGAAAAGGCCGTACCGTAGGCTTTGAAAAACGATAGGGCGATACGATTCTTTTGCTCTTTCGGTTTTCTCTTAAGTTATCGATAATTGAACAAGGCAAAATATGATTACTCTGCCTTCTTTAAACGAGCTTCCATCAAAGTGGAATGAAATCCGAGAGCAGTTGGAAACTGACTTTCCCGCTACTCTCGAAGCCTTACTGCACGAGCGTCTTACCGAACACGAAGCCAAGCAGTTTGAGCAGGATTTTATTGACTGTATCGGTTGTGCGCCTGAAGAATATGTCCGTATCCGCCGAGCTATCCGACTGTTGGAAACGCGTTATCCTGATAGTCCGAACGAACTGACTGCGGCCGCGGTTGCCACGCCGTTGGGCGAGATGTTGGCGGTGTTCGGCAGCAAGGGTTTGTGTCTGCTGGAATTTGTCGGGCAGAAACATATGGAACAGGAAATCATGGCTGTCCAAAAAGCTTTGAACGGACAGTTTATTTTCCAAGAAAATGAGCAAACGCAACTTTTGCGTCAAGAATTGGATTTATACTTCCAAGGCCGTCTAAAAGTTTTTGCGACGCCTTTGGAAACGATAGGTACAGCCTTTCAGCAGCAGGTGTGGAATGCGCTGCTGACTATTCCTTACGGCGAAACGCGCAGCTACAAGGAGCAGGCGCAACAGTTGGGCAATCCTAAAGCCATTCGCGCCGTTGCCGCTGCAAACGGGCAGAACAAGGTGTCTATCTTGATTCCCTGCCACCGCGTTATCGGTAGCGACGGTAAGCTGACCGGCTACGCAGGCGGTTTGAACCGCAAACAATCGTTGCTTGCCTTGGAGAGAGGCGAGGTTCAGACGGCCTTGTTTTGAGTTTTGATAGAGGATAAGGGGCCATGCTTCGGGCAGGCTTCGCACGTTAAAAAAATTGAGCAGCAGAAGGTCGGTGGAAGCCCGACGAAATCTGCATGGAGAAAAATGTTGGGCAACGCCCACGCTAGAAAAAAGAGAAATAAGACATGAGCCTGAAAAACCGCCATTTTTTAAAACTTTTGGATTTCACGCCGGAAGAAATTACTGCCTATCTCGATCTTGCCGCCGAATTGAAAGCCGCTAAAAAAGCAGGGCGCGAGGTGCAGCGGATGAAGGGGAAAAACATTGCCCTGATTTTCGAGAAAACATCGACCCGCACCCGTTGCGCGTTTGAAGTGGCCGCGCGCGATCAAGGGGCAGGGGTAACTTATCTGGAGCCTTCTGCCAGCCAAATTGGGCATAAGGAAAGTATTAAGGATACGGCGCGGGTTTTGGGGCGGATGTTTGACGGTATCGAATATCGCGGTTTTGGACAGGATGTGGTGGAAGAGCTGGCCAAGTATGCAGGCGTGCCTGTGTTCAATGGTTTGACCAACGAGTTTCACCCGACTCAAATGCTTGCTGATGCGCTGACGATGCGCGAGCATAGCAACAAGCCTTTGAACCAAATTGCGTTTGCCTACGTCGGTGATGCGCGTTACAACATGGCCAATTCGTTGCTGGTGTTGGCTGCGAAACTGGGCATGGACGTGCGTATCGGTGCACCGAAAAGTTTGTGGCCGTCTGAAAACATTATCGAGACAGTGCAGGCTGTTGCCAAAGAGACCGGTGGACGGATTCTGTTGACGGAGAATGTGAAAGAAGCCGTGAAAGGCGTGGATTTTATCCATACCGATGTGTGGGTCAGCATGGGTGAGCCTAAAGAGGCGTGGCAGGAACGTATCGATTTGCTGAAAGATTACCGAGTTACGCCCGAATTAATGGCCGCGGCTGAAAATCCGCAAGTCAAGTTTATGCATTGCCTGCCTGCTTTCCATAATCGTGAAACCAAAGTCGGTGAATGGATTTATGAGACATTCGGCCTGAATGGTGTGGAAGTAACGGAAGAAGTCTTTGAAAGCGAAGCCAGTATTGTGTTTGATCAGGCAGAAAACCGGATGCACACGATTAAAGCGGTGATGGTAGCGGCATTGGGCGATTGAGTTTTGCGCTCAACGCTGCTTACCGCTTCATTTAATAGAGATTAAATAAAGGCCGTCTGAAAGAAAGACTTTCAGACGGCCTTGTTGTTTGATTGGGTTTATTGCCAAATCAGGACTTTGGGTTCGGGCGTCACTTGATAGCCTTCTTGACGCAATAGTTCGATTAAGCCTTTTCCGCTGGGTAAATGGGCAATGCCGACAGCAAAGAGGGTGCTTTGTTTGGCCGATTGCTTGCGGATTTCAGGTAGCCATGCCAAGTTACGGCGGATCAGGAGGTCGTTTTTCAGCCAATCGGACATGGCTTTGGCGTGTTTAGCATCAACACGTTTGAGGGTGCACTGTTCGGTTTCTTCCAAAAGTGGGATGAGTTCTTCAAAGCGGCCTTCTGAATAGGCTTGATGGAGTTTTTTGATATCTTCGGTTTCTTCTTTATTGGTTTTAATGCTGGCTTTCAGAAAGTTGAGCATGGTTTCTTCAGGCTGTGCTTTGAAGATTGCGGAAACTTCGTCCAAGCTTTCTAATGAACTACGCGGTTTGTTGATATTGACTGCTGCGTTGGTCAGCAACATATCTGCACCGGTTTCTGCGCTATATCCTTGGGGAAATGCGCTGCCGGCAAAAACCAATGCTGCCCACGGGTGGAGTTTGTCGGCAATTCTGGTGATGGGTCGGCTTTCTTCATTTTTTGAATAGATTTCTTGTAAAAGACGGAAATCTGTTTTGCCAAGCTTGCGGCTAAGCGGTTCGGTACTCATGACTTCTTTGAAGTATTTTTGATACATTTTTTTCGTTTCCGGACTGCTGTCCGGCAGTGGGTCAATTTCTGTGGTCAGTTGGTTGGTGGATTGCAACAGTTTGACCGCATCGGAAGACAAAGTTTGATTGGTTCGTCCCATGTGGATGGTGCCGAGCAGGTAGGAATCGGGTTGGCCTTCTTTGCTGATTTTCCAAACATTGCTGGTCAGTTTAGGCTGCTGCCAGTTAAGTTCGGCAGGTTTGTTGTCGGGTGAGATCGCGGCGGGTTTGCAGGCGCCCAGGGCGAGGGCAGTCAATGGCACAAGCAGGCAGGCAAGCAGTTTTTTCATGTTTTTCCTTATTGTGGTGTGCGGTAGGCAAGGGCAATTTAGAAATCGAGCAGGTTTTGAACCGGATGTTCGCCCGTTTCGGTTTTTTCCATTTTGCGGTTGCGGATTTTGGCTTTCCTGAGGGATAGAAGGTGCATGACTTGATGCTTTTGGCTGTCGGTCATCTGGAGCCAGTACAAGCGCTCTTCCCGGCTGCGCAGGCAGCCTTTGCAATAGCCTTTGGCATTGGCTTCACAAACGCCGATGCAGGGACTGGGGATGGGGAAAAAATCAGGTTGTTCCATATTTTAAAAGCGTTTGAGACAAGAGACTGGACAAACCAAAATTGCAGACTGCATTCGTATTTGTCTACACACGATCGGTGTATCCAGCAGGGTTCCTAATATCCAATTGAGTTGATCATTTCAATAAGTTTATATCTGCCACCCTAGGCATAAAAAACCTAAGAGAAACCATAAATATATCGCAGAAGAAGTCAGTATCTTCCCTATTTTCAGATTTCTCCAATAAAACCCAAGTAAGAACATTATAAAAATTAAAGGAATTCCAATATAAATATAATATTTAAGCGATCCTAATTCACTGAACACGTTTATAACAGAATAGAGACCGATAAATCCACCTGACCAAAAAACAATTATTGCTGGCCCTAAAAAAATAGCCGTTATTAAATGAGGGAGCAGTATGATTTTTATCCATTCTTTATATTTGTTGTTCATTTTAATCCCAATTACTTCAATGGTATCGTATCGATTCAAATGGGGGAGCAAAGTGTACAGTAACGTCACCAAGAATAATTACGGTATGTTTGGCAGAATCATGTTTTAATACATATTTGGAGTTCCGCTATATTTTGATTTTCAGACGACCTATGTGTAGCCCCAACTATCTGCATTTTATGACTTAATCAGTTTGCGCAAAGACTGATTGTTGTATTTGATATCGGCAATCAGCTGGTCATATTGGTGCATTCTACGGAGCGAGCGGGTAATTAGATAGACCGAGAAAATAATCAAGCTGATGTTCATCAGACTGACCAGTACGAGCAAAGGCCAAACATCAACGGCCTCGTACCATTTCGATGTCGCAATCAGCGCACTGAAAATAGACAAAGGGAGTGCGAAAACGGCAATGCCCGTACGCATGATAGCAAGTGCCGTGCGTTTTTCTGCAAGGAGAAGCTGTACTTGATTGATGCTGAGGATATCGTTTTGCTGTTCGGTAACCATAGGATACGCGCCTATACAAATTAACTTTGAATTCTGATAAAGCGGAAAATATGGTTTTATGTTACCCGAAAGTATTGAAAATAAAAACAAAGGTCGTCTGAAAATTTTTAGACGACCTTTTCCATTCCTGTTTATACGGTTTGCGAGTATTTGGCTTTGGTTTCTTTATGGCGCAAATGGTAGTCGAACACCATGGCGATGTTGCGGATCAGGAAACGGCCCTTCGGTGTCACGGTCAGGCTGTGCGGTTTGAGACGGACCAGGCCGAGGGTTTCAAGTTGCTTCATATCTTCCAGTTCGGCTGCAAAATAGCGGCTAAACGGAATGCCGAACACGCTTTCGTAAATTTGATAATCAAGCGAGAAGCGGCACATTAAATCCTGAATAATGTTGCGGCGCAGGATATCGTCTTGATCAAGCTGGTAGCCGCGCATAATCGGCAGATGTCCGGCATCAAGAGCGGCGTAATAGGCATCGATGTCGCGCTCGTTTTGGGAGTAGGTGCTGCCGATTTTGCCGATAGAGGACACGCCGATCGCTACCAAATCGCAGTCGGCATAGGTTGAGTAGCCTTGGAAGTTGCGTTGCAGGAAGCCTTCTTTGAGGGCGATGGAGAGTTCGTCGTCAGGTTTGGCAAAGTGGTCCATGCCAATGAAAACGTAGCCGCGCTCAGTCAGGGTTTGGACGCAATATTGCAGCATATCGAGTTTTTCTTCGCTGCCGGGAACGACATTGGTGTCGATACGGCGTTGCGGTTTGAAGATATGCGGCAGGTGGGCGTAGTGGTAGAGGGCGAGGCGGTCAGGGTCAAGCGACAAGACCGTGTCGATGGTGGTTTTGATGCTTTCGGTGTTTTGGTGCGGCAGGCCGTAAATCAAATCGACACTGACGGATTTGAACCCTGCTTCGCGGGCGGCATCGATGACTTCTTTGGTTTCTTCGTAACTTTGGATACGGTTGACGGCTGCCTGCACTTTAGGATCGAAGTCTTGAATGCCGACACTCATGCGGTTGAAACCGAGTTTGCCCAGTTTGAGGACGGTTTTGCGGCTGACTTTGCGCGGGTCGATTTCGATGGAGTATTCGCCGTTGGGGATGAGCTGGAAGTATTTGCGGATCATTTCGAAGACGCGTTCGAGTTGGTCGTCGCTTAGGAATGTCGGCGTGCCGCCGCCGAAGTGGAGTTGCGCAAGCTGGTGTCGTCCGCCTAAATGCGGTGCCAGCAACTCCATTTCTTTTTCCAGATACTGGATATAGGCATCGGCACGGCTTTTGTCTTTGGTAATGATTTTGTTGCAGCCGCAGTAGTAGCAGATGGTATTGCAGAAGGGGATGTGGATGTAGAGTGAAAGGGGTTTGTTGAGCGCGCCCATGTTACGCAGGTTTAAAGCTTGGATATATTCGGCTTCTTTAAAGCCTTCATGGAAGCGGTCGGCGGTCGGATAGGATGTATAACGTGGACCGCTTGATGGCAAACTGGCAATCAATTCGCGGTCGAATTCCGGTAATTCATTGTTTGTGTTAGTGTTATTTGAGATAGGGATGATTTTCATGGTCGGGGCTTGTAGTATGAAGTAAGGAAATTAGGGAAAATTTTAGTCAAAATTTCGATAGTTTGGTAGAATGCCTCATAATGATATGCCAACTTTGACATGGGTCAATAGTTATTCGGCTTCATCAGGGATTGAGAGAACTAAGCAAATTAAAGGTGCGTTATGGCCACACACAATGCAACACATCAAATGAAAACCTTGTGTTCCACATGTTCTTTACGCGAGCTGTGTTTGCCTGTCGGACTGATGCCTAACGAATTTTCACAATTAGACGCGGTTATCCGTCAAAGCCGCCGTCTGAAAAAAGGTGAATACCTGTTCCGTGCCGGCGAGCCGTTTACCTCTTTATTTGCCATCCGTGCGGGCTTCTTTAAGACAACAGTTGCCAGCCAAGATGGACGAGATCAGGTAACCGGCTTTTTTATGTCGGGCGAGCTGATCGGTATGGATGGGATTTGTTCCCATATTCACAGCTGTGATGCTGTGGCTTTGGAAGACAGCGAGGTATGCGAGCTTCCGTTTACACATATTGAAGAACTTGGTCAGGATATTCCCAGCCTCCGTTCTCACTTTTTCCGCTTGATGAGCCGCGAAATTGTCCGAGATCAGGGCGTTATGCTGCTTTTGGGCAATATGCGCGCTGAAGAGCGATTGGCAGCATTCTTACTCAATCTGTCTCAGCGTCTCTATTCACGAGGTTTTGCCGCCAATGATTTTATCTTGCGGATGTCGCGTGAGGAAATCGGCAGCTATTTGGGGCTGAAACTGGAAACAGTCAGCCGCACCTTGTCTAAATTCCATCATGAAGGCTTGATTTCTGTTGAACACAAGCACATCAAAATCTTAGATGCGACAACCTTGAAGAAAATGGTTTCTGGTTGTTCGCACGCTATCTGAATCTTAGGCCGTCTGAAATATTTCAGACGGCCTTTTTAACAAGAATTAAAGAATAATTGTTAAGTTACGCAAGTTATAGTCAGATATTAAATTGAAAAATCTTCAACAACCGGCGTGTACAGAATGCGGTCGACTACTTCTCTGGTCAGTTTCGGTGCAAACATCTGGATAAAGTCATACGCGTAACCGCGCAGGTAGGTATCGGTGCGTAAGGCTATCCAAGTGGGTGATGGTTCAAATAAGTGTGCCGCATCAATCAGCTGTAAATCTTGATCGACCGCAGGATCGTACGCCATTTTCGCCATTAAACCAACGCCCAAGCCTAAGCGGACATACGTCTTCAATACATCTGTATCGGCAGCCGATAAGGCAACATCAGGTTGCTCAATATGCGCTTTATTAAATGTACGCGCAATGCTGCTGCCGGAATTAAAAGCAAATTCGTAAGTAACTAGCGGAAAAGAAGCTAAATCTTCAAGGCTTAAAGGATTGCGGCAGTCCAAAAGAGGGTGATCGTGCGGAACAATCACGGCATGGTTCCATTCGTAGCAGGGTAGTTTGCCCAACTCGGGGTGATCGTCAATGCGTTCGGTAATAATTGCCAAATCTGCTTCTCCGCTGCTGACCATTTGGGCAATGGCAGAAGGGCTGCCTTGTTTGATGGTCAAATTGACTTTAGGGTAGTTTTTGACAAATTCCGCAACGATTTTGGGCAAAGCATAGCGCGCCTGGGTATGCGTTGTCGCGATGGTTAGCGAGCCGCTGTCGTGATCGGTAAACTCGCTGCCGATATTTTTAATGTTTTGTACATCACGCAAAATCCGTTCCGAAATCTCTAATACGGCTTTGCCCGGTTGCGAAACGGAAACCACACGTTTGCCGCTGCGGATAAAAATTTGGATACCCAATTCTTCTTCAAGCAGGCGGATTTGTTTGGAAATGCCGGGCTGGGATGTAAAAAGCGCATCGGCAGCCTCGGAGACATTCAGATTGTGCCGGTAAACTTCAAGGGCGTAACGTAATTGTTGCAGTTTCATGGTAGTAGTACCGAATACGTTGTTATTGTGGATTTTGTGCGACAAACGGCATGTAATTTAACATATTTTGCCCAGTTTTGCCCCGAGTTTTGAAAATGGTTGTTTTTAATGAAAATATCTTTTAATGATATGAAAACAGGAAATTCAGGAAAGAAGAGGGAAAGGGGTTTTGTTGTTTTTGTACAACTTTAGGTAGGTGAATTGTCTGATTTTGCCCTAAATTAATGACACAAGATTGATTTTTCGGCATGATTAACTACTAGGAAGCAGGCACTTCATGATTGTTTGAAGGCATCGAGTATTGACAGTTTGCCTTGCGCTTCTTTATAGTGCAACCTGATATATCCGATTTGCCGCTGTTTTGATACTGCGGCCTGTATATTGGTACTTTGCAGCGGTTGCTTTCCTAGTCCGCCGCATAACAATTTGATGAGGGAATAAAATGACCAAACAGCTGAAATTAAGCGCATTGTTCGTTGCCTTGGTTGCCTCTGGCACCGCTATGGCCAGCGAAGCGCACACCAAACACGGTTACACCGTAAGCAGCCAATCTCAAGAAATCGTCCGTAACAACTACGGCGAATGCTGGAAAAACAGCTACTTCGACAAAGCTACCGAAGGCCGTGTTGAATGTGGTGACCGCGAAGCAGTTGCTCCTGTACAACAAGCTCCTGAGTATGTTGATGAAACTGTTTCCCTGTCTTCTAAAACTCTGTTCGGCTTCGACAAAGACAACCTGCGTCCTGAAGCTCAAGAGAACCTGAACGCTTTGGCTCAACGCCTGAGCAACGAAAGCGTACAAACTGTACGTGTTGAAGGTCACACTGACTTCATGGGTTCTGAGCAATACAACCAAGCTCTGTCTGAGCGTCGTGCCAACGTAGTTGCTAACTACTTGGTAGGTCGTGGCGTTGCTTCTAGCAAAATCTCTGCAGTAGGTCTGGGCGAATCTCAAGCTCAAATGACTGCTACTTGTGAAGCTGAAGTTGCTAAACTGGGCAAAAAAGTTTCTAAAGCTAAGAAACGTGCTGCTCTTATCGCTTGTATCGAGCCTGACCGCCGCGTTGATGTTAAAATCCGCAGCGTGGTTACTCGTCAAGTTGCTCCAGGTCAAACTATCGAAGGTCAAGGCGAATTGCCTGCTACTGATGAAGGTTGGATCCCAGCTCCTTACAATGGCGTTCACGGTTACGCTAAACCTTAATCGGTTTTTGAAAAATGCCCTGCATATTGCAGGGCATTTTTTTATGGTTTATATTTGAAGAGTCGGGGAATTCATGATTCAAAATAAAAGGCCGTCTGAAAGACTTATTTTCAGACGGCCTTTTATTAAGACAGATTAGTTTGACTTGGGCCATTTCCATACGCAAACAGCGGCGAGTATTGTACAAATCAAAAAGATGATACTGGATAAGCCGTGCCAAACGCCGAATGTTCCACCTACTAGGGACAGTAACCAGTTATCTAGTCCGTACTTGTGTGCCTCGATAACCGGCGTAACCAAAAGATGATTACAGGCTAAGAGTAGCCAAAGTACCAATATCCACCAAGAAAGTAAGGCCAGCTGCCGTCTGAAAAAGGCATAGGCTGCGCCAAAAATAACTAAGCCACAAAGTGCTGTAATAGCAAATAAAATGCCGGCAATTTCTCCTGCCAGCATTTTGGGCAGGATGCGGAATAGGATAGGGGCAGTAACATAGCCTGCTGTCAGCTGCATACCAAGCCACATGGCGGCAGCGGTTTGGATAATTTTGTATAGTAGATTCATTATGCTTCTCCTGTGAAGATTTTATTTTCTTTGATTATGGTGTTTTTAGGTACAGCAAAAGGCCGTCTGAAAATGTTTTCAGACGGCCTTTTGTTTATTTAAATATATTGCACGGCAATGATGTCATATTCACGCACGCCGCCGGGTGCTTGAACTTCTGCAACGTCGCCTTCTTCTTTGCCGATCAGGGCTCGGGCAATGGGGGAGCCAACGTAGATTTTGTGTTCTTTGATGTCTGCTTCATCTTCACCGACGATTTGGTAGGTAACTTGTTCTTCGGTTTCCAAATCTTCCAGTGTCACAGTTGTGCCGAACACAATTTTGCCTTCTGCATGGATTTCGGCAGGGTTGATGATGTGCGCCATAGAGAGTTTGTGTTCCAACTCGGCAATGCGGCCTTCGATAAAGCCTTGACGCTCTTTGGCGGCTTCGTATTCTGCGTTTTCAGACAAGTCGCCGTGTGAACGTGCTTCGGCGATGGCTTCAATGACTTCTGGGCGTGCTACGCTTTTGAGGTGTTGAAGTTCTTGTTTCAACAATTCTGCACCACGGACGGTCAAAGGGATTTTTTGCATTGAGTTCTCCATGAAAGCATGATGATGCTTTTAAAATTTTATCCGGCCACGCGCGGTAGCCGGATTGGAAATAAAAATACAAGCCGCCAAAGCTTGGCGGCTTGATGAATAAATAAGTAATGCCTGTATTCTACCAAATTCTGCCGAAACCGCAATAATTAAAACGGATTTTCAGTAAAGTGTTGTTTTCTGTCTATTTTGTTTTTCAGACGGCCTGAAAACTAAATATTGAAGTATTTCAAAGCTGCATCGGAAAAACGGTTTCTTAAATGAATGTTTTTGATTAAAATGCCTGATACTAATTCGTAATAATTAGTCTGCTTTGACTATATAAAGAGAATATATGGAAACAAAACCAACTTCCCAAAATGAACAACAGGCTAACCGCCGTTATTTGACTGTTTGGCGATGGCATTTTTATGCCGGACTTTTGGTTGCGCCGTTTTTAACCCTGCTGGCTGTTACAGGGTTGGGAATGCTGCTATTTGCCAATATTACCGGTAAAGAAGGCGAGCGCATACATGTTACGCCTCAGGCAGTGGTTCAGCCTTTGTCGGCTCAGGCTGAAGCTGCCAGACAGTTTGTGAATCCGGAAACTTCCTCTGTGGTGCAGTATATTGCGCCGCGCACAGATGATATGGTTGCCGTATTCCGCGTGAACAATGACGATAAAGCCACTATGGTTGCCGTTGATCCCTATACGGCAAAAGTCGTGAACACGATGCCGCGCGGTCAAGGCTGGTATCACACGATGGATGAAATCCACGGCGATATTATGATTGGGGCGACAGGGGACTACCTGTTGGAAACCGCTGCGTCGCTAACCATCATCATGATTGTGACCGGTATTTATTTGTGGTGGGTAAAACAGCGTAGTCTGAAGGCTGTTTTTTTACCTAAAGCAGGCAAAGGTCGTTCTTGGTGGCGCAACCTGCACGGTGCATTTGGCTCTTGGGTTTCTTTGATTTTATTGCTGTTCTGTCTGTCGGGCGTTGCTTGGGCAGGTATTTGGGGTGGTAAAGTGGTTCAAGCGTGGAGTCAATTTCCTACGGGTAAATGGGGCGTGGAGCCTAATCCTGTATCTTCCGTATCAACCCATGGTGATGTGCTGAACGACGGTAAATCCAAAGAAGTGCCGTGGATTTTGGAGCTGACGCCTATGCCGGTTTCCGGTACGACAATGGGCGAAAACGGCATTAATCCGAGTGAGCCGATGACGTTGGAGACGGTTGACCGCTTTGCGCGCGAAATTGGCTTTAAAGGTCGCTATCAGCTTAATTTGCCTAAGGGTGAGACCGGTGTATGGACGCTGTCGCAAGACTCAATGAGCTACGATATGATTAGTCCGACTGCGGATCGTACGGTACACATTGATCAATACAGTGGCAAAATCCTGGCTGATATTCATTTCGATGATTACAACTGGTTTGGTAAATTCATGGCGGCAAGCATTGCTTTGCATATGGGTACGCTGGGCTGGTGGAGCGTATTGGCAAATGTCTTGTTCTGCCTGGCGATTATCTTTATCTGTGTCAGCGGTTGTGTAATGTGGTGGAAACGCCGCCCTTCGGAAGCGCGAGGTTTAGTTCCTCCTGCACAGAAAATTAAATTTCCGGTATGGTGGGCAATGGCTGTGCCACTTCTGATTTTGGCTGTGATTTTTCCAACGGCCATTGCTGCAATCGCTGTTATTTGGATTTTGGATACACTGTTGTTGTCGCGTATCCCAGCATTGGCAAGATGGTTTAAATAACCGTCTGATGTGATTAAAGGCCGTCTGCATCTTTTGTTTCAGACGGCCTTTGTTATAAAGGTTAAAAGAAGCAGGGGGAGTTATAATTCTGTTTAAGTTTATGCGTGAGATGGGAATTGTGATTGGCTTACAGGATTGTGTAAGAAAGACAAGGCGTTCTTGTATAAAAACAAAAAACCCACTTCATTGAAGTGGGTTTTTGATGAAGGCTTTAACCTTTGCGAGCAGGCAATTTTTCTTTAATGCGAGCTGCTTTACCGGTCAGGCCGCGCAAGTAGTACAGTTTGGCGCGACGTACGTCACCACGGCGTTTAACTTCGATTTTTTCTACGGTAGGAGAGTACAGTTGGAAAGTACGTTCTACACCTTCGCCGCTAGAGATTTTGCGAACGATGAAGTTGCTGTTCAGGCCACGGTTGCGGCGAGCGATAACAACACCTTCGTATGCTTGCAGACGGCTGCGAGAACCCTCAACTACGCGTACAGATACGACAACGGTGTCGCCTGGAGCGAATTCAGGGATTTCTTTGTTCAAGCGAGCGATTTCTTCTTGCTCTAATTGTTGAATCAAGTTCATTTGTTTTTCCTAAGTTATGATTGGATTTCCTGTTGCTCTTGCAAGATTTCTTTTAAGAGGCGGGATTCCTTTGGGATTAAACTGCGCTTTTCCAATAAATCGGGTCGGCGCTCTAAAGTGCGTCGCAGTGATTGTTTCAATCGCCACTCGGCAATCAAGCCATGATTCCCTGAGCGTAAGACATCAGGAACTGTCATGCCTTGGAATTCTACGGGTTTGGTGTAATGAGGACAGTCTAAAAGGCCGTCTGAAAACGAGTCTTGTTCGGCTGACTGTATATCGCCCAATACGCCCGGAACCAATCTTAAGACAGCATCCATCAACATCATGGCGGGTAATTCGCCACCTGAGACGACAAAGTCGCCAATGCTGATTTCTTCGTCCACACTGCTTTGCAATAGTCTTTCATCTATGCCTTCATAGCGTCCGCATAGAAGAATAAGATGGGGCAGTTCGGCAAGATCTGCGGCCTTTTTATGTGTCAGCGACTGACCTTGCGGACTGAGATAAATTACTTTGGCAGGTTTTTGCGAGTTTGCTTTGGCTTCTTCAATTGCTGCTTGAAGCGGCGGCGCCATCATAATCATTCCCGGACCACCTCCGAAGGGGCGATCATCGATATAGCCAAGTTTGTTGTCGGCAAATTTTCGGGGATTAACGGCTTGAAATTGCCAAAGGTTTTGTTTTCTTGCCCTGCCTGTAACACCATATTCGACAATGCTGTCGAACATCTCTGGAAAAATGGTGATGGCTTGAATCAGCATCAGTAATCCAAACCCCAGTCGGCGATAATAGTTTTGCTGTCGGTATCGACAGATTCGATATAGTTGGAGACGAAGGGAATCAGGATTTGTCCGTGTTTGCCTTTAATCATCAAAACATCATTCGCGCCGGTTTCCATCAGGTTACTGACTTTGCCGAGGACAATGTTTTCTTTATTGATGACGGTCATGCCGACTAAATCTGCCCAGTAGTATTCGTCTTCTTCAGTAGGGGCGAATGACTCTCTGGGAATTTCGATGGTATAGCCGCGCAAGGCAAATGCTTGATCGCGATCGTCTATACCTTCAAATTTGACCTGAAGTTCGCCATTGACAATTTTACCTGCCTCAAGCACAACATTCAGGGTTTTGCCATCCTTGCACAACTGCCACTCTGGGTAGTCCAGCAGACTGTCGGTATATTCGGTATTGGCGGCAATTTTAAGCCAGCCTTTAATGCCGAACACACCTTTGATGTAGCCCATGGCTACCCGTGTTTGAGTGTCTGTCATGGTCGTTTCAGCTGATTAAGCAGCGATTTTTTGCTCTTTAATCAGTTTGGCAACTGCGTCGCTAACTTTCGCACCTTGAGCAACCCAGTGGTTGATGCGGTCTGCGTCGAAACGTACACGTTCTTGTTTTTCGTTGGCAACGGGGTTGTAGAAACCTACGCGCTCGATGAAGCGGCCGTCACGACGGTTGCGAGAGTCAGTTACGACTACGTTGAAGAAAGGGCGGTGTTTTGAGCCGCCGCGAGCCAAACGGATAACTACCATTTTGAGTCCTTTTGAAAAATGCGGATATATAGAAACCGCTAATTTTAGGATATTTTACACGGGTTATGCAAGTTTTTATTTGTTTTTGTTGCTGTTTTGCCATTCGTTCAAATCGAGGCTTGCTTGATACAGGCCGCGGTCGGTTTCCGATGGAGTGACGGTAAATCCTGATTTTTCAGCGAGTTTGAGCATCGGTGTGTTTTCTTTGAGGATTTCCGCATTCATGATTTGATAACCTTGCTGTGTGGCAGTTTGGATAATGAGGCTTATCATTTTGCCGGCCAAGCCGGTTTTGCGTGTTTCAGGTGCTAAAGTAATGCCGAACTCGCACTCATTACGATTGATGCGGCTGTAACGGCTAACTGCGACGATACGACCGTCTGAAGCGAAGGCTACCCACGCGCATTCGGCATGGAAATCGAGACGGGTCAGCCGTGCGAGTGTCGGCGGCGGCAACTCGTTGGTATGGGTCATGAAGCGCGTATAGCGGTCGGCCGCGGGTAATTGGCGGACAAATTTTTGTTTGGCTTCGGCATCTTCAGGTTCTAGTGCGCGGATGTGCAGTGTGTTGCCGTCGGGCAGGGTAAAGGTATCGGTTTGGCTCGGATAGGGTGCGAGTACGTTTTGTATCTCGGGAGTTTCGGTTTTAGGGTGCAGTAGTTCGGACGCGGCTTCGCCGGTGTTGCGTAGAAACTCGGCTGCGACCGGATTTTTTTGTTGGAGGTAGGCGGCGGCACTTTGCATTTTAGCGGCGGCCTGTTCTAAGGTTTGGACGGCTTTTTTGGGGATTTTGGTTGTCGGCGTGGCTGGTTTTTCCACAATTTTGGGAATGATGGTGCTGCTGTATTGGCTGCCGTTGTAGTTGAGGATGATGTCGCCGATATGCTGGTTGTTGTGGATAAGCGTGTTTAGGGAATGCAGGAATTGATTGAGAACGGAAGTGTTGTCAAGTTCTGCAAACTGGCTTAAACGCTGGATATCGAGTGTGGTAAAAGGAGGTAATGCGGCTTCGGTTTTGCCGTTGTAATGGGCGGTAAGGATATTGCCGTAAATGGCATGGCGGTTGAATCGGAATTGGACGGCATTGTGTTTTTGGGTTTGGCACGGAGGCAGGTATAGGGCTTCCGCCATCAGTTCGGTTTGGCCGGAAGCAATGGCTTTATCGATACTTTTGCTTTTAGGTGTTTTTAGACGACCTGTTTTGGCTGGCGCAGGGGTATTTTGTACTTGTTGCAAATAGGCTGTTTGATTGCGGAAATAAAGTGTCAGCAAGGCTTCTTCCGGCGTGTTAAACCGAGTCAGGCCGTCTGAAAAACGATAGCTGACGAGAATGGGCTTGCTGGTTTTTTGTGCCAAATTATCCAGAGTTTGATGAATACTGTATGCGTCTGGCGTATCTGGCGAAATAATGCCAAGCAGGGCTTGAGTATGCGGATTTTGTAATTGTTCGAGCGCCAGACGGTGGATGCGTGCAGGCGTAGGGTTGCTGCCGATGCAGCCTTGTCGGACGGATGGTACATCGGTTGGGAGGTCGAGGGTCAATTCGCAGGCATTGGCGGTAGTGCGCAGCCATTCTATCGGCGTATCGGACAATATGGTGGGGTTGGTAATGACGGGAATGCCGGAAAGGTGGGCTTTTAGGGCTGCTTCCAGTTCGGCGTTATTGAATACCGGTTGGAAATTGCAATGGCGGCTGAGGCTGCGCAGGATGGCTTTGTCTGTGTCGTCGGTGTAGTGTGTAGACAATAGGATAAGCGGAGTGTGGCGTGTAAAGTGGCGGATGGCACTGAACAGCTCGCGTTGGTTTTCGGCCGGATTGTAGTGGATCACGGCAACTTTAGTATGGCGGTTGTGGCCGAAGCGGTTGAGCCAGTCGGCCGATGTAGTAGGGCTTAGATCATAGTTGAGGCTGATGTGGCGCGATACGCCTTGATGCAGCGTGTTCAGCAGGTGGTTGATGTTGCGGCTGACGGTGCTGTGGCCGGTGAGTAATGCGATATGGCCGGCCGGATAGTCGGTTTGGGTGCTGATGTTGAGGTTGAGTGAGGGAAGTTGGATGCCTGCGCTGTTGCATACGGTGATGTTCAATTCATCGCCGTGATGTTTTTGAATGGTGGAACGGGCGTTTTTGCAGGATTCGGGCGGTAGGTTTTCCCAATCTTGAATCAGAATAATGTGGTGCAGGTCTTTTTTACGGCAGGCTTTGAACAGCGAGTCGTAATGGTCGGGCGGGATAACGGCAACAACCAAATCGGCTTGTCCCGGGATTTTGCTGAGGCTGGAGTAGGAGGGAATGCCTGCTACACTGCTGTGTCGAAGATTGACGGGGGTGATTTTGCCTTGATATGAGGAACCGAGCAGGTGGCTGAAAATGCGTTCGCCAAGGCTGTGCGGACGTTCGCTGGCGCCGACGAGGATGATGTGTTCAGGCATGAAGAAGTAGCCGGAGCCGGTTTGGACGGTTGCGCTCATGATGGTTCCTTATTTGTGTTTTTGGCCGTCTGAAAAGTTTCAGACGGCCTTATTTTTAGACTTCTTTTTTGTCTCCGGCTTTCTTTTTGGGAAGGATAAAACGCATCCTCAGGCCGTTGGGTTTGACATTTTCAGCAATGATTTTACCGCAGTGCTGTTCCATAATGTGCTGTGTCAATGCAAGCCCTAAACCTGTACCGGGCTTGTGCGCGCTGGAGTCGGCGCGATAAAAGGCAGTGAAGATATGCGGAAGCTGCATTTCATCGACACCCGGACCGTTGTCGGTCACATCGATAATCCAGTGTTTGCCGTCTTGTCCGATATGGGTTTGAATGGTGCTGCCTTCCGGACTGTAATTGATGGCATTACGGATAACGTTGTCAAAGGCGCGGTATAGATAGCCTTCGTTGGCGCTGACCACGGCATTTTCGGGGATTTTTGGGTCAATGCTCAGGGTAACGCTTTGGTTGTTTTGGTGGGCAATGCTTTGGTTGTCCTCAATCAAGTTGGTTAAGAACGGAACGAGTTTGAGGTTTTCTTTTTCCAAAGGAATATTGGAAGTTTCCAAGCGGGATAGGGTCAACAATTCGCCGACCAGAGTATCCATGCGCACCAATTCGCCTTCAAGGCGCTTGAGGTATTGCTCTTGCTTTTGCGGCTGAGATTGAATCAGGCCGACAATCGCCTGCATACGTGCCAGCGGCGAGCGCATTTCATGAGAAACGTGGTGGAGCAAATGACGCTCTTTGGCAACAAGTTTTTCCAGTTTCTCGGCCATTTTGTCGAACTGCACGGCAAGGTGGGACAATTCGTCGTCACGGTCGTCAACTTGCTGGGAAATGCGGGTTTCGAGTTCGCCGTTGGCTACCCTGTCCATACCGCCGCCAAGAATTTTAATGGGCTTGGTAATGTTGTTGGCAAGGATGTATGCCATCAAGAGGCCGACGATGATGATGAAAGACAGAATGATAAATTCGTGCCAAATCGGCGAGAGCGGCAGGCCGGGAATGAAGAGCGGGCTGGGCAGGCGTTGGGCTTGATGGTTGTCCCAGCCTTTAATGAAGAAGAGGTATTCTTCGCCGAAACGGTCGTATTCGATGTGGGCTAAATCGGATTCGGGATTGTTGATGGCAAAGATGCGGGCGCGTTCGATGGACAGGCTGTCGATGTTGCGGCCTAAAATATCTTTTTTATCGTCGCCGGTAATCACATAAACGGCATTGGAAACCGGATTGTTTTTCCATTCCGAAAGAATTTCACGCGCACCGCTGTCTCCGCGCGAGTTAAACGCGGAGATGATGCTGCTCATCAATGTGGTTTCGATGGTGCGGCGTTGGTTGAATTGGTTTTCGGCGAGGGTGTTTTGTACCAGCCAAAATGAAAAACTCGCCACAAAGATTGCGCAGACGATGACTGCGCAAAATGTGGCGAAGATGCGTTGAAACAGTTTCATTGATCTGTTTAATCTTTAGTTTTTAACAAACAGGTAGCCTAAGCCGCGTACAGTTTGAATCAGGGAGGCATCGCCCAATTTGTGGCGGATGCTGGAGATGTGTACGTCGATGCTGCGATCAAATTTAGCCAGTTTGCGGTCGAGTGCCTCGATAGACAGGGTCTCTTTGCTGACGACTTGTCCGGCGTGGCGCATCAAAACTTCGAGCAGGTTGAATTCGGTGCTGGTCAACTCAAGCGGAGTGTCTTTGATGCTGGCTTGGCGTTTGGCAGGGTAGAGGACAACGTCGCTGACAGAAATGCTGTTAGGCGCGTTGTTTTGTTCGTTGCTGTGTTGCGCACGGCGCAGGATGGCGTTGATGCGGGCCAAGAGTTCGCGCGGTGTGCATGGTTTCGGAACATAATCGTCCGCACCCATTTCCAGACCGATAATGCGGTCGATGTCGTCGCCTTTCGCGGTCAGCATAATGATGGGCACGGTGCTTTGGGTACGTACGTTTTTCAGTACGTCCAAACCGTTCATTTTAGGCATCATGGAGTCTAATACGACGACATCGTATTGTCCGGTCAGAATTTCTTGAACGCCGGCTTCGCCGTCGGGAACGCTATGAACGTTGAGGCCTTCGGCAGTCAGGTATTCGGTCAGCAATTCGGTCAAGAGGGCATCGTCATCTACGAGTAATACGCGACTCATGGAATTTCCTTTTCGTGATTGTATGCGCCGTGGCACTAAATAGGCGGTGCGGCGCTTAAAATAGAGTTGTATTCAATCTTAACATGCAATCTGCTTTTGTTGATAGCGTAATTTTCTGTGCTTTTGCGCTTTTTTGCATAGAAACTTGCTGCTCTTTACATTTTCAGACGGCCTGTAAGGACAAACTGACAATTAGGTGTGTTTTGTTCAGGGTTTGTCGCATGATTGGGCGGTTTGGTGTTTCGGTGCGTTGATGAAATCTTTGCAATCGGACAAAAGTTTGGGCAGTAAGGGGGCGAATGTCGGGTGGCTGCGTATTTTGTCGGCGTAGAAATACATCATATAAGGATAATAATATTGCATTGCCTGCATCCATTGCGCACCTTCTTCTTTTTTACCTTGTCGGTAGAGGTAAAGGCCAACTTGGTAGGCGCTGGAGTAGGGGCGGTAGGTCAGGGCTTTGAGTGCGGCCTCTTCTGCCCATGGGTGGATATAGGCATCGGTCGGATCTGCACGTTTGCTCAAGCTCAAATCGGCGTAATAGGCAAGCATGGGGCTTTCTTTGGAAAGTCGTTGCAAGCCGTCGATTTTGTTTTGAACCGTTTGCTGATCATCGGTTTTCCCTACACGGCTATATTGGGTCAGATTTTGATATTCCCAGCTGAGGTTTGCTATGCCGATTAAAATCGATAAAGCAGCTATACCGCTTGCCCATTGTCTGATTCGGGTGGATAAAGGGCCGTCTGAAACATCTTTCGGATAAGAGGGTGTCAACGACAGAATCAGGCTGAATACAGTGAGGAAGTAGATATACCAAAGAGGATATTCAAGCATGCTGTGGCAAAGGCTGACGGCGGCGGCAGTCAGTAAAAACAGCGAGGCCGGCGTTTGATTGCGGCCCAACAGTCGCCACACGGCTGCAAGCAGGGTTAAGGCTGCAAGTAAGGTGCCGGCAATGCCCATTTCGGACAATAACTGCATGACGATATTGTGCGAATGGGTAAACAGTACGCCGAGGATATTGTTGGGGAAATATTGTTGCTGGGCATTGATCAGAAAGGTTTGCTGGGCAAAGCTGTTCCAGCCGTGACCGAACCAAGGTGCGGATTGAAAGGCAATCCATGCTTTGCTCCATTCGATTTGGCGCATGGAACCTTCAAAACCGCTGGTGCCTGCGCGTTCGACAGCGGTTTCGTATTTGATGTTGCCAAACAAATCCAACAGGCTGCCCATGCCGAATTGGAAAGCAGCGGCCAGGATGGCGGTCAGAAGGAAAATGCACAGTGCGCGTTTGTGTTGGAAACGAATACGCCAAAACCATAACGGCGTAATCAGGAATAAGGCGGCAATGTAGCCTAAGATGGTGCGCGAGTTGACAAGGCCGAGGGTCGCAGTCAAAGCCAATACGAACAGAAAACCTGCTGCATTGGACATTTTGCGCGCCGTCCATAAATAGGATGCCGCCAAAATGCCCCACATTAAATAATGTCCCAAATGATTGCGCTGGCCGAGTTGACCGTTTACGGTACCGCTGCTTCGGGCAATGATGCCGTTCAACCACTCTACGTTGGACCAGCCTTTAAATTGCAGCCAGACGATGGCAGCCTGTATGGTTGCACCTATCAATAAAGACCAAGCAAAGATGCTGACGACGCGATCCTGTCCGTAAGCTGTTACCCAGCCGCGCACCGACCATGCACCCAGTGCCAAAATGACAAAGGTCCAGGCGGTGATGTCGCTCATGCCGGGGTAGGTGGAATGCATGAGGCGCGCTTGGAGCGACCAAAATACGGCCATGGCAAACAAGCCGATGCTGAGTGCGGGAAGGCGGATATTCAGCAGGCCTTTGTGTGCGCTAATCAATGTCAGTACCAATGAGCCGCTCAGTGAGATGGCTTCCAAATAAAAGCTGGGCAGTGGGCCGACTCGGTAGAGTGAGAGAAAAGGGACGGCGCAAATCCAAAGAAAACTGAGCCATAAAGGCCAAAAGGTTTTCACTGAAGATTCAGTCAGGCCGTCTGAAAGTGTGTGGTAGGTCATTTTGATGTGTGTTTTTGTTGTTTGATAAATGCAAGGCAGCCGAGGAAAAAGGCAATGCACAATAATACGGAAACGGCGGCGCAAATCCGGCTGGCGACGGCTGTGTCAGCCAGGCGCATACAGGCTTCGGCAAAGTAAATCAGAATCAGCATGGAGCTGTATTGATAAGTGTAGATGCGTTTTTTCAAAATGCCGGTCAACGGCAGGCACAGCGGCAGTGCTTTCAGTGCCAGCCATGAGCCGCCTTCGCGCAATGGCGCGATCCACAATTCCCATGACAAGGAAAGCAGAATCAGCAGGATAAGGCTTATGGACGTTGCAAGATAAGGCAATGGGGAGCGTGTATTGTTCACAATCAATATTGAGGGCGTAAAGCCGTACTGGAAAACTTAAAATTATACCGCTAAAAAGGCGAGGTAAGCCAAGAATATTGCTTAAAGATGCTGAAGAAAGGATTTATTGTTTTTTCTTCAAACGAATGAAACTTTATCTTGTTTTATAGTCTTATTTATATATATATTTAATAAAGATTGTGCTACTATTATAAATACTTTATCTCAGGAGGATAGAAAACCATGAATCGCGTTGCTGATGTTATCCGTGATGATATTAAAGTAATGACAGCCTATCAGGTTGCCGATTTGCCGGAAGGTTTTATTAAGTTGGACGCCATGGAGTGTCCGCATCATCCTTTCGCCGGGTATGAATCTTTATTGTCAGAATGGGCGGACTTGGCAAAGCAGGCCCCGATTCATTTGTATCCCCATACTGCCAAGAGCGGTATTTCTGAAGAATTGAGGGAAGTTTTCGGTATTCCCGATAAAGCGGAAATCGCATTGGGTAACGGCTCCGACGAGCTTATCCAGTTTTTGACTATGCTGGTTGCCAAACCAAATGCGCGTGTATTGGGTATTGAGCCAAGTTTCGTTATGTATCGTCATAATGCCGCACTTTATGGCATGGAATATGTCGGCGTCCCCTTAAATCCGGATTTCTCTTTAAATCTTCCTGCCGTTTTGTCTGCGATTGAGCAACATCAGCCGTCATTAATTTTTATTGCCTATCCCAATAACCCTACCGGCGTATGTTTTAAACGAGAAGAAGTAGAGGCGGTCATTCGTGCGGCAACCGGCATTGTGGTTGTCGATGAGGCATATGGTGCGTTTCATCATGACAGTTTCCTTCCGTGGGCGGGCAAAGTCGAAAACCTGGTCGTAATGCGCACCATCAGTAAAATCGGCTTTGCAGGCTTGCGGATGGGATATGCGGCGGCAAGCCCAAGCATTATGGGTGAACTGGCCAAAATCCTTCCGCCTTACAATATGAATCAATTAAGCTTGGCGGCGGCAAAATTCTCATTGAAACATCATCAAATCATTCAGCAAAACATTGATACATTAAAAAATGAGCGTTCGCGCGTGATGAATGAATTGTTGAAATTAAACCGTTTGGAAGTTTTTCCGAGCGAAGCCAACTTTATTACCGTTCGCGTACCTGATGCGAACGAGCTGTTTGAAACATTGAAGCAAAACCGCATACTGATTAAAAAACTGCATGGCAGCCATCCGCTTTTGGATCAGTGTGTCCGCATAACCATAGGCTCGGCAGCGCAAAATGATGCCGTCTTGGCGGTTATTAGAAACCTTTACCCCAATCTTTGATTTCAAGGAAACTACCATTATGAACAAAGCTCAACTGCATTTGACCAATTTTCTGTTACTGGTTGAAGAAGCCGGCTCATTGACCAAGCTTGCACGCGCGTGCGGTTATGAAAACTCCGCCTCTTTGTCTCAGCTCAAACGCCGTTTGGAACAACAAGCAGGCGATGAGTCTGCACGCGGCATTCGTCCGAGCCTGGCTGCGAAGTTGGAATCCGGCATGCACAAACGCAAAGGCTGGCTGAACCGTGATCACAGCAAAGACCAAGAAAAAGCAGCAGCGGTTGAAGTGGCGCGTTTGGAAAAACAAACTGTCGAAGCAGTCGAAGCTGGTGTTTCAACCGAAGACCGTTTTGTTACCGTTACCCGCAATACCTGCGAAACCCAAATCACCGTCAGCCTCAACCTTGACGGTACCGGTAAATACCGCTTGGATACCGGCGTTCCTTTCCTTGAACACATGCTTGCCCAAGTGGCGCGCCATGGTTTGATTGACTTGGATATTACCTGTAAAGGCGATTTGCACATTGACGACCATCACACGGTTGAAGACATCGGTATCGTGGTGGGTCAGGCCTTGAAACAGGCGCTTGGCAATAAAGCCGGCATTACCCGTTACGGTCATGCCTATGTTCCGCTGGATGAAGCGTTGAGCCGCGTGGTCATCGATCTTTCCGGCCGTCCTGGTTTGGTGTATAACATCGACTTTACCCGCGCCCTGATTGGCCGTTTTGATGTTGATTTGTTTGAAGAATTTTTCCACGGCCTTGTGAATCACAGTATGATGACCTTGCACATCGATAATTTGAGCGGCCGTAATGCACATCATCAAGCCGAGACCGTTTTTAAAGCCTTCGGCCGCGCCTTGCGCATGGCGGTCGAATACGATCCGCGCATGATGGGTCAAACACCTTCTACCAAAGGCACGCTGAGTGAAGAATCTGTTCAAGAAGAAGCGGAAGCCGCGTCTGAAGAATAAGGCATCGTGTGAATGAATAAAGGCCGTCTGAAACCGATTGGGATTTCAGACGGCCTTTTATTATTTGTCTTGTATAGTGGCAATATTTTGTTTTAAACCATCTTTTGCTACAATCATTCTTATTATTATATTAATCATTAAATGTTTTCAGACGGCCTGAGGAGAAACAATGAAAGTAGCGATTGTCGATTATGGAATGGGAAACCTGCACTCAGTATTGAAATCTGTTCAGGCGGCGCAGGCCTTGTCCAATCAAAATGCTGAAATTTATCTGACTTCGCGGCCTGAAGAGGTGATGGCGGCGGATAAGGTTATCTTTCCGGGGCAGGGCGCCATGCCGGATTGTATGTCGGCGCTGAAGGCAAGCGGTTTGGGCGAGGCGGTTTCAGACGGCCTGAAAAACAAGCCGTTTTTTGGAATTTGCGTAGGTGCGCAATTATTGTTCGAACACAGCGAAGAAGGCGATACAGATGGTTTGGGTTGGTTTGAAGGACAAGTAAAACGGTTTTTGCCCAATCAAACCGATGCACAGGGAGGCCGTCTGAAAGTGCCGCATATGGGTTGGAATACAGTGCGCCAAACCCGTCCGCATCCTTTATTTCAAGACATTGGGCAGAATGAGTATTTCTATTTTGTCCATAGCTATTATTTTGCACCGAAAAATGAAGAGATTATTTTAGGTGTCAGTGAATATCCGAATGAATTTGCCTGCATTGTCGGTAAGGACAATGTATTTGCCACACAATTCCACACGGAAAAAAGCCATCAGGCAGGATTGCTGCTGCTGCGTAATTTTTTAAATTGGCAGATTTGAGGCTTTAACATAAATCTGCTAAAAATCGCTAATTTGTGTAAAATATACTGAAATTGAATAGAGGAGAAGAAAATGCTGTTGGTACCTGCCATTGATTTGAAAGAAGGACGCTGTGTTCGCTTAAAACAAGGTTTGATGGAGCAGGCGACGGTGTTTTCCGACTCGCCGGCAGAGATGGCGTTGCATTGGCGCAATCAAGGCGCACGCCGTTTGCATTTGGTTGATTTGAACGGCGCATTCGCAGGCGTTCCTCAAAATTTTCCGGCGATTAAAGAAATTTTGGCCGCCGTGGTTAAAGATATTCCGGTACAGCTTGGCGGCGGTATCCGTGATTTGGGCACCATCGAAAAGTATTTGGATTTGGGTCTGACCGATGTGATTATCGGTACGGCCGCGGTAAAAAATCCTGAATTTGTGCGCGAAGCATGTAAGGCCTTTCCGGGTCAGATTATCGTCGGCTTGGATGCCAAAGACGGTATGGTGGCGATAGACGGTTGGGCAACGGTAACGGAACACCATGTCGTCGATTTGGCCAAGCGTTTTGAAGACGATGGCGTCAACAGCATTATTTATACCGATATCGGTCGCGACGGTATGATGAGCGGCGTGAATATCGAAGCCACCGTCAAATTGGCTCAATCAGTGAATATCCCGATTATCGCTTCCGGCGGCTTGACGAATTTGGACGATATCCACGCATTGTGTGCCGTCGAAAAAGAGGGTGTGAGCGGTGCGATTACCGGCCGCGCAATTTATGAGGGAAGTATTGATTTCGCACAGGCACAAAAAATGGCCGATTCTTTGGCTTGACCTAAGTGCGTTTAATTATGCAGATTGGGGCTTTGCAAGGTGTAACAGCGCAGGAGTTGGCGTATAGCTGAAAATGCCTTCAAAAGCGGCATTTTGCAAAGTCCTTAGACTTAAAATCTGTCTGAAATAATTATAAAAAAACAACTCACTCAATATCTTATTTTATTAAGGGATTGGTATGCTTGAAGCGTTTGTTTTGGGTTTTTGGATTATCTGGTCATCCGACCGCGAAGTGTATCCGCTAAGCGAAAGTTTGTGGTTTACACTGATTGCAGTGATATTGCGGCAGCTGACGGCGTTTGATTTGCCGATTATCGATACCTATTGGATGATTTTCAACGGGATAATCTGGGCATTTGCCGGTTTAATTTTTTCCATTGTCGGCCGCATTGACAGCAATTTCATTATTTCCTGTGTTTTGGCGATGATAGCCGGCATTGGTTATTTTCAGCTGTTGCAACATTTGCCGGATTGGTTGAGCAAATTTTTGGCCTGACGGTTTCAGACGGCCTGATAACGGATAATAGGTATTGAGTATGGCATTGGCAAAACGAATTATTCCTTGTCTGGATGTAAAAGACGGTCGCGTGGTAAAAGGTGTCAACTTTTTGGGTCTGCGCGATGCAGGCAATCCGGTTGACGTTGCCAAACGCTACAACGATGAAGGCGCGGATGAGTTGACCTTTTTGGACATCACTGCCTCCAGCGACAATCGCGACACTATTTTGCACGTTATTGAGGCAGTCGCTTCACAAGTTTTTATTCCATTAACCGTCGGCGGCGGTGTCCGTACGGTTGCCGATATCCGTCGTCTGCTTAATGCCGGTGCCGATAAGACCAGCATCAATACGGCCGCTGTAACCAATCCTGATTTGGTAAACGAAGCGGCCGGTTTTTTTGGTTCGCAAGCGATTGTTGTTGCCGTGGATGCCAAAGCGGTTAACCCTGAAAACACCCGTTGGGAAATCTTTACCCACGGAGGACGTAATCCGACCGGTTTGGATGCGGTGGAATGGGCTGTCGAAATGCAGCGGCGCGGTGCAGGCGAGATTTTGCTGACCAGTATGGACCGAGACGGCACCAAGCAAGGTTTCAACCTGCCTTTGACACGCGCGGTCAGCGAAGCGGTCGATATTCCGGTCATTGCTTCTGGCGGCGTCGGTTCTGTTCAACACTTGGTGGACGGCATTAAGGACGGGAAGGCCGATGCGGTATTGGCCGCCAGTATTTTCCACTTTGGCGAAGCGAGCATCCGCGAAGCAAAACTGGCCATGCGTGAAGCAGGAATTGAAGTGCGTTTGTGATTACTATCCAAAGGCCGTCTGAAAATATGGGAAAAAAATGCGAATGTCGAACATAAACGAAACGCTGCTGAATGCCGTAAAATTTGATGAAAAAGGTTTGGTTTGCGCGATTGCCCAAGATTGGCAGACACACCGTGTGCTGATGGTTGCCTGGATGAACGCCGAAGCCCTGCAAAAAACCGTAGAAACCGGGTTTGCCCACTATTACAGCCGTTCCCGCCAAAAACAATGGATGAAGGGCGAAGAGTCAGGGCATACGCAAAAAGTACATGAATTGCGCCTGGATTGCGATGGCGACGCAGTGGTCATGTTGATTGAACAAAACGGCGGCATTGCCTGTCATACTGGGCGCGAAAGCTGTTTTTACAAAGTTTGGCAAGACGGCGCATGGCAGACAGTCGATGCCGTGTTGAAAGACGAAGAGGCGATTTACGGACATAAACATCCTTAAGGCCGTCTGAAAGAAAATAAGAGAAACTGACCATGACCGATACTATCCTTACCCAAATTCAAAACGTCATCGATTCGCGCAAAGGCGGCGATCCCGATGCTTCTTACGTTGCCCAGCTGCTGCACAAAGGCGAAGACAAGATTCTGAAAAAAGTCATCGAGGAAGCGGGTGAAACCTTGATGGCCTCTAAAGATGGCGGTGGCGAACATTTGGTTTACGAAGTGGCGGATTTGTGGTTTCATACCATGGTTTTATTGGCGCATCACGGATTGCGTGCCGAAGATGTAGTAAACGAGCTTGCGCGCCGTCAAGGTTTGTCGGGATTAGTGGAAAAAGCTTCTCGCAAAGAATCTTGAATTTATATTACAATCCCGTATTTGACCTGTTTCAGAATCCGTCTCTTAGGGCAAAAACGATTTCCCTTTTTGGGGTGAAACTCGTTATACCCGTTTTCAGACGGCCATTGGAGCCATTATGGATAATTGTATTTTCTGCAAAATCGCAACCAAAGATATTCCGGCACAAACTGTTTACGAAGACGATGAGATGCTTTGTTTCAAAGACATCCGTCCTGCTGCGCCGGTGCATCTGCTGCTGATTCCGAAAGTACACTTCGATTCACTGGCACACGCAACCGCCGAACATCAAACCCTGTTGGGGAAAATGATGTTGAAAGTCCCTCAAATCGCCCAAGAGGCAGGTTTGACCGACGGTTTCAAAACCCTGATCAACACAGGCAAAGGCGGTGGACAAGAAGTATTCCACCTGCATATACATATCATGGGTACGCCTGCATAACTATCATCTATTTTTAATAAATTCAAGGATTTATCATGGGTAGCTTCTCTCTCTGGCACTGGATTATCGTACTGATTATCGTCGTTTTGGTATTCGGTACCAAAAAATTGCGCAATGTCGGCAAAGACCTCGGCGGTGCAGTGCATGACTTCAAACAAGGCCTGAATGAAGGTACAGACGGCAAAGATGCCAAAAAAGACGAAGTCATCGAACACAAAAAAGACGAAGACAAAGCATAATCCATGTTTGATTTCGGTTTGGGCGAATTGCTGCTGGTCGGCGTTGTCGCCCTAATAGTGCTGGGTCCAGAACGTCTGCCGCAAGCCGCGCGCACGGCCGGGCGTTTGGTCGGCAAATTGCAAGGCTTCGTCAACAACGTCAAGCAGGAGCTCAATACTCAGGCTGAGTTGGACGAATTGCGCAAGGTGAAGCAGGAATTTGAAGCCGCCGCTTCGGAGTTTCGCGACGGTATCAAAGACTTAGGCGATGATGCACAAAAAAATCTGAATGATATTTCAGATGGCCTCAAGCCTTGGGAGCGCCTGCCCGAACAAAAAACGCCAGCTGATTTTGGCGTGGACGAGTTCGGTAATCCTCTGCCTGATTTGGCTTCAAGCAGCACTGAAAATGAAAGTGCGGCCCAAGTTCCTGAAGAGGGTGGAGCAGCGCAAACTCAAGAGCCTGTCGGAGCTGAAAATGCCGAGTCCGAGCAAGACCGCGCTTGGCGTGAGTATTTGACCGCATCGGTTTCCCCCGCACCGGCGGTTGAAGTCAGCTATGTCGAAGCTCCTGCTGCCGATGTTCCTCCGCTGCATACGACTTCTTTGCGT
Source organism: Neisseria sp. HMSC068C12 (assembly GCF_001814095.1). Classification (NCBI taxonomy): domain Bacteria; kingdom Pseudomonadati; phylum Pseudomonadota; class Betaproteobacteria; order Neisseriales; family Neisseriaceae; genus Neisseria; species Neisseria sp. HMSC068C12. Next base: position 50,990 of record NZ_KV814823.1, on the reverse strand, counting down.
AAGCAGGCGATGAGCCGCAAACGCGATATGCGCCCGAAATTCCACGCCAAGCCCAAACTGCGCGTCCGTAAGTAAAAAGTGAGTCAACCGGTGTCCGAACCTCAACACGAACAACCCGTCCAACCGCTTATCGAGCATCTTCTCGAGCTGCGCCGCCGAATGATGTGGATCGTCATCGGTATCGTTGTCTGCTTTTTGGGCATGATGCCGTTTGCCCAGCAGCTCTATACTTTTGTTGCCGAACCATTGATGGCCAATCTGCCTAAAGATACCAGCATGATTGCGACCGATGTGATCGCGCCGTTTTTTGTGCCGGTAAAGGTTACCTTGATGGCGGCGTTTCTGCTGTCGTTGCCGCACACGCTGTATCAAGTCTGGGCGTTTGTCGCCCCGGCTTTATACCAAAACGAAAAGCGTTTGATTACGCCGCTGGTGTTGTCCAGCGTGACGCTCTTCTTTGTTGGTATGGCGTTTGCCTATTTTCTGGTATTTCCCGTTATTTTCAAATTCTTGGCCGGTGTAACCCCTGTCGGTGTCAATATGGCGACCGATATCGATAAATACCTGTCCTTTATTTTGGGCATGTTTGTTGCATTCGGTACGACGTTTGAAGTTCCCGTCGTTGTGGTGTTGCTTGCCAAAATGGGCATTGTTTCGACTGCACAGCTTAAGAATGCGCGTCCGTATGTGATTGTCGGTGCGTTTATCGTGGCCGCAATCATCACGCCGCCTGACGTAATTTCCCAAACCCTGCTTGCCGTTCCGCTGATTCTGCTCTACGAAGCTGGTATTTGGTTCAGCCGTTTTGCCAAAGCGAAAACGCAGCAGGAAGATGAGGATACACCGCAACCACCGGCAGAAGTTTAAGAATCAAGGCCGTCTGAAGAATTTTTCAGACGGCCTTTGTATCATGGCACTTTCAGTTTTTAAGAAAAAGCATGATGAATGTTCGGGGAATCGTAAAACATTACTGTCCAGATTCTTTTGATTCGGCTAAAATTTTTGACCGAGGATTTTGCCGAAATCGAAGCAGTAATGCGTAACAGTCCCTCATGCCTCAATGGGCTGGATTTTAATACCAAACTGCCGGAATTACGTTTGGGAAATGGGGTGATTTTTACCAAGGCATAAGCCGAAAATACTTGATTTTAGGTAATTGAAAAAATATTCGTTTCTATTTTATCGAGAAGAATGATGTCAGGCCGTCTGAAAATTAACTACGTTTCAGACGGCCTTTTTGTCACCCTTGTTTTTCGTTGTAATCCTTATTTATCAAGCATCTTACAAAAAGGGTTTTGAAAAAGAGAAGTTTATATTTTGACTAAATCCAGCCGTATGAATCCATAGTGAAATGTGTTATCTTATCTACGTGTGTTAAGAAACATTAATAAGTTTGTATTTTTCTTACAGAGAAAGGCTTCAAAATGGATGGATGGACTCAAACGCTGAGTGCCGGTACTTTGCTCGGTATCGCCGCGGCAGCGATTTTGCTGATCTTGATTTTGATTGTAAAACTGCGCGTTCATGCCTTGCTGACGTTGGTATTGGTCAGCTTGCTGACTGCCATCGTAACAGGTCTGCCTATGGGCAGCATTGTTAATGATGTATTGGTCAAAAACTTCGGCGGTACACTTGGCAGCGTGGCGTTGTTGGTTGGTTTGGGTGCAATGCTTGGCCGTTTGGTGGAAACTTCCGGCGGTGCTCAGTCTTTGGCAGATGCGCTGATTCGGATTTTTGGTGAGAATCGTGCGCCGTTTGCCTTAGGCGTGGCTTCTTTGATTTTCGGTTTTCCGATTTTCTTTGATGCCGGTTTGGTGGTGATGTTGCCGATTGTGTTTGCAACGGCACGCCGCATGAAGCAAACTGTTTTGCCCTATGCGTTGGCATCTATTGGCGCATTTTCCGTCATGCACGTCTTCCTGCCGCCACATCCCGGCCCGATTGCAGCTTCTGAATTTTATGGCGCAAATATTGGTCAACTGCTGATTTTGGGTTTGCCTGTTACCTTGATTACTTGGTATTTCAGCGGCTATTTATTGGGTAAGATTTTGGGCCGCAGCATTCATGTGCCCGTTCCTGATTTGCTCAGCGGCGGTACGCAAGATAACGACCAACCGAAAGCGCCTGCAAAGGCATCTACGGTCATTGGCATTATGCTAATTCCTATGTTGTTGATTTTCTTGAATACTGGTTTGTCTACTCTGATCAGCGAGAAAATGGTCAGTGCGGATGAAGGCTGGGTGCAGTTTGCACGAATGCTCGGTTCGACACCAATTGCTTTGCTGATTTCTGTTTTGGTAGCCCTGTATGTATTGGGCAGTAAACGTGGTGAAAAAGCCAGCGCTTTGGAGAAAACCATTGATGGCGCATTGGGCCCGGTTTGCTCGGTTATTTTGATTACCGGTGCAGGCGGTATGTTCGGCGGCGTATTGCGTGCTTCCGGTATCGGTAAGGCTTTGGCCGACAGCATGGCTGACTTGGGTATTCCTGTTTTACTGGGCTGTTTCTTGGTAGCTTTGGCTTTGCGTATTGCGCAAGGTTCTGCGACTGTTGCCCTGACTACCGCTGCCGCGTTGATGGCACCGGCCGTTGCGGCGGCAGGTTTCAGCGATTGGCAGATTACTTGCGTGGTATTGGCGACGGCGGCAGGTTCCGTTGGTTGCAGCCACTTTAACGACTCAGGCTTCTGGCTTGTCGGCCGTCTGTTGGATATGGATGTGCCGACGACCTTGAAGACATGGACGGTCAACCAAACACTTATCGCACTCATCGGTTTTGCTTTATCGTCAGTGTTGTTTATCTTGGTTTAATCGAAAATGGCCGGCGGATAGTGTTTTTGAGATAACACAATCCGCCTGTTTTCAAATACCGTTAAAATCTAGATAAACAAGGAGTAGAAAAATGACGACACATTTTGTCATGATGGGCGTGTGCGGTTGCGGTAAAACCACTGCCGCATTGTCTTTGCAAAAACATCTCAACCAATGCCCATATGCCGAAGGCGATGATTTCCATACTCAAGCCAACCGCGACAAAATGGGTGCCGGTATTCCGTTGACGGACGAAGACCGCTATCCTTGGCTGGGCAATTTGCGTGACTGGATGACAGAGCAGGCAAAAAACGGGGAAAAATATTCCATTGTTACTTGTTCCGCACTCAAGCATCACTATCGCGATATTCTGCGTGGTGCAGAAGGGAAGGTGGCTTTTATTCATCTGACTCCGCCTCAAGCAATCAATCTTGAACGTATGCTGTCGCGTCAGGGGCATTATATGAAAGCCGGAATGCTGGATTCGCAGCTGGAGATTTTGGAAGAGCTGGGTGCGGATGAGTACGGCGTTAAAATTGACAATCCGGGTTCGCCTGAAGCCGTTGAGGCAGATATTGTGAACTGGGTGAAAGCGCAAGGCTTGATTTAGTAATGATCAGAAATGGAAAGGCCGTCTGAAATATTTCAGACGGCCTTTTTTGATGGGATTTAGAATGTTTTTTGCGAGTCAAGCAATAAGGTAACCGGCCCGTCATTGCAAAGGGAAACCTGCATATGGGTTTGGAATCTGCCGGTTTCGACAGTCAATCCATGTTTGCGCAAAAGTTGCGCGGTATATTGATAAAGCTTATCCGCTTGTTCGGCAGGGGCAGCATTGGAGAAAGATGGGCGGCGGCCGCTGCGCGCATCAGCGTAAAGGGTAAACTGGGAAACCAGTAATATCGAGCCACCGACATCTTTGAGCGATAAATTTAATTTGCCGTTTTCGTCTTCAAAGATACGCAGGTTGGCGGTTTTATCCGCAATGTATTTGGCGTCTGTTTCTGTATCGGTGTGGGTAACGCCGAGCAATATCATAAATCCGTTGTCGATTTTGCCGCAGGTTTCGCAGGAGTTTTCGGACAAAACGTCAACTTTGGCTTGGGTAACTTTTTGGATAACAGCGCGCATGATGTTTTTGAATAAAAGAAGTTTGTAAAAAAGGGCGTAAAAGACACGCCCTTTGGGTTGGAGTATGGTTTCAGACGGCCTGAAACCATTGAATCAATTTACGGATTAATGCCGTTTTCTTTTAAGATACGTTCGATCTGATTCTCGACTTTTTGTCGTTTAACAGCTTGGGCAATCTGATTGCGTACCAGTTCGAAAGGTTCGGCATTGGGATCGTGTTCTACTGCACTGAGTTTAAACAGATAAAAACGGTTTTCCATTTGAATCGGCTCATGCGTTACATCGCCTCGGTTCATGTCGGCAAAAGCGGTAGCCAGTTGAGGAGAGAGCTGCTGCGGAGAGATGAAGCCGTCGAACTCTTGTTCGGGGTTTGGATAGCGTTTCATCAGCTCTTCAAATGACAAGCCTTTTAGCAGCAGCTCTCGCGCGGCGCGTACTTCGTCGGCTGAAGCAAAGCTGACTTGTTGCAGCTTGATAATGCGTGTTTGATGGTCGTAGAAACGGCGCAACTCAGCATCGTCAACCGCGGTTTGACGTTCTAGATAAGCAGCGTATTGGTTGGCATAAAACTCAGCTTCAACGTTTTTAAGCTGATTCTGCACTTCTGCATCTTTGTCCAAACCAGCCTGGATGGCTTCATTTTTCAAAATTTCCAAAGTCTGCAAACGTGTAACCACATCTTTGCGGATTGCCTGACCATCGGGTTTGGCAGTCTGGTTGGGATGTTGATCGGCTTGTCTCAATACTTCGGCAACCATGCTGTCGATACGGGCGGGATCGATTTCAGGTGCTTTGGCAGTTGCCAAGCCGATGGTTGATAGGGCGAGGATAGCCAAAACGGCAGTTTTGGGCTTGATGTTCATGTGAGTTCCTTATTGCCCGCCGTTATCACGGCGGGCACGTTATATTATTTGTTGACTTTGATGCTGGCTTTTTTCAGCAATGATTGAATGGCCGCATCAACACGGGCTGCCTGTAAGTCGCTGCCAATCTCGTTTTTAGAGGCTTCGTAAGAAGGTACGGTAACGTTACGGCGGTCATTGACGTAGAAAACGGCGTACAAATTACCGTTTTGCAGCGGCGTTTTAGTGTGCGCACCTTTTTTCAGGTCTTTGACAGCTGCGTAAAGCGGAGGCGCTGATTCTTGCAAATCTTTAAGCGGAACATAAGCTTTAGGGATACCGCCGGCTTTTTTGGCCGCTTCGTCAATTGAGTATTGGTTCAATACCGAAACAAAGCTTTTTTTCGCATCCAAATCGGCAATGGCTTTTTGGGCATTGCTGCTGCTGTCAGTCACGATTTCGCCCATTTGGACTTCCTGAGTACCTTTATAGAAGTTGCTGAAGTCGTTGTAAGCGGCTTTGACATCTTTTTCTTGAACAGGATATTGACGGACGATATGCGCCGCGAAAGCTTGGCCTAACAAATCATTTTCGAAAACTGCCCATTCGGTTTTGAATGTGGCTTTTTTATCTGCACCTTGCTTGGCGGCATCGGCACGCGCTTGCTCCAATGCAGTTTTGAATTCAGCGCTTTGATCCAGTTTTAATTTTTTAGCTTCTTGGGTAACAACAGTGCTGATAACTTGGCGTTCAGTCAGCATTTGACGCAATTCAGGAGTGTCTTGAACGTTCGGGTTGCTGGCGCGTACGGAAGCAACTTGGTCATCGATAACGCTGCTGTCGATGGCTTGACCGTTGACGGTCACCAAAGTTTGGGCAAACAGGGTGCCGGTAGTCAGGGCAAGCATCAAGGCTGAAGCAAAGTAGGTTTTTTTCATCGTATTTCTCTTTTAAATAATGATTGGAAATAAATTAATGATTAGAAATCAAAGTTTAAGTAGTAATCTTAATGGAAGTATTCGTCCGGCGTGGCCGCTTTGATACTGAGTGCATGAATCAGGCCGTCTGAAAACAAGTCTTGCAAAAGCTGCTTAATCATACGTTGCCGCTGGAGGCGACCGATATTTTCAAATGCGTTGCTGACCACCAATATCGCATAATGCCCGCCGCCTTTATTGCCGGCATGGCCGGCGTGCAGATGGCTCTCATCTTCAAAATCGAAGAACTCAGGCTCAAGTGCCTGCAGGCGTTCCTCGATAATTTGACGCATATTGCTCATTTGAACACGGCTTTAAAGGGTTTAATCAATACTTCTGCGTATACGCCGGCATCGACGTAAGGGTCTTGTTCAGCCCATTCTTGTGCTGCGTCCAAAGATTCAAATTGAGCCACAATCAGGCTGCCGGAAACGCGTTCCGGATTGTCTGGTAGAGGATTGGGGCCGGCAGTCAGCAGACGGCCTTGCGCTTTCAATTCTTCCAAGCGTGCCAAATGAGCAGGGCGGGCTGCCATGCGTGCTTCGTGGACATCTTCGGCATCAGTGGCCAAAAGCATGAAATATTCCATTATTGATCCTCCTTAGGCTGGAAACGCATCAGATACATGCCCTGTGCGATAGAAAAAATGATTGTGAAACCCAATGTGCCGAACAATTTGTAATTGACCCATTGGTCTGGAAAATACGTAAAGACAAAGAGATTGGCAGCCCCCATAAAAATCAGGAAGCCAATCCATGCATAAGTCAGGCGCGTCCATACAAAATCAGGAAGCTGCATTTCTTTACCCATCACGGCTTTTAGCCCGTTTTTACCGGCAAGATGGCTAAACAGCATGACGATTGCGCCGATCCAAAACAGAACGGTCGGTTTCCACATGATAAAGCGGTTGTCTTTCAGCAGAATCGTTGCACCGCCAAAAAAGACAATCAAAATCAGACTGACCCATTGCATGGTGTCCAGTTTGCGGTGTTTCCAAAAGGTCAGCGCAGCTTGGGCAATACCGACTATAACCGCAACAGCCGTTGCGGCAATCATGTCTTTGGTGATGATGTATGTGATGAAAAATAAGAATACGGCGAATAAGTCGCTCAAAACCTTCATATATTAATGATGAAACTAATTGAGTAAATGCTAATCATACAGGGAGATGTGTTTTTTTGCACCTTTCCCCATGACTTTAATACCACATATATCCATATGAGATATTTGTTTTGGGTTGGCGAAATTTGTAAAAAAGAAACACAAGCATGCAAAAGTAATAGATTTACCAAGGAATTTCAGGCTGAATAGCCTGTATTGCTTGGCAGAAATGGGTTAAAAATATATCATGACGTAATATCTAGTAAATATATGGTTAAATGCGCGCACATTGGTTAGTACCATAATTTCCGAACAGGGGATCAGTTTTGAAAAAACATCACAATATTAAATTAATTACAGCTTCTATCGCTTTAATGACATCGCTCAGCGCTTCTGCAGGTTTGGGCGGTTTGAACGTTCAATCTCATTTGGGTGAGCCTTTTACAGGCAGTATCACTGTGACTGGCGAGGAAGCTCAGGCTCTGCTTAATGGCGGTAAGGCCACTATTTCAAATGGTAATTTGCGCGCGGCGGTACGCAAATCAGGCGATAAGGCAGTCGTTACCATTCGTTCCTCTAAAGCCATCAAAGATCCTGTTTTGGTTTTCCAAGTAGGTGTCGGCGCGCAATCGCGTGAATACACTGCTATCATCGATCCGGCCGGATACGACGCTAAAGATGCGGCATCCGTCCGCCCCCGTCAAACTGCCGAATCCCAATCCTTCGAGCCGACACGCAATGCCCAACAGCCTGCAACTAAAAACAATAAAGCAGTAGGTAATCAGGCAGCTCAAGCGCGTAAGGATGTGCAGCGTAAGGCTGAGAAAAAACAAGTTCAGACGGCCTCTGCTAAAAACGACACAGCTGCACGTTCAGGTAGACAGCATTTGGTGCGTACGGGTGAAACCCTGATTGCCATTGCGTCCAGCATCCGTCCGCAAGGTATGACCTTGGATCAAACCATTCAAGCATTGGTTAATGCCAATCCGGATGTGTTTATCGATAACAATGCCAACCGTATGTTGGCAGGTAAGGTGCTGAATATTCCAAACCGTAGCGAATTGCAACGTTTGGCTGCTTCTGCTCCTGCTAAAACTAATACGGCAACAGAAAAAGCCAATGAAACCGCTAATGCAACAGAGGCTAAAACAGAAAAACCTGTTGTTCAGCCTGAGGCTCAAACTGAAGCCCAGGTTAAAGATGCTGGCGTAAATACACAGCAACAGGAAGAAGTAAAACAAGCTTCAGCTGAACAAACAGAACAAGCAGCATCTGCAGCGGTTAATGAAAATGCCGCATCGACTGTTCCTGCATCCGATATTCAAGAAGCTATGGCTTCTTCTGATGCTCAAGAGAATGTAGTGGCTTCTGAGTCTGTTGCAACCACTGATTCTATCGCGGAGCAAACAGAGGGCGAATCAAATGGCAATTTATGGAAATGGTTATTGGCAGGCGGTGCAGCCCTTATTGCTGCTTGGTTGTTGTTAAAAGCTGCGGGTAAACGTAAAGACGAGCCTGAAGCAGCACCTGTAAGCCGTATGGATGAAGAGAAGGCTGTACAGAAAGATGTTGCTGCTTCAGCTGCTGCGGTTGCTGCAACTAAAGTAATGCCGTCTGAAAAAACTCAAGATGGCCTGCTTATCGAAGACGATTTTGAAGATGATGTGGTTATCAATGAAGTAGAAGAATCTTCCAATATCGATGATGTCAAACTTGATTTAGGTAAGATTGACAATAGTCAGGCAGGTATTCTTTCAGGTGCAGTAACGCATGATGTTGAGACAGAACAACGTCGCCATGCTGATTGGGACAATATCGAATCAACAGAAAGCGTGTACGAACCTGAACCAGAAAATCCATATCAGCCGGTATCCGTTGTTATGCCTGAACGTAAAGAAGAGCAGGCAAATACATTTGCTGAGTTTGATTTGGCGGCAGAGAAAAAAGTCTCCGAGTCAAGAAATGAAGAGCCACTCGAGTTTACGGTAGAAACCCCTGAAGCTTCAGACGGCCATGCGTTGCCATTCGAGATCAAGCAAGATCAAGACTTGCAAATTCAAGGAACCAAAGAAGAAGTAGAGAAAGAAGAAGCTGCTTCTGAGTTTGTGATTGAAGAAGGTGCATTGGAATGGGGAGCTGAAGATGTTTCAGTAGCCGCCGATAAAAGCAATAGTGAAAGAGGCTTTGTTTCAGAATCAGTTGGCATGACTGCACCGCTTGAAGCCAAATATGATTTGGCTAAGATGTATATCGAAATCGGTGATCCTGAAGCGGCTCGAGAAACATTGCAAGGGCTGATTGAGGAGGCTGAAGGCGATATTCTGCATAAAGCCCAAAAACTGATGAAAGAACTTGGCGCGTAAGTGCTAGTCAAATGAAGATGCCGTTTCAGACGGCATCTTTTTTATGGTAAATTAAAAAGCAAGATTTTATCTGAGTCTATTATTGGTTGGGTAAGATTTCAGCTTTATATGATGGTTGAAGATGAAGGCCGTCTGAAATACAAAATGGAGGCGTGTGTTAATCACGCCTTTTTAATATTTGTTACTTGAGCGTAGGCAACAATATCAATTTACAAGAAGTATAAGAAATGACTGAACAAGTAAATACAACAGGACATCTGGTGCAGCGCTGGGCTTTGACCCTCTCTTATGACGGTAGTCGTTTTTATGGTTGGCAAAAACAGGCTGGAGATTTGCCGACTGTTCAGACGGCCTTAGAGCAGGCATTAACTTCAATAGCAGGAGAGCAGATTAATACTATTGTTGCAGGAAGGACAGATACGGGTGTACATGCGACAGCTCAGGTCGTACACTTTGATACATCTGTAAGCCGTCCGGAGCAAGCGTGGGTGCGTGGAGTCAATGCGCATTTGCCTGACGGTGTGGCTGTATTGCTTGCGCAAAAAGTTGCACCTCATTTTAATGCTCGATTTGATGCTTATGGCCGGCATTACCGTTATTTGCTGGAGTCATCTCCGGTTTGTTCTCCGTTGTTGGTTGGCAGGGTGGGGTGGACACATTTGAAATTAGATTTAAATCTGATGAGGCAGGCTGCTGCTTTATTGGAGGGTGAACATGACTTCTCCAGCTTTCGTGCGGCTGAGTGCCAGGCAAAATCGCCTATAAAAACGCTATATAGGGCAAGTATTAGTGGGACTCCTCGTTATTTGTGCCTTGATTTGCATGGAAATGCATTCTTGCATCATATGGTGCGCAATATTATGGGCGCATTGGTATATGTGGGAAGTGGTAGGATTAGTGTGGATGAATTTCAGTCAATCTTTTATGCAAGAAGCAGATTGAAAGCGCCTCCGACCTTTATGTCTGACGGTCTATATTTGACAGGCGTTGATTATCCTGATGAGTTTGGGGTGGTAAGACTGCCTCTGCCTGAGTGGATGAATGTTTCGGGTAACGTTTTTCAGACGGCCTAATTGGCGGATTGTTGGTATAAAAGCAACAAAATAGCTGGATTGATGTGTAAATTAATAAAGTGTTGTAAAAATGCACAATTGGTTTTAAAAGAAATTTATCATTGATTTTAAATAATAAATTTCATTTTTTTAGGCTGTGTTTGCCTTTGCTGGGTTTCAAGGGTGGTGGGGGTGGATTGAATAAAGTTTGTTTTTTTAGAGAGGAGCAATTATAGTAACAGTCATGGAATCGCTGATTCCAGCGATAATGTAAGCCTAAGCGGATTGTCCGGTCTGCTTAAGTTATTTCTTCACAATAGAAAAGGAATACAGCAATGAAAAAATCTCTGATTGCTCTGACTTTGGCAGCTCTGCCTGTTGCAGCTATGGCTGATGTGACTCTGTACGGTCAAGTTAAAGCCGGCGTTGAAATTTCTAAAGTAAAAGTGGGTAAAGCTACTTCTAAAACTGCTACTGAGATTGCTGACTACGGTTCTCGCATCGGCTTCAAAGGCCACGAACACTTGGGTAGCAACTTGAATGCTATTTGGCAAGTTGAACAAAACACTTCTATCGCCGGTGGTGACTCTGGTTTTGCTAACCGTGAATCTTTCATTGGTTTGGAAGGTGGTTTCGGTAAAGTTCGTGCCGGTAACCTGAACACTGCTCTGAAAGACAGTAGCGACAGCTTCGACCCTTGGGAATCTGGTGCCGCTAACGCAGATGCTCTGCAACTGGGTAAAATTAAACGTGTAGATACTCGTAAAGTATCTGTACGTTACGACACTCCTGTATTTGGTGGTTTCAGTGCAAGCGTACAATACCAACCTCGCGACAATGCTAACCCTGGCGATAAATACACTCACACTGTGAAAAGCCGTGAATCTTACGATTTGGGCCTGAACTACGAAAACTCTGGCTTCTTCGGTCGCTATGCTGGTTCTTATGCTAAACGTGCTGACTTGGATGCTGGCTACTTGGATGCATTCAACGGCAACACTACTTTGGCTGCTGGTGCTTACAAAGATCACCAAGCACACCGTCTGACTGCTGGTTACGATGCTAACAACCTGATGGTTGCTGTTGTAGGTCAATACGAAGGCTTCAAAGCTGACGTAGCTGGTGCTAAGAAAAACGAACGTACTGAAGTTGGTGCAACTGCTGCTTACCGCTTCGGCAACGTAACTCCTCGTGTTTCTTACGCTCACGGCTTCAAAGCTAAAGAAGATGGCGTAAAACAAAAAAATAGCGCTTACAACCAAGTTATCGTTGGTGCTGACTACGACTTCTCTAAACGCACTTCTGCCCTGTTGTCTGCCGGCTGGTTGAAAGAAGGCAAAGGCGACTACAAATACGAGAAAACTGCTGGTACTGTTGGCCTGCGTCACAAATTCTAATCTGACTTAAGATTAGTCTGAAAAAAGAGCCTGTTTTATATAGGCTCTTTTTGTTTTTGTAAGAAATGTATTTTGTCATTGTAGGGGTAGGTTAAAGTATTTTCGATATTCGTTTTCAGGCGGCCTATGGAAATTTAAGTCAGGTTCTATTCTATTTAATATATGCTAAATGAAATTTCAGAAATTGTTTTGAGTATTATTATAAATAAGTTAATAATATGGGGATGATTCTTGGATTGAGTTGATTTTCCTATGTTTCATGCCTAATAATAAAAGGTTCATCTAATGTAGTTCTAAAGTATTATTAGTATGTAGAATCTGGTTTTAAGATTTGTAAACTTGATTTTAATCAAATTATTGCTGATAGATGATTCATATAATATAAGTGTTTAGAGTATCGATATATCGGGAATAGCCATGTCCTGTCTTGAAATGAAGTGCTTAAGTGGCATTTGGAAACGAATCCTTATGCTGTTTGCTGTATTTTTCGTGATGATGGTAAGCCTGCCTGCTTACGCGGAACGCTTGCCTGATTTCTTGGCAAAAGTTCAGCCGTCTGAAATTTTCCCAGGTGCTGACCGCTACGGTAAGCCTGAAGGTAAGCCCTTGGTTGCTCGCGTGTACAAGGGCGAAGAGCAGCTTGGCTTGGTTTATATCACGACTGACGTGGTCAATACGCGCGGTTATTCGAGCAAACCGATCGATACGATGGTTGCATTGGCCAATGATGGCACTATTGCCGGCGCAAAATTGGTTGAGCACCATGAGCCGATTATGCTGATCGGTATCCCGCAATCCCGTGTCGATAAATTCATTGACAAATATATCGGCTTAAATTTTATTAAAAACCCGCCTCAACCAGGTGTTGCACCAGGGGATATTATTAGTGGTGCGACTGTGACCCTGATGGTCATCAATGACAGTATTCAGCGCTCTGTTAAAGCAGTAATCCATCAATATCATTTGGGTACAGATAAAGCAGTTCAAGCCGGTACGGCAGCTGCTTCCGACGAACAGTCTGCCGAGCCTGCCGTTCAAACCCGTCCGCGTCGTGTTGCCAATCAAGACAAACAAGATATCCTGTCATGGAATGCGCTTTTGGAACAAAAAGCCGTCGGTCATCTGCATATTTCTATCGACGAAATCAATAAACTGTTTGAGAAAAGCGGTAAAGCAGGTGTGGCAGATCATGCGGAGCAGGGTGATGGTAACGATACATTTATTGATCTGTATGTTGCCTTGGTCAGCCAGCCTTCCATCGGTAAAAGCCTTTTAGGTGAAGCCGGTTGGAACAACCTGCAAAAACGTTTGAAACCTGGCCAAGAAGCCGTGATGGTGGCCGGCGAAGGTCGCTATTCTTGGAAAGGTTCGGGTTATGTTCGCGGTGGTATCTTTGACCGTATTGAAATGATTCAAGGCGATACCAGCTTCCGCTTTACCGATGCGCAACATGAACGTGTAGTTGCTTTATCCGCCGAAGGTGCGCCTGCATTTAAAGAAGTTTCTTGGTTCACTATCCCCGAAGGTGTGGAATTTGATGGTGCTGAACCATGGCGTTTACAACTGATGATTCAACGTGTGTTGAGTGTTAACGATAAGGCTTTCGTAACTGCAGATTTGGATTACGAATTGCCAAAAGGCTACTACGTTGACGATCCTAAAGCACCGCCGGTTGAAATTAGTGCACCGGTTGAGCCGGTGGCTGTGGCAGCCTCTGCTCCGGAAGAAAGTACAGGTATTGCAGAAGATGCAACGGCTGAGGAAGGCGTATCCAACCAACTTTGGAAACAGGTTTGGAAAGCCAAACAAGGTCAAATCGTGGTTGTCGGTATTGCTTTGACAATTCTTCTGTTGGTATTCCTGTTCCAAGATTGGATTGTCCGTTACGAAAAATGGTATGACCGATTCCGTCTCTGTTTCCTGACCTTTACGCTGTTTTATATCGGCTGGTATGCTCAGGCACAATTATCGGTAGTGAATACTTTGACGTTGTTCTCAGCTGTTTTGACTGAGTTCCACTGGGAATTTTTCCTGATGGATCCGCTGGTATTCATTCTGTGGCTCTTTACAGCGGCGACCATGCTGTTGTGGAACCGCGGTACATTCTGTGGATGGCTGTGCCCTTTCGGTGCATTGCAAGAGTTAACCAACCGTATCGCTAAAAAATTGGGTCTGAAACAAATTACAGTGCCACACTTGTTGCATACCCGTCTGAGTGCGATTAAATATGTAATTTTCTTCGCTTTGCTGGCAATTTCCCTGTACGATTTGGGTACGGCTGAAAAATTTGCTGAAATTGAGCCTTTCAAAACTGCAATTATTTTGAAATTCATGCGTGAATGGTGGTTTGTTCTGTTCGCCGCCGCTTTGCTGATTGCAGGCTTGTTCATCGAACGTTTCTTCTGCCGTTATCTGTGTCCTTTGGGTGCAGGTATTGCATTGCCGGGCCGCTTCCGTGTGTTTGATTGGCTGCGCCGTTATAAAATGTGCGGTAACCCATGCCAGATTTGTACACACGAATGTCCCGTACAGGCAATCGCACCTGAAGGCGACATTCATCCGAACGAATGTATCCAATGTCTGCATTGTCAGGTAATGTATCATCACGATACGCGTTGTCCCCAAGTAGTGGCAACGAATAAGAAAAAACAAAAACAAGCGGCGGCAAAAGCTGAACAGCATGATGCGGCAGTGACGCAAAATGCTCAAGAACAAGTCGTCCAGTTTGTTAAAAAAGAATCGGCAATCAGTGTCGACAAGTAGTAATTTATCAATAAAAAAAGAGGGCTGTATCGGCAGCCTGACTTAGAAAGTTTTTCATCGGCAGGCCGTCTGAAAAATCGGCCGCCGGATTTTATCCAAGGAGTGTCGTATGTCAGACGAAAAATTAGAACAAAACGGCTTAAGCCGTCGTTCATTCTTAGGTACTGCCGCTGCTTCCGGTGCGGGTATTGCTGGTGCCGGTTTGTTGGGCTTGGCCGGTTGCTCTAACGGCGAGGGTGATAAAGCTGCTGCTTCCGGTGCTGCACCTGCCGAAAAAGCCGCTGCTCATTCTGCCGAACCGGGCAAACAAACTTCCGAAGTTGGTCCAGGCGAACTTGACCAATACTACGGTTTCTTGTCAGGCGGTCAATCAGGTGAAATGCGCTTGATCGGCGTACCTTCTATGCGTGAGTTGATGCGTATCCCTGTGTTCAATATGGACAGCGCTACCGGTTGGGGTCGTACCAACGAGAGCCTGCGTATTTTGAATGAAAAAATTACGCCGGAAACCCGTAAATTCCTGCAAGACAGCGGTCTGCGTTGCTACCCTAACGGCGACTTGCACCACCCGCACTTGTCTTTCACCGACCAAACTTACGATGGCCGTTATGCTTACGCCAACGATAAAGCAAACACCCGTGTTTGCCGTATCCGCTTGGATGTGATGAAAACTGATAAAATCATCGATATTCCTAATGCTTCAGGTATCCACGGTCTGCGTCCTCAACGCTATCCGAAAACTGGCTACGTATTTGCCAACGGTGAGCATATCGTTCCTGTTGACGGCGTAGGCAAATGGGATGATCCTAAAACTTGGAATGCCGTTTATACTGCAGTTGATGGCGAAACCATGGACATCGCATGGCAAGTATTGGTAGACGGTAACTTGGATAATGGCGATGCCGACTACCAAGGTAAATACTCTTTCTCTACCTGCTATAACTCTGAGCGCGCTCTGACTGTACAAGGTGCATCTTCTAACGAACAAGACTGGTGTGTAGTATTTAACCTGGCCGCCATCGAAGAAGGCATCAAAAAAGGCGACTTCAAAGAAGTTAACGGCGTAAAAATGTTGGACGGTCGTGCGGAAGCCAACTCTCCATACACTCGTTACATCCCGGTTCCTAACTCTCCTCACGGTTGTAATGCAAGCCCTGATGGCAAATACATCATGCTCAACGGTAAACTGTCTCCAACCGTTACCGTATTGGATGTTAGCAAACTGGATGACTTGTTTGCAGGTAAAATCAAAGAGCGCGATGTTGTCGTAGCCGAGCCTCAACTGGGTCTTGGCCCATTACACACTGCATTTGACGGTCGCGGCAATGCCTATACTACATTGTTTATCGACAGTCAAATGGTGAAATGGAACATCGACGACGCGATTAAAGCCTATAAAGGCGAGAAAATCGATCCGATCAAACAAAAACTCGACGTTCACTATCAACCGGGTCACAACCACACTACCATGGGCGAAACCAAAGAAGCCGACGGTAAATGGTTGGTATCTTTGAACAAGTTCTCTAAAGACCGCTTCTTGAATGCCGGTCCTTTGAAACCTGAGTGTGACCAATTGATCGACATCTCCGGCGACGAAATGCGTCTGGTGCATGACAATCCGACTTTTGCCGAACCACACGACTTGTGCTTGGTTGCTGCGTCTAAAGTGAACCCAAGCAAAACTTGGGACCGCAAAGACCCATGGTTCTGGCAAGAAGCTTTGGAACAAGCTCAAAAAGACGGTGTTGAGCTGGAAAAAGCTGCCAAAGTCGTACGTGAAGGCAACAAAGTACGCGTGTACATGACTGCCGTTGCGCCTGCTTACAGCGTTCCTCAATTTGAAGTGAACCAAGGCGACGAAGTTACCGTATATGTAACCAACGTTGAGACCATTGAAGACTTGACTCACGGCTTTACTTTGGAAGGTTATGGCATTGCTATGGAGATTGGCCCGCAAGCTACATCTTCTGTAACCTTCAAAGCTGTCCGTCCAGGCGTACACTGGTACTACTGCCAATGGTTCTGCCACGCATTGCACATGGAAATGTCTGGCCAAATGATTGTTAAACCAAAATAATTTCGGTTTGATGATTTAATTCTTCAGGCCGTCTGAAAAAACATTCTTTCAGACGGCCTTTATAGCAAAGTTGTTTGTCGGCCGATATGGTCACAAAATGAAAGCCATCATCAGACAGCTTTGCTATAACACCAAAATACCTGTTTCCGCATCGGTTTATCATGCGGCAAGCAGGCCGTCTGAAACAGAGATATGATTATGACGCACACACAAATCCATCGTTCCAAATGGCAACGTGCCGCACTCGTATTGCTGCTTGGCAGCATGGTTCAGACGGCCTTTGCCGCAGTCATCAACGTATCCGCACAAGACAATCTCAATGATGCTTTGGCGCGCGCCCAAGCCGGCGATACGCTCAAGCTTGCCTCCGGTATATACAAAACCAAACTCTATATCGACAAACCCATTACCATCGAAGGTCCTGCCGACCGTTCCGCCAAGATTGTCGGCGACCGGAGTGGGAGGACGGTTGCCGTTCATGCGCCTGATGTAACTTTGCGCAATCTGACCGTTTCCCATTCCGGCATGAGTTTGCCGGCAATGGATGCCGGTATCTATTTAGAAGAGACGGCAACGCGCGCGCTGGTGGAGCATAACAACATCGTCGACAATTCCGTCGGCGTGTATATTCACGGTGCGGCAGAATCCATGGTGCGGGAAAATAAAATCATCGGCGATGCAACCCTGCGCGTCAACGAACGCGGCAACGGCGTAACCGTCTGGAATGCGCCCGGTGCGCAAGTGATTGATAACGATATTTCCAAAGGCCGTGACGGTATTTTTTCAAATACCAGTACCCATAATACCTACAAAGGCAACCGTTTTAGCGACTTACGCTTTGCCGTCCATTATATGTACACCAATGACAGCGAAGTCAGCAACAATATCTCCGTCGGCAACAATATGGGTTATGTGCTGATGTTTTCCGAACGCCTGAAAGTGTATGGCAACATTGCCGTTGGCAGCCGCGACCAAGGCATTATGCTCAACTACGTCAATTATTCCGAAATTCACGATAATGTGATCAACAAGGCAGGCAAATGCGTGTTTGCCTACAATGCCAACTACAATAAAATTTTCGACAACCATTTTGAAAACTGTCAAATCGGTATTCACTTTACCGCGGCCATTGAAGGCACAAGCCTGTTCAATAATTCGTTTATCAACAACGAAAGCCAAGTCAAATACGTCAGCACCCGTTTCCTTGATTGGGGCGAGGGTGGTCGCGGCAACTATTGGAGCGATAACAGCGCCTTTGACCTTGACGGCGACGGCTTCGGCGACAGTGCCTACCGTCCCAATGGGATTATCGACCAAATCATCTGGCGCGCACCCGTCGCCCGGTTATTGATGAACAGCCCTGCCATCAGCATTGTCAAATGGGCGCAATCTCAATTTCCCGCCATCCTGCCCGGCGGCGTAATTGACAGCAAGCCTTTGATGAACCCTGTCCGCAATAAAACGACAACCAAATACGAAGCCATGAAGGACGAATTGCTGCATGAAGCAAAAACGCACCAATCCGAATGGGGTAATGCCGAAAACGGTGCGTTGACAGGCGGAAATGCCAATATGTAACCTTTCAGACGGCCCAATATCAAAGGCCGTCTGAAACATTCACTAGAGGAATATCCATGAGCAGTACCAACCACGTTGAATTAAGAAACGTGACCAAGCAGTTTGGCAGCCAAAAGGCCGTCAACCAAGTCGATCTGGTTCTCAAGGCTGGCGAGAGCGTCGGCATGGCAGGACACAACGGTGCAGGCAAATCTACCATTATGAAGCTGATACTCGGCCTGATTACGCCGACCGAGGGCGAAGTGATGCTTTTGGGAGAGCCGACCGGCAGTAAAGCAGGGGCGCAGCGTCGCAGCCAAATCGGTTACCTGCCTGAAACGGTTGCATTGCACCCTTCATTGACCGGTATCGAAACCATGGATTTCTATGCCAAACTAAAAAAACAGCCCCTGAGTAAAAACCGCGAATTGCTCGAGCGTGTCGGCATTTCCCAGGCCGCACGCCGCCGTGTCGGCACTTACTCTAAAGGTATGCGTCAACGCCTCGCTTTGGCACAAGCCTTGTTGGGCGAGCCTAAAGTTTTATTGTTTGACGAGCCAACTACCGGCCTTGATCCGGCTTCACGTCAAATGTTTTACGAAGTTGTGCGCGAACTCAATGGGCGCGGCGCAACCGTATTGCTCAGCACCCATGCACTGGCCGAGCTTGACGGCCACGCCGACCGCATCATCGTTATGAAAAACGGCGTGAAAGTTGCTGACGGCAGCATGGATGAGTTGCATGTTCAAAGCGGTCTACCGCTGACCGTCAACGTCCGCTTGAAAGAAGCGCGCCCGTTGAGCGAGCGTTGGCATCCGCTTTCAGACGGCCTGTCGTATAAAGCGCAATGTAAAGCCGAAGAGCGTATGGGACTTTTGAGCGAATTGGGTGATTTGGGCAGTCTTGCCTACATCGATATCCACACGCCAACACTTGATGATATGTACGCGCAATTCTTGAAGAGGGAAGACGTATGAACCCCGTTTGGATTATTACCGGCAAAGAAGTCCGAGACAGCCTGCGCAACCGTTGGGTTCTTGCCGCCGCACTTTTGCTTGCCGCATTGGCACTGTCATTAGGCTTTCTCGGCAGCTCGCCTACCGGTTCGGTCAAGGTTGATCCCTTGACGGTAACTGTAGTCAGTCTGTCCAGCCTGTCTATCTTCTTGATCCCGCTGATTGCGATGTTGCTCTCTTATGATGCACTGATCGGCGAAATCGAGCGCGGTACAATGGCGTTGTTGCTAAGTTACCCCATCTCGCGCAACCAAATCCTTGCCGGTAAATTTATCGGCCACCTCATCATTCTTGCCCTTGCTACCACCGCAGGCTACGGATTGGCAGGTATTACCCTTCAGCTTGCCAACGGCGGTTTTGATATTGCCGCATGGCAACCTTTCGCCCTTTTGATTGCTGCCAGCGTGATTCTTGGCGCAGCCTTTTTGTCCATGGGCTATTTGATCAGCGCAAAAGTTAAAGAACGCGGTACAGCCGCCGGTATCGCCATCGGCGTATGGCTGTTTTTTGTCGTTATTTTCGATATGGCGCTTTTGGGTGTTTTGGTTGCCGATACCGAACAAGTCATTACCGCGCCTGTAGTGGAAACCGTTCTTCTGTTCAACCCCGCAGACATTTATCGCCTGCTGAACCTGACGGGTTACGAAAATACAGCCATGTATGCCGGCATGGCAGGTTTGAGCGATCAAATCAGCCTGAGTATGCCTATTTTGCTGACGGCGCAGGTATTATGGGTTATCATTCCTTTGGTCTTAGCCGCCTGGATTTTCGGAAAGCGACAAATATGAGAAAAATATTATTGACAACCTTCACACTCATCGCATTGGCAGCCTGCAGTAAGCAGGATAACAGCCCTCCGCCTGCGCCCCAACAAATCAGCGACAGCGCAGTCGGTCATTACTGCAGCATGAATTTGACCGAACACAACGGCCCTAAAGCGCAAATCTTCTTGAACGGCAAACCTGACAAACCAGTTTGGTTTTCCACCATTAAGCAGATGTTCGGTTATACAAAGCTGCCCGAAGAGCCTAAAGGCATTCATGTCATCTATGTTACCGATATGGGCAAAGTCAAAGATTGGGAAAAACCCAATGCTGACGCCGAATGGATAGATGCGAAAAAAGCCTATTACGTCATCGAAAGCAGCTTTATCGGCGGCATGGGTGCGGAAGACGCACTTCCGTTTGCCGACAAGGCTCAGGCTGAAAAATTCGCCAAAGAAAAAGGCGGCAGAGTAGTCGGTTTTGCAGAGATGCCCGACGAATACATTTTCAAATAAAACAATCAATAGAAGGCCGTCTGAAACAGTTTCAGACGGCCTTTGTATTGGAAGCTGCCGATTGATGATTTAATGAATGCGGCTTTCAATGTAAAGATAAAAAATCTAAGGAATACTTTATGTCCACCCCTTTAACGCGCCGCCGTTTCCTTGCCATAGCTGCCACCCTTGCCGCCGGTGTCGGCATTCCTTTTGCCATCAGCCGCAAAACCAATCAACCGACTCATCCGACCAGCCCAAATCAAGAAGAGCAGCCAGTTATTTGGAGAGGCATTGCATTGGGTTCGGGCGCGGAGTTGCGTTTGTTCGGCGTTGAGCGCAAGCAGGCAGAAATATTAGTCAACAAAGTATTGGCGGAAGTTTTACGGTTGGAAAAAATCTTCAGCCTGTATCGGGACGACAGCCTGATCAGCCGTTTAAACCGAGAAGGCCGTCTGAAAAATCCGCCATCTGATTTTTTACAGCTGCTCAGTATCAGCCGAGATATCCATCAGCTGACGCAGGGTGCATTTGATCCCAGCATTCAGCCATTGTGGAATCTGTATGCCGATCATTTCAGACGAAACCCTAAAACCGAAACGCCGCCATCTGAACGCAGTATCAAAGACACGCTCAAATTAGTGGATTTCAACAAAGTCGATTTTGATACCAAAGAAATCCGTTTTGCCCAAAGAGGCATGGGCCTGTCGCTCAACGGCATTGCGCAGGGCTATATCACCGACAAAGTAGCTGAATTGTTGAAGCAGCAAGGCGTTACCCAGGCATTGATTGATATGGGGGAGATTTACGGCTTTGATAATGCTAACCAGCGCGAGTGGAATGTCAGCATTCGCAATCCCGACCAAGAAGACCAAATCCTGACCACTATTGCCATGAAAAATCAAGCGTTTGCCACATCGGGCGGCTATGGCACGGTAATGGACGAGGCAGGCAAATTTACCCATCTGTTTGACCCGCGCACAGGCGGAAGCCAGCCGCGCTATAAAAGCATGAGCGTCATGGCGGAGAGTGCGGCGGTTGCCGATGCTTTTTCTACCGCATTTTCTATTATGGATGAAGCGGCCATCCGAGCAGCGGCCCAAGTTAAAAAGGCACAGGTTTGGCTGGTGATGCCGAATAATGAATTGAAGAAGATTTGAGATTGAGAAAAAGAATGGTTTTGCCAGTTGGTTTGAATATATGAATAAGGGAAAGTCTAAGATATTGAAATAATGAAATATAAAAAAAGAAGGGCTGCCCAAGGGGCAACCCTGAAACTCTTGCAGCTGGGAGTAATTAGCAAGAGATTACGACACTTAAAACAAAAATTCACTCATTTCAAAGCACGAAGCTTTAATATCTAAGCAAAACGGTATTTCGACCGCTCAAACCCCTTCGATACGGAGAAACACAACATATATGGGAAAATCCGACAAAGTGGTTTGAAGCAATTCAGATGAGCGGTCTGTAATGCAGATAACCGGATGTCTTTAGATGAACGGTATAATATCAGGATAAGCGGAACATTACTAGTGAATATTATAAAAAAGTAGAATAATTCATTTAGTGATTGATTCTATTGAATAAAAACATGATTTCTTATTGAACTTTTTTACAACATATTGATTTGGTTTTAAAAAGGGAATTACGTAAGTATTTGGCGTTAATCAAAAAACTTATTTTGAGCTTTGAGAAGAGATAATCAATAGAAAAAGGCCGTCTGAACGTTCAGACGGCCTTTTTTCAAAGAGCGATTTATTTGGTTGCAGAAGCAGTAGAGGCGGCTTCGGCTTGAGCACCTGCTGCTGCGTTTTCACCCCATGCCGCAGGGTATTTGTAACCGGCAAAGCGTTTTTGTGAGTAAGCTTTGAACTCGTCAGAGTTGTAGGCTTCGGTTACATCTTTCAGCCATTGGCTGTCTTTGTCGGCAGTGCGGACGGCAGACCAGTTAACGTAGGCGAAGCTTGGCTCTTGGAATAGGGCTTCGGTCAGTTTCATGCCGCTGCTCATGGCGTAGTTGCCGTTAACGATGGCAAAGTCAACGTCGGCACGGCTGCGTGGCAGTTGGGCGGCTTCAAGTTCTACGATTTGGATGTTTTTTGGATTTTCGGCAATATCGTTTTTAGAGGCAGTCAGCGGATCAACGTCGGCTTTCAGTTTAATCCAGCCCAATTCGTTCAACATAACCAATGCACGGGCAAAGTTAGATGGGTCGTTAGGTGCAGAAACGCTGACGCCGTCTTTCAATTCGTCCAAAGATTTCAGTTTGCCAGGATAGAGGCCCAAAGGTGCAGTCGGTACTTGGAAGGCTTCAATGATGTCCAGTTTGTGTTCTTTTTTGAAGTCGTCCAGATAAGGTTTGTGTTGGAAGATGTTGATGTCCAATTCGCCTTCAGCCAAAGCAAGGTTGGGGCGCACATAGTCGGTAAATTCGATCAGTTTGACTTTATAGCCTTTTTTCTCCAAAGCCGGTTGGATTTGGTCTTTAACCATATCGCCGAAGTCGCCGACGGTTGTACCGAAGACGATTTCTTTTTTCTCTGCGCCGTTGTCGGCAGAAGAAGCAGCAGAGGCAGCAGGCGCGCTGTCTTTTTGACCGCCGCAGGCAGCCAGTACGATGGCCAGCGCAGCAGCAGAAAGGGTTTTGAAGAATGTGTTGGTTTTCATATTTTGCTCCAGATGGATGATAAAACGGTTTCAGACGGCCTTAAGCTGCCGCCGTCAAAAAAAGAGGAATTGTAAATCTATTTTGGGAATATGAGGGTGTTTTTTGTAGATTTATTTGGTATATCCTAATATGTTCTAAATAGATAACAGGCCGTCTGAAAAATAGTAAGTCCATTTCAGACG
This sequence comes from Neisseria sp. HMSC068C12, assembly GCF_001814095.1. NCBI lineage: Bacteria > Pseudomonadati > Pseudomonadota > Betaproteobacteria > Neisseriales > Neisseriaceae > Neisseria > Neisseria sp. HMSC068C12. The sequence goes on along the minus strand of NZ_KV814823.1, from coordinate 27,796 downwards.
GCCTGGTTTGTTTAACGTTTATCCAGTTTGCGCGCCAATCTGTTGCCGATACCTTGAATCAGGATAACGAGTAAAACCAGGATGGCAACGATGAAGATGATGACTTCCATTTGATAGCGGTAGTAGCCGTAACGGATAGCAAGGTCGCCCAAACCGCCGCCGCCAATCATACCTGCCGCCGCGCTGTACGACAAAAGGCCAATAGCCAGTACGGTAATGCTGGAAACCATACCTGCGCGCGCTTCATTCAAAAGCACTTTGCAGATGATGCTCATGGGTGAGGCACCCATTGCGGAGGCCGCTTCAATTACGCCTCTGGGTACTTCGCGCAGGTTTTGCTCAACCAGACGGGCGAAGTAGAATAGGCCGGATACGCTCAATACCAATGAGGCGGCAACCGGGCCGATGGTCGTGCCGATGATGGCGCGTGTAACAGGAATCATGGCAATCATCAGGATGACGAAAGGGAATGCGCGCATCAGGTTGACCAGGTTGTCCAAAAACAAATTCAGCTGTTTGTTGTAGTGCAACTGATGGCTTGACGTCACAAACAGCAATACGCCCAAAATCGTACCGAAGATAACGGCGAAAGTAGTCGATAGGCCGACCATAATAAAGGTTTCGCCCAAGGCTTGGATAATTTCGCCCTTCATGCTGACGATGGTCTCAACAGCACTTTCAAATGTTAAATCTGCCATATTAGTCCTCTCGAATCAGCTCTTGCCCGATTTTGGATTGGGCATGGATTTGGTTGCCGTGTACTTCAACGATTTCCAGCAGACGGCCTTTATCCAAGAGGGCGGCACGGTCGCACAGGCGGCGGATAACGCTCATTTCGTGGGTAACGATGACGATGGTTACGTTGAAACGTCGGTTGATGTCTTCCAAACATTTCAAAACGCTGCGCGTAGTGGCGGGGTCGAGGGCGGAAGTGGGTTCGTCGGCGAGGATGACTTGAGGTTGCGGCGCCAGCGCACGGGCAATGCCGACACGTTGTTTTTGACCGCCGGAAAGTTGGGACGGGTAATGGTTGGCACGGTCTTGCAAGTCGACAATTTCCAAACATTCTTCAACACGCGCTTGGATTTTTTTAGACGGCCATTTGGCAATTTCTAAAGGGAAGGCGACGTTTTCGGCAACGGTACGGTTGCTCAATAGGTTGAACTGTTGGAATACCATGCCGATGTTTTGTCGGGCGTGGCGCAGTTGCGTGGCGTTGAGTGCGGTCAGCTCTTGGCCGCACACGCTGACGGTACCTGTATCCGGACGTTCCAATAAGTTAATCAGGCGCAGCAGGGTGGATTTGCCTGCGCCGGAATAGCCCATCAAGCCAAAGATTTCACCCTGTTTGATTTCGAGGCTGGTCGGCTCGACGGCGACAAAGTCTTTGTTGTCGCGTGTTTGATAGTGTTTGGAGACGTGATCCAGAATAATCATGGTTTATCCGTGTTTTCTTTAATTCGTGTGGCCATCAGGGTGTGCAGACGGCGGTTGTCGGCGCGTGCGACGGTAAATTGCAGGCTGCCGATGATGACTTTTTCGCCGCGTACGGGCAGGTGTCCCAATTCTTGAATGACCAGGCCACCGATGGTATCGGCTTCTTCGCTGCTGTATTCCGTACCGAAGAAGGTGTTGATGTCTTTGATTTCGGTGGCAGCGTGGATGCGCCAGCGTTCGGAAGAAACGGCGTGGATATTGTCGGCGCTGTCGTCTTCATCAAATTCGTCTTCGATGTCGCCGACGATTTGCTCGATGATGTCTTCAAAGGTTACCAGGCCGGATGTACCGCCGTATTCGTCAATGACAATCGCCATGTGGTTGCGTTGTTCGCGGAATTCTTTTAAAAGGGAGGCCAGTGATTTGCCTTCGGGGACGAAAACGGCAGGGCGCAAGACGGATTTCAGGTGGAACTGCTCGGGGTTGAACATATATTTGAGCAGGTCTTTGGCGTGCAAAATGCCCAAAACTTCGTCTTTGTCTTCGCCGATGACGGGGAAACGCGAATGGGCGGTTTCGATGATGTAGGCCGTGATGCGCTCGATGCTGTCGTTTTCTTTCAATACGTTCATGCGGCTGCGCGTAATCATGGCATCGCGCACTTCCAGCTCGGCAAAGTCCAATACTTTTTCCAGCCGGGTCAGTGTGTCGGCATCAAAAACTTCCTGCTCGTGCGCTTGGCGCAGCAGGGTCAATACGTCTTCGGCGGAATCAGGCTCGCCGGCAAGTCGGGAGATTAGGCGTTCGAAAAACTTGGGTTTCGACTGCGTACCGTCCATTTTAATATTCGTCCTCTTGGTAGGGGTTGGGGAAGCCTGCCGCCAGCATCAGGCGGATTTCTTCGGCTTCCATTATTTCGGCTTCATTGTCTTCGATGTGGTCGTAGCCCATCAGGTGTAAAGTACCGTGTATGGTCAGGTGGGCAAAATGCTGCTCAGGTGTTTTGCCTTGTTCGGCGGCCTCTTTCAAAACCACTTGCGGACAAATTACCAAATCGCCATACAAGCCGTCTGAAAACTGGTCGGGCAGGATTTCGCCTTCGTTGAGCGCGAAACTCAATACATTGGTGGCGTAATCCTTGCCGCGGTAGTCGCGGTTGTAGGCGCGGGCTTCTTCTTCGTCCAGAAGAATCAGGCTGATGTCTGCGCGGCGGTATTCATTTTTCAAGGCCGACCACGCCCAGCGGTAGAAGTCGTTCTCTGACGGAAGGTTGGCGGCGGAAGAAGCGTTTTCAAAGCTCAGATGAAAACGTTGCCGCTGTAAGGATAAAAAAGGATATTTCTTGGCGCGTTTCATGTTGTCCGGAAAATTTGGTTTTTAGGCGTAAATATAACATATTCACCCCCATGCCGTCTGAAAAAACGCCCAAAATATGATAGACTTCATGCCGTTTTCCATCTTTCAGGCAACCATTATGAACCCGAAAAAACTCGTTATCGCCAGTCGCGAAAGCCTGCTTGCCATGTGGCAGGCAAAACACATCCAAGGCCGTCTGAAAGCCCTGTATCCCGATTGCGAAGTCGAGATTTTGGGCATGACCACGCGCGGCGACCAGATTTTGGACAGAACTTTGTCAAAAGTCGGCGGTAAAGGCTTGTTTGTCAAAGAGTTGGAGCAGGCTTTGTATGACGGCCGGGCCGACTTGGCCGTGCATTCGATTAAAGACGTGCCGATGGATTTACCTGAAGGTTTTACGCTTGCGGCCATCGGCGAACGCGCCAATCCGTTTGACGCATTTGTGTCCAACCAATACGCGCGTTTGGAAGAAATGCCCAAAGGCGCTGTCGTCGGCACATCCAGCCTGCGCCGCGAAGCCCAGTTGCGCGTGCGCTATCCGCATTTGGTTATCAAACCTTTGCGCGGCAATGTGCAAACCCGTTTGTCCAAACTCGATAACGGCGAATACGACGCGATTATTTTGGCTGCCGCCGGTTTGCAGCGTCTGGAATTGGACGAACGCATCCGCATGATTTTGTCGGAATCCGACAGTCTGCCTGCCGCCGGACAAGGCGCATTGGGTATTGAAATTGCAGCGCATCGCGAAGATTTGTACGAAGTCTTAAAGCCTTTGAACCACGATACCACACACGCCTGCGTTACGGCCGAACGTGCGTTGGCGCGCGCTTTGGGTGGAAGTTGCCAAGTGCCGCTGGCCGCATATTGCACTGAAGAAAACGGCTTGCTGACCTTGCGCGGCTTGGTCGGTCATCCTGACGGTTCGGTAATTTTGCAGGCGGATGCGCAAGCCCCTGCCGAATACGCCGATGCCTTGGGTCGTGCAGTCGCCAAAAAACTGGCAGATGATGGTGCGGAAGAATTGATTGCTGCCGTATTGCAAGAATAGGCTTAAAACAGCATAGATCATTTAAAAGGCCGTCTGAAACTTTCAGACGGCCTTTATTTTTTGATGCTTAAGGATTCATAATCCGCGCAACCAAAGCTTTTTCTTTGCCTTGCATATTCGGGATTTTGACCTGAATGCCGTTGCCTGGGGCAACATCGACAGGCTGGCCTTTGCGGGTCATTTGTTCCAATTTGATGGTTTGGTTGCCGCTCGGGTGGATGATTTCGAGTGAATCGCCGACAGCGAAGCGGTTTTTAACTTCGATTGTCGCCCAGCCGTTTTCATCAATTTCGGTAACGTGGCCGACGTATTGGCTTTGTTTGGCGGTGGAATGGCCGCTGAGGTAGTTTTGGTAGTCTTGAGTTTGGTGGCGTTCGAGGAAGCCGCTGGTGTAGCCACGGTTGGCGAGGCCTTCGAGTTCGCTCAACAGGCTGTAATCAAACGGACGGCCTGCAACGGCATCGTCAATCGCTTTGCGGTAGGACTGGGCCACGCGTGCAACATAATAGAGCGATTTGGTACGGCCTTCGACTTTGAGGCTGTCCACACCAATTTTTGCCAGTTTCTCAACCACTTCAATGCCGCGAAGGTCTTTGGAGTTCATGATGTAGGTGCCGTGTTCATCTTCCATAATCGGCATCATTTCGCCCGGGCGGTTGGACTCTTCAATCAGGAAAACTTTGTCGGCGTAGGGATGGCGTTTTTGACCATTGATGCCTTCAAAGTTTTGGTTGGCTTCTTCTTGAGCTTTTTCAAAGTTGAAACCTTGCAGAAGTTGGGCGTCGCCTGCATCGCTTTCAGTGGCGTTGTGAACCTTGTAGTCCCAACGGCAGGAGTTGGTGCAGGTGCCTTGGTTGGGGTCGCGATGGTTGAAATAGCCGGAGAGCAGGCAGCGGCCGGAGTAGGCGATACACAATGCGCCGTGAATGAAGACTTCGAGTTCGATGTCGGGGCATTCTTGGCGGATTTCGGCGATTTCTTCCATGCTCAATTCGCGCGACAGAATAATGCGCTCAACGCCGATGTTTTGCCAGAATTTCACGCCCCAGTAGTTGGTGGTGTTTGCCTGTACGGACAGGTGAATCGGCATTTCCGGCCATTTTTCGCGCACAGTCATAATCAAACCCGGATCCGCCATAATCAACGCGTCGGGTTTCATGGCAATCAAGGGCTCCATATCGGAAACAAAGGTTTTGAGTTTGGAGTTGTGCGGCAGCGTATTGACGGTCAGGAAGAATTTTTTGTTGCGCTCGTGCGCTTCTTTAATGCCTTGCTCGAGGACGTCGAGTTTGGCAAATTCGTTGTTGCGGGCGCGCAGGGAGTAACGCGGGCTGCCGGCGTAAACGGCATCTGCGCCGTAATCGTAGGCGGCGCGCATGCGTTCGAGGCCGCCTGCAGGCAATAAGAGTTCGGGTACTTTCATGTTTTATGCTTTTTAAAATGTTTTCAGACGGCCCTTAAGGAAAGAGGGAAGGCCGTCTGAAAGATGTTTGAAGAATGGGCGGATTATCCGCTGTTTTTGTGTTTCGGTCAATTTTGTGTCGGGTTTGCGCTTTGTTTTTTATACGGAAAATGTCCTATATGGGCAAAGGTGAAAAGGGGCTTTAATTTATTAGAAATGTAAAAAAAGCAGGGTTGGGCGGAATAATTTAACAAAAAACCGTTCAAGCAATGTATTTTCTTGTAAAATATCAAGCTTCATTTTAAAAAATATTCGGATTAGTTACCGATTTTGACCGACGGAAGGTTTATGGATTTTCGTTTTGACATTATTTATGAATACCGCTGGATGTTTTTATACGGCGTGTTGACAACGCTGGGACTGACGGTGGTTGCAACGGCAGGTGGCTCGGTTTTGGGTTTGCTGTTGGCATTGGCGCGTTTGATCAATCCGGAAAAAGCCGGTGTGCCGATGCGTGCCTTGGCTTGGGTGTTGCGTAAGATTTCTTTTTGGTATGTTACGCTGTTCCGCGGTACGCCATTGTTTGTACAAATTGTGATTTGGGCTTATGTTTGGTTCCCATTTTTCGTTCACCCGGCCGACGGTGTGCTGATTAGCGGCGAAGCAGCTGTTGATCTGCGCCGTTCTTATGGTGCGCTGATTGCCGGTTCTTTGGCTTTGGTTGCGAACTCGGGTGCGTATATTTGTGAAATTTTCCGTGCCGGTATTCAATCGATTGATAAAGGCCAAATGGAAGCTGCGCGTTCTTTGGGGCTGACCTATACTCAGGCGATGCGTTATGTGATTTTGCCGCAAGCTTTGCGCCGTATGTTGCCGCCATTGGCCAGTGAGTTTATTACGTTGTTGAAAGACAGCTCATTGCTTTCCGTCATTGGCGTGGCAGAGTTGGCTTATGTACAAAGCACGATTACCGGCCGCTATTCTGTCTATGAAGAGCCGCTTTATACAATTGCGCTGATTTATTTGGTGCTGACAAGCTTTTTGGGTTGGGTATTCCTGCGATTGGAAAACCGTTACAATCCGCAACACCGCTAATCGCTTTAAATCAAAAAAAGGAAGACTTTTTCAAGTCTTCCTTTTTTTATTTGCTGTCAATGTTTCAGACGGCCTTGAATCAGAATGCTTCACCGACTTTGACACCGCCAGCGATGTCTTTTGGCGTTGCCAGTTTGGCAGTTGCTTGTTGGGCGGCTTGGAATGCTTCGGTTGCCATGATGTCGGCGGCTTCTTGTACGGTCAATGTGTTGGCCATGTATTGCCAACGCGCTGCCAAGTCGGCGTTTGCCGGTGCGTGGAAACCGTCTCGCAATTCATCTACCAAATCGGGACGGTTGCACACCAGTACAATATCGCAGCCTGCTTCAAAAGAAAGGCGGGCGCGTTCTTTAATACCGCCGACACCGCATGCGCCTTCCATGGTCAGGTCGTCTGAAAAGATAACGCCGTTAAATCCGATTTCTTGGCGCAGGATTTGTTTCAGCCATTTTTCGGAGAAGCCGGCAGGTTGGCTGTCGGTTTGCGGGTATACGACGTGGGCAGGCATGACTGCGGCCATGCCTGCTTGGCTCAATGCTCGGAAGGGGATAAGGTCTGCGGCTTCTAGCTCTTCTCGGCTGCGTTCGTCGCAAGGCAGGACGTGATGGCTGTCGCCTTCGACAAAGCCGTGGCCGGGGAAGTGTTTGCCGCAAGATTTCATGCCGCCTTTGTTCAGACCTTTTTGCAGGGCAAGGGCAAGCTGGGTAACGATGTTGGCGTCGCGGTGGAAACTGCGGTTGCCGATGACGGCGCATTGACCCCAGTCCAAATCCAATACAGGCGTAAAGGATAGGTCGATACCGCAGGCGGAGAGTTCGGTTGCCAAAACCCAGCCGACTTGTTCTGCTTGGGTACAGGCGGCTTCTTGGCCTTCGTTATCCCAAATTTCGCCCAATACATTCATGGCAGGCAGGCGGGTGAAGCCGTCAATAAAACGTTGAACCCGTCCGCCTTCGTGGTCGACGGCGATGATAAGTTCAGGTGTACGGACGGCTTTGATTTCTTGAACCAAAGCTTTGAGCTGGGAAACGTTTTCAAAGTTGCGGCGGAACAAAATAACGCCACCGACGGCAGGGTCGAGCAGGCGTTGTTTTTCTTCTTCGGTCAGATGATAGGCAGCGACGTCGGCCATGACTGGGCCGCGTGGAAGATGAGGCGTATTCATTGTTTTGTCCTGAATAATGTATCTATTGGATAATCGTTATGTTCAGACGGCCTGAGAGTGTAAGAATATCTCAGGCCGTCTGAATATTGGTTTTGAATTAGGCAGTTGCTTTTTTCTTGTCTTTTAAGATGAAAACCAACACAACCATCACGATGCCGGTTACCACAAAACCTAAAGGCGCAGAGCCGGTCATGCCCAGTGCGAGGTAGCCTGTGGCAGCAGATGCGGCTACGGTCAGCGCATAAGGGAATTGCGAGGTAACGTGGTCGATGTGGTTACAGTGTGCGCCGGTAGAAGAGAGGATAGTGGTATCGGAAATTGGCGAGCAGTGGTCGCCAAATACGGCACCGGCCATTACGGCAGACATGCAAGGGATAATCAGCGAAGGTTCGACTTTGACGGCCATGGCGGCGGCAATCGGCAACATGATGCCGAATGTGCCCCAGCTTGTGCCGGTAGCGAAGGCCATCACGCCTGCGAGCATAAACAAAATCACGGGTAGGAAGCCTGCGTGGATATTGCCTGCCACCAAAGTGGAGAGGTATTCGCCGGTGTGCATCTCGCTGACAACGGTGCTGATGATCCATGCCAAAATTAAGATGGTAATGGCACCGCGCATAGAGATGATGCCCTGCCAAATGGCTTTAGGGTAATCGCCGGTTTTGATGGTGCCGATGGTGCAGAGGATGACGGCCAATACGCCGCAGGTGCCGCCGAATACGAGGGAAGTGTTTACATCGGTATTTTCAAATGCGCTGAGCAAAGAGAAGGTTTCAGAAGCTTGTGCGCCAGTGTAAATCATGGCGGAAACAGTGGCGACGATCAGTACCAAAACCGGCACAATCAGAGCGAATACGCGACCGTTGGGATGGCCTGTTTCAACGGTTTCATCATGAATTTCATTCAAAGCGGCGCGTTCCAAACGGGCCATGGAGCCGATGTCGAAGGAGAACCAGGCCACGACAAACACCATAATCAATGCGAAGACGGCGTAGTAATTCATCAGGCTCATGGCCACGAATGCGCCCATTGGTGTGTAGTCTGTGATGTTGTAAGTCACCAAAAGGCCTGCCAAAGTAGCAATAATCGATGCCCCCCAGCTGGATACAGGCATCAAAACGCACATCGGCGCGGCAGTGGAGTCAAGGATATAAGCCAGTTTGGCGCGGGAAACTTTGAATTTGTCGGTTACAGGGCGGGCAATCGCGCCGACGGCAAGGCTGTGGAAATAGTCGTCAATAAAGGTAACGAATACCAGGCAGGCAGTCAGCAGCTTCGCACCACGGCGGCCTTTGATGTGCTGTTTTGCCCAATCGGCAAATGCTTGGTTACTGCCTGAATGCGTCAGCAGGGAAGTGAAAATCCCCAAAAGCACTAAGAAGAGCAGGATTTTGGGTTTGCCCAAAGACCAATCGCCGTCCGCCCAAGTCAGGCTGACGGCCATGTCTTTCAAGTGAACCAAGGCATCAAGCGGATTACCGCCTACCAGCAGGAATGAGCCGACGATAATGCCGACACCCAAGGACAGCAATACACGACGCGTGGCAATGGCCAGGGCAAGCGCGATGGCTGCAGGAATAATGGATAAAATAGAATTCGAATAATTAATAAGTTGCATAATTATATTGTATATAAGCGGTGAAATATTTTCAGACGGCCTAAACTGGAAGACGGATAACAAAATACCCACCGCCTCTGACAGATGGGTATTTTATCATTTAACGCATCATCATGCCGTCTGAAAATCTTGCTATTGCAGATTTAGCGCGAGGAACAAAGTATTGCCTTCGCGTTGTACCAAAAGCGGTACGTTTTTGCCTGCGCTTTCCAATGCGCTACGGAAAGTGGATTCGTCATTGACGCTGATTTGGCTGACGGCAATAATTTCGTCGCCGCGTTTGAGGCCGGCACGTTCGGCCGCACCGCTAACGCGCAGAACGATTAAGCGTTGTTTGCCGTCTGCGTTTTCAACCTGCAAAGTTAGGCCTGCATTTTCAACGGTAAATCCGTCATGGCCGCCTTCGTGTTGCGGGTGTTCGGCTTCTTTTGCAGAAGTTTCCGTTTGTTCGGCTGCGCTGCCAAGTTTGACTTTGACATCGGTTTGTTTGCCGCCGCGCCAAATGCTCAAAGTCACTTCTTTGCCCGGCATCATCGAGCCGACCATGACCGGCAAGTCGCTGGAGGCACGGACTTCTTCTCCGTTTACGCTGCGGACAATATCGCCGACTTGCAACCCGGCTTGTTGCGCTGCGCTGTTCGGCATGATTTTGGCAATCAGCGCGCCGCTTGCTTTGTCCAAACCGAAAGATTTGGCCAAATCGTAAGAAACTTCTTGGATAACCACGCCTAATTGACCGCGTTGGACTTTGCCGTTGGCTTTTAATTGATCGGCCACATTCATGGCAACATCAATCGGAATGGCAAACGAAATGCCCATGAAACCGCCGCTTCGGCTGTAAATTTGCGAGTTGATGCCGACTACTTGGCCGCGGAGGTTGAATAACGGGCCGCCTGAGTTGCCGGGGTTGATGGCAACGTCGGTTTGGATGAACGGCGTGTAGTTTTCATTCGGCAGGCTGCGGCCTTTAGCGGAGACGATGCCTGAAGTTACGCTGTTGTCAAAGCCGAAAGGTGCGCCGATAGCGGCTACCCATTCGCCCGGTTTCAAATCTTTCGGATTGCCGATTTTGACAACCGGCAAGTCTTCTTGCGGCTCAATTTTTAAGAGGGCAACGTCGGATTGGGCGTCTGAGCCGACCAGTTTGGCCGTGTATTCGCGTTTGTCGTTGAGCAGGACTTTGATATTGCCCATGCCAGCAACCACGTGGGTATTGGTCAGGATATAGCCGTCTTTGCTGATGATGAAGCCGGAGCCGAAATTCAGATCGTCGCTTTCGGTATCTTCTTGCGGCATGTCTGGCATATTGGGAACAAGGCGTTTGAAGAACTCGTAAAACGGATCGTTGTCGGGAAATTGGCTCAGGTCCATGCTGTGGTCGTCATCCGGTGTCGCAGAGCGTTTTGCCGGTGTCGCTTGAATATTGACGACGGCCTGTCCTTCGTTTTGCACCAGTTGGGCGAAGTCGGGCAACAACATACCGACTTTTCCGTCATCGGTATTGGTTTCAATACGTTGAACGAGTTCTTTGTTTTCGTCTTTGTCGAAAAAGGTGCTGACTTTGTCGCAACCTGAAAGAAGGGAAGCTGAGAGGACAGCAAGGGCCAGATATGTGTTTGTTTTAATATGCACGAAAGTTCCTTTTGCCGGTGCCTATCGTATTGTCGGCATGCGTTTGAATCGGCAGGCAGTTTTATTGTTTGAATGCTGTTTAAATGTATAAGGTAGGATTTTTACACTTTAACGGTTTTTTTTCAAGCATTTCATTTTAAATGAAAAAATGATAATTGGGATTTTATTGTTTTAAGGCCGTCTGAAAACTTTTGAATATGACCTGTCGGTCGGTTCGCTTTTTTCAGACGGCCTTTAAATTGTGGTCAGTCGTGTTGATCCAAATGGTAGATCTGTGCCACGGCATCGATTAATTCGCTGTTGTCCGAGCCAGCTTTATTGAGCGTGCGTGTCGGAGAGTGGAGCAGTTTGTTGGTCAACTGAATGGAGAGGCGTTCGAGGACATCCTCGGCGGATACGCCTTTTGCCAGTTGCTTCATGGCATTTTCCAATACTTGGCGGCGTGCACGTTCACCTTCGTCGCGCAAGGCGCGGATAAGCGGAACGCTTTGGCGGTTTTTCTGTAGGCGGATAAATTCGCTGACTTTTTCTTCCACCATGCTTTCAGCCGCCGCCGCTGCTTTTTTGCGCGCATCTTTACCGCTTTGGACAATGTCCATCATGTCGTCTACGGTATAGAGATATGCGTCTTCCAATTCGCCGACTTCGGCTTCGATATCGCGCGGAACAGCCAAATCCAGCAGGAAAACAGGCATGTTGTGGCGTTTTTTCAATGCGCGTTCGACCATGCCTTTGCCGACGAGTGGGAGTTGGCTGGCAGTGGAAGAAACAACCACGTCGTAATCGTGAAGAATATCGGGCAATTCGTTCAGCAGGCAAGCTTCGGCGTTGACACCGAGTTTGTCGCACAATTCCTGCGCGCGCTGGTGTGTGCGGTTGGCAACGGTAATGAGCTTGGGATTTTTGGCGGCAAAATAAGTAGCCACCAGCTCAATCATTTCGCCTGCGCCGATAAAAAGGACGTTCAGATCAGAAATGGAAGGGAAGATTTGCTCTGCCATTTTGACCGATGCAGAAGCCATGGAGACGGAGTTTTCGCCGACAGCAGTGTCGGTACGCACTTCTTTGGCAACGGCAAAGGTTTTTTGAAACAGGGCGTTTAAGTGGGTGTTGATGCTTTCCTGTTCTTGCGCAACGCGGACGGCATCTTTGATTTGACCGAGAATTTGCGGTTCGCCCAAGACCATGGAATCTAAACCGCAGGCGACGCGGAAGGCGTGGCGGACGGTTTCATTATTATCTAAGGTATAGAGGTAAGGGCGGATTTCTTCGGCAGGCAGGTCGTGATATTGTGCCAACCAGTCGATGATTTTTTCGGTTTCGCCGACGCAGTAAAGCTCGGTGCGGTTGCAGGTAGAAAGAATGACTGCTTCTTCCGCCGCCTCACTACGCGCGAGGTTGGACACGGCATCCGGCAGATTTGCAGCTGCAAATGCCAGTTTTTCGCGTATGCTCAAGGGCGCGGTTTGGTGATTGAGTCCGACGACGGTAAGTTGCATGGTTATGGTATGACTGGGTAGTGTGTGTGGTGGGTATTATAGCTTAAGTGGGCTTTAAAATGAATGTGTTGGGGGAGAAGATGCAATGAGGTTTGCCATCGAAAAGGCCGTCTGAAAAGATTCAGACGGCCTTTTATCAAGAAAGGCTTAAACGGCTTCAGCTTCTTCTGCCAAGAAACCGCGCAGTTTTTGCATAGCTTTGGCTTCGATTTGGCGGATGCGTTCGGCAGATACGCCGTATTCGGCAGCCAATTCGTGCAGGGTCAAACCGCCATCGTCTTGCAACCAGCGGCTTTCAACGATACGGCGGCTGCGGTCGTCCAGTTGTGCCAAGGCGTTTTGCAGACCTTCGGTTTGCAGGGCGTAGTGGGCTTGTTTGGACAACTGGCGGCTAGGCTCTGCATCGTGATCGGCCAACCAGTCGATAGGGGCGAAGTTGTCTTCGTCATCGTTGTTTTCTGCCATGATGCCGATATCGTGACCGGTCATGCGTTGTTCCATTTCCAAGACTTCGGACAATTTGACGCCCAAATCGTCGGCGATTTCTTGCGCTTCTTTTGGAGACAAGGCATTCAGGTTTTTACGCATGCTGCGCAGATTGAAGAACAGTTTGCGTTGCGGTTTGGTTGTGGCAACGCGGACCAAACGCCAGTTGCGCAAAATGAATTCATGGATTTCGGCTTTAATCCAATGCACGGCAAACGAAAACAGGCGCGCGCCGCGGCTCGGTTCGTAGCGTTTGACGGCTTTCATCAGGCCGATATTACCTTCTTGAATCAGGTCGGCTTGGTTGAGGCCGTAGCCGTCGTAACCGCGTGCAATGGATACGACGACGCGAAGATGAGACAGAATAAGCTGTTTGGCGGCGTTGAGATCGCCTTTTTGTTGACGTTCGGCCAGTTGTGTTTCTTCTTCGGCAGTCAGCATGGGAATGCTGTTGACAGTATGAATGTATTGCTCGAGGCTACCGTTGCCGCTGTGGATAACGGGTAATGCAAAAGCTTTATTCATAAAGGATACTCTCCTTGATTGGGCCGTCTGAAAACGGCTTTTTGTTTATTGTGTGACAAGCAGTATAACACTGCCTGTGGTTTGTTTTGTTATGGGTTGGATTTTTTCTGTAAATTAACGATAGATCCAATAGTTTTTACTGCTTGAATCGCAAGGGTTGATTGTCTTAGAAAATTTGAGTGATTTGCTAGGTTTTGGCTAAGTATATTACAAACATTTCTGTATGTAAATAGTTTTGGTGATAAAAAAGACCTTGTATAACAAGGTCTTAAAAATTTTTTATTCTGGTTTTTTCCGGCCAATCAGGATAAGGAATACGCCGATAACGGCCAAAATGCTGATAAGCCATGTTGAGCCGCCTGCTTTCATATAAGGCGTTTCGCCGATATAGCCTTTAACGTGGCCTTCGAGGACGGTTTCTGTATCCGGTTGGGCTTCGGCAACAATCGTACCTTTAGGGGAAATAATGGCGGTCGCGCCGGTATTGGTGGCGCGAACCATGTAGCGGCCCAGTTCCATTGCACGCGCTTGGGACTGTTGAAGCTGCTGGTACATGGCATTGGACTTGCCATACCACGCCATATTGCTGATGTTGGCAAGCAAGGTGGAGCGTTTCGCCGTTGCAATGAGTTCGTCGCCGAAACCGTCTTCATAGCAGATATTGAAGGCGACTTTTTGATCTTTCATCACCAAAGGCGCTTGGTTGTCGCCGCCTTTTTGAAAGTCGGCCAAAGGCATATCCATCATTTTATAGAGGCGCTCGGTAATGGTGGGCAAGGGCTTGTATTCGCCAAATGGAACGAGGTGGTTCTTGGCGTAGTAGGGGATGGTATCGGAAGTGCTGTTGTGATAGTCGCTCAAATTGATGACTGCATTTTCGTAGCCGTTGCCGTCGGGCGTATATTGGCTGATACCGATGGCCAACGCGCTGCCGTTGCTTTGCGCTTGCTCGGCGAATTGTTCCAAGATGCCTTCGGGCAGGTCTTGGCGCATCAGTGGCAGGGCGGTCTCGGGCAGGATGACGATGTCAGCACTGGTTTTGCTGATTTGTTCGTAGTATTTCTGAATGGTTGGGATGATTTGCTCTTCTTTCCATTTCAGATTTTGCTCGATATTGCCTTGAATCAGGGCAACCGTGCTGGTGCTGCCGTCAGGGCGGGTGTATTCGGTTTGTTGGGAAATGTAGCCGACGGAGCAGAGTGCAACGATAAGGAATAAGGGCAGGAGGCGGTGTTTCAGACGGCCGTGGTTGTCAATCAGCAACACCAGCCATGCGCTGAGAAAAGCGGTTGCCAGCGTGACCATATGAATGCCGCCCAAAGGCGCGAAGCCTGCCAACGGGCTGTCTTTGATGATTTGGGAATAGCCGATTGCACCCCAGCCGAATCCAGTCAGGAAACGTTCGCGGGCAAATTCTGCCAGCGTCCACAAAATCGGCAGCAGGAGGCCGGTTTTGGCCCAGCGCGACAGGTTGCATTTTCTCCACACCCAAAAACAGATGGCCGGATAAAGCGCAAGAAATGCCGGCAGCAGGAAGGTGAGGGGGATGGCGTATGAATCCGGCAAACCCGAAACATCATGCAAGGCAGTGTGTATCCAATAAAACTGCGCCGTATAACCGATTAATCCGAACAGATAGGCAGTCATGACGGCAAAGCGTGGACGCAATTCAATCAGGCGTATCAGCGCGCCAAACAACAGCGGCATCAGCCAGAAATGATAATACGGGGCGAAAGTGAACGGTGTCGCGGCGGCAATCAAGATGACCAGCGGCCAGTAAAGCAGCGGATGTTGCCAATATTGTTCGAGTTTACGGAAAATATTCATGCTTTAAATGGTATTGAGGCCGTCTGAAAAGTTTTCAGACGGCAGGGAAACAAAATCAGTCTTTTTGAAACAATTTCATTGCAGGCAGGACGATTGCGCAAGCCAATGCACCGGCGGCTACTCCGACCACCAAGTTGGCGATATGTTCCATCATGCCGCTGTCCCAATGCTGTGCGTGGAGGAAATCGTGCAAAAAGCCAAGGTTGTGGGTGATCAGTCCGCCGCCAACCAAGAACATCGCCAGCGTGCCGACAATGCTCAAGCCACGCATAAACCAAGGCATAAATGAAATCAAACTGCGTCCGATACCTTGCACAGCAACGCTTTTTTGGCGCATCAACATCATGCCGAGGTCGTCAAGTTTGACGATAATGCCGACCAAACCATAGACCAATGCCGTCATGCCGACACCGATGGCGGCCATAACCAAAGAACGCGTCATCAGGTCATATTTTTCAACAACGCCCAGCGCGATAATAATAATTTCGGCGGAGAGGATGAAATCTGTGCGGACCGCGCCTTTCACTTTTGTTTTTTCGTCTGTGACTTCAGGCTCGGCATCGTGTCCGTCTTCGTGTTCATTGCGGTGCAAGAATTTGTGCAACAGTTTTTCCACGCCTTCAAAACACAAATAAACACCGCCGATCATCAACAAGGGCGTAATCAGCGCTGGCAGGAAAGCGGAAAGCAACAGTGCAAGCGGCACCAGAATCAGCTTATTGACCAGAGAGCCTTTTGCCACCGCCCAAATAATCGGCAATTCGCGCTCGGCGGATACGCCGGTTACCTGATTGGCGTTGAGCGCCAAATCGTCACCGACCACGCCGGCGGTTTTTTTTGCGGCGACTTTGGTCATCATCGCTACGTCGTCCAAAACGGCGGTAATGTCGTCCAAAAGCGTAAAGAGAGAGGCGAAGGCCATAATGTTGTCCGGATAAAATCAAATAAACGCGCGATTATATATGAAAATTCAGTTGCTTGAATGGTTTCAGACGGCCTTTGACGGAAATTAACCAAAGGCCGTCTGAAAATGCTATTTCGGCGTATAACGTCCAGCCATGGCTTTATACACCATATTTTCGTATTTCAAGGCTTCATAGCGTTGGTTCAGTAGGTTTTGCGCCGAGCTGTATTCCGAATTCAAAGCCTCCAGCCAGTCTTTCAGCTCGTTTTTACCGTGTTGGTAGCGTACTTGATAGTAATGGCTGTTTTTCTTGTCCAACTGATAACGCTGTTCTTGATTGGCAAGGCTGGCCTGCGCGTTTTTGTAGGCAAGGTAATTGGTGTTGACCTCGTTGAGCGCGGTAGTCAGGGCTTTTTCAAAATTCAGCTTGGCACTGTCCATCTCCGCTTGTACGGTTTTGTCTTTCCATTTCATGATCTGCCAATTAAGGAAAGGCAGATTGATGGTGGCCGATCCGCCTAACATAGGGATATTGAACGTGCTTTTCGCTTTATCGGAAGACGTACTCAAACTTGCGCCCAAAGTAATCGACGGATACCAACTGCGTTTTTGCGCGTTGACCGATTGCTGCGACGCCTGCAGGCGGTATTCGGCGGCGCGCAGGTCGGGGCGGTTGGCTAAAACGGTAATCGGTACGTCCAAGTTCACGCCTTTGACCGGCAGCAGGCGGAATTGTGCCGGATCGGCGGCCATGTTTTCAGACGGCCTTAAATTCAATAAATTACGCAAAACCTGTTTTTGCGTATCCAAATTGTTTTGCAAAGACAACAGGCTGTTTTCTGCGCTCAGCAATGACTGTTTGGCTTGGGTCGGCTGGCTTGAGTCGGCTCGGCCGTAGTGGAACTTGGCATTCGCAATGCGGTTGATTTCCTGGTATTGCTTCAGCGATTTTTTCGCCAACTCGATGGCTTCGTTCAGGTAGGAGATATTGAAATACGCATCGGCGACATTATTAATCAAAGTCAGGCGTGTATTGGCCATGTCTTCATGCGTGGCTTGGTATTCCCATACCTGCGCATCGGCAGTGGCACTGAGTTTGCGCCACAAATCCAATTCGTAGCTCAAACCAAGCTGGCTGCTGAAGGTATTGCCATGGCTGCCGGTTTTCAGGTTTTTAGAAGCGTTCGCGCCCAACGATCCGCTGAACGAAGGCACCAAATCCGCGCCCAAAATATTGGCTTGATACAAAGCTTTGTTGACGCTGATGGCGGCCTGTTTCAAATCGACATTGTTCGCCAGCGCCTGCTCCATCAGCGCATTGAGCTGCTGGCTTTGGTAGATTTCCCACCAGTTGCCGTTTACATCGTAGCGTTCGGCAGTTTCCGCCGCGCTCATGACTTGGCCGGTCGCTTCCAGCGTCAGGTTCGGATTGGCTTTAGGCGCGGCGCACGCACTTAGGGCAAGGGCAACAGCCAATGATAAGGCTGCTTGGGAAAAAGGTTTCGTCTTCATAAAAAATCTTTCGGGTAACAGCATTTCAGACGGCCCTAAAATAATAGGCCGTCTGAAACATAATCAATCCTGAGCCAGCGCATCAATCGGGTTGAGCTTGGAAGCCTTGTTGGCAGGCATAAAGCCGAACGCGACGCCGATGGCGGTGGAGCAGACGACTGCGCCGATGACGGAAGTCATGGAAATGCTCATTGGGAAGTCGGTAACAAAATAGTTGAACACCAGGCTGATGCTTGCGGACAGCAATACGCCGGACAGGCCGCCGATGATACAGATTAAGACGGCCTCAATCAGGAACTGTTGCAAAATATTGTTGCGGCGTGCGCCGATTGCCATGCGAACGCCGATTTCTTTGGTGCGCTCGGTAACGGAGACCAGCATGATGTTCATCACGCCGATACCGCCGACCACCAAAGAGATGACCGCGATGGAAGAAATCAGCAGCGTCATGGTGCCGGTTGTGCTTTCCACCATTTCTTTGATGCTGTCGCTGTTGTTCATAAAGAAGTCTTCTGTACCGTGGCGTGCTTTCAGCAGCTCGGTCAGGCTTTTTTCGGCAACCTGTGTGTTGGCATCGTCTTTGATTTTGACAACGATGGAGTTGGTATAGCTTTCGCCGGTAATTTGGTGCATGACCGTTGTATAAGGCGACCAAAGCATCAGCGAGTCGGAATTGCCAAATGAGTTGTCATCCTTTTTCATAATGCCGATGACGGTTAACGGGCGTTTTTTGAAAAGGATGGTTTTGCCTAAAGGATTGACACCTTCGCCGAAGAGTTTGGTTTTGGTGTTTTGGTCGATGACGACGACTTGGTCATCGGTTTTTACATCGTCATCATCAAACAGACGGCCTTCTTCCAATTTCAAACCGCGCACGTCGAAATATTGTTCGCCTACGCCGTAAAGCGAGGCGGTCAGGTCGGTGTTACGGTAGGTTAAGGTGCCGCTGGAGTTGGTTTGAGGGGTGGCGGAGGCGACGTAACTTTGTTGGCTGATGGCTTTTGCGTCATTAATCGTCAGTGTCTTGATCCGTCCGCTGCGGCGGTCGCCAAAACCACGGCCGGGGAAGATGCTGATGGTGTTTGTGCCCATCGAGTTGATGTCTTCCAAGATTTTTTGTTGCGAGCCATTACCCAATGCCACTACCGATACCACCGAAGCGATACCGATGATAATCCCCAGCATGGTCAGCAGCGAACGCATTTTGTGCGCCATAATTGCCTGCACAGACATTTTGAATGCTTCCATAAATTGATCGTAATAAAACGACCAAGAAGCTTTTTCTTTAATCCTCTCCACTTTGCTTGGCGGAATATCAGGATTTTTAGACGTATCCGAAATAATCTGACCGTCGCGGATTTCGATGACGCGGTTTGCGTTTGCCGCAATGCCCGGATCGTGGGTAACCATAATCACGGTATGCCCGTCTTCGTGCAGCTTGTGGATGATTTCCATCACGTTTTTACCGCTGGCGGTATCCAATGCGCCGGTCGGCTCGTCGGCAAAGATGATTTCGCCGCCGTTCATCAACGCGCGGGCAATCGAAACACGCTGTTGCTGACCGCCGGAAAGTTCGCTGGGTTTGTTGCCTTCTTTATTTTGCAAACCCAAATCGCCCAACAGTTTTTCCGCACGTTCCGCACGCTCTTTGCTGTCCATGCCCATATACACGGCAGGCAGGGCGACGTTGTCCCGGGCGGTCAGCGAGCTTAACAGGTTGTAACGCTGGAAAATAAAGCCGAAACGCTCACGGCGCAAAGCCGCCAGCTCATCCGGCTGCATTTGCGATGTTTCGATGCCGTCGATTTGATAAGAGCCGGAAGTGGCGGTATCCAGACAACCCAAAATATTCATCAGCGTCGATTTGCCTGAGCCGGACTGTCCGATAATCGCTACAAAGTCGCCTTTCTCAATAGAAAGGCTGACATCTTTCAATACGTGTACACGGTTTTCACCGCTACCGAAAAAACGGTTGATATTCTTACATTCGATTAAACTCATAATCTTTCCGGGCGAAAAATAGAAATACAGGAACTAAGGCCGTCTGAAACACAGCCAAACCTTTCAGACGACCTTAATCAATCAGCGAGGAGGGCCGCCACCCATCATCGCGCGTTCACTGCTCTTATTCTTTTCATCTGCGCTCATTTCAGAAACGATCACTTTTTCGCCTTCTTTCAAGCCGCTTTTGATTTCGGTATTCATGCTGTCTTTCAAACCGACGGTCACTTCGCGTTCTACCGCTTTATTGTCTGCGCCCAAAATGCTGACATAGGATTTGCCGTTATGCTTTTTTACAGTCAGCGTCGGTACCAGCAAAACATTCTTCACGCCGTTGATTTCAATCGTGTTTTGAGTGGTCATGCCGATGGAAAGTTTGCCGTCGGAATTTGGCACCAAGGCGCGGGCATAGTAGTAAATTGCATTGGAAGTCGTGTCCGTGCTGCTGGTGTAGCTGCCCAAAGACATGGTGGTCAGGCCGGGGTCGACGCTGTCCAATTTCGCTTTAATCGGCGTGTCCGGTTCGGACAAAATGGTGAACGAAATATCCTGACCGGCTTTGACTTTCGTAATATCGCCTTCGGCAATCTGCATTTTGTTTAACATGGTTTCCAGATTGGCCAGTTGGATAATGGTCGGCGT
Source organism: Neisseria sp. HMSC068C12 (assembly GCF_001814095.1). Classification (NCBI taxonomy): domain Bacteria; kingdom Pseudomonadati; phylum Pseudomonadota; class Betaproteobacteria; order Neisseriales; family Neisseriaceae; genus Neisseria; species Neisseria sp. HMSC068C12. Next base: position 7,647 of record NZ_KV814823.1, on the reverse strand, counting down.
AGATTGCGCCGCATTGACGGATTGGCCTTCTTCAACAGGAATGGCGACTACGGTGCCGTCCATGGTGGCGGTAATCCGCGTGTGGCCCAGTTCGGATTCGGCTGTATTGATGGAGATTTTGGATTGTTTGATGGAGGCCTTCAGTTCGGCGACATTGGCTTTGGCTGCGGCTAAAGAGTCTTGTGCAGATTCCAAATCTTCTTTGGAAGTGGCCTGTTCTTTCCATAAGGCAAGTTCGCGCTTATATTTTTTCTCCGCGCTGGAAAGTGCGATTTCGGCAGAAACCAATTTTGCCTGATAAGTTTCTAGTTTGGATTTTTCGGTATTTAAGGTGTTGAGCTGATTGGTTGAGTCGATTTCTGCAATCAGATCGCCTTTTTTTACTTGTTGGCCCAGTTTCACATACAGTTTTTTAATCTGGCCTGAAGCTTCCGCGCCTACGGATACCAAATTGGAAGGCGAGATTTCGCCGGTTGCCGATACGGTTTGACGGATATCGCCGAGTTTGACCACTTCCGTAATAAAAGAAGACTGAGGCTCAGGCTTCATCAAAGACCAGCCGCCGAAAGCCGCAGCCACGATAACAGCCGTACCGGCCGCCCACTTGAAAACTTTAGACATATAAAAGGAACCAATTCAATAAAATAACGTCGCAGACAAGCAACCAATGTATTGATAGAAACAAAAAAACAACTGGATTTTACTGTAAAGACCAAGACCAACCAAGAGACGGTCAACTTAAATTGAAGTTTAACTTATTGAAATAAAAAATAAAAGGATGAAGATATTTTTCAGAACTTGTACCTCGTTTACATAAATTCCCAAACTCCCTCCGAATCTGAACATTTAAGCCGCAAGAAAACGACTATAATATTCATGTCTTATTCCAATTATTAACGACACAAATAAAATGAAACACCAACAAGGCTTCACGCTTATCGAGCTGCTGATAGTCGTTTTGATTGCAGCCATTCTCGCTACCATCGCCTATCCGTCTTATCAAAACTACATCCGCCAAACGCGTCTCGCATCCGTCCGCACACAGATGCTGCATAATGCCCAACAACTTGAACGCTACTATACTCAAAAAAGTACTTTTGTAGGGTTTCCTACCGAAAATTTGCAGCAGAATCAATATTTCAATATTAGTTTTTCCGAAGGTACGGATTCTATGCCTGATCCTTCCGATTCAGGTTATATTTTGAAGGCTGTACCCAATAGAGAAACCAATGCCGATGAAACTTGTACCGTTTATTACAACGACAGCGGTATCATCTGGGCAAACAGTGATAAACAAAACTGCCCCGGTTATGAAATACCAAAATCGGAATAAATCGAAATATAAAAGGCCGTCTGAATTTTAGACGGCCTTTTGGATGGTTTGGCTGTATAAGCACATTAGCTTATACAGGGCAAAGATTGGTAATCCCGGCCCGATGTGAAGCCCATCTTAGCCTTTGCGGCGCGGTTCGTCAGGGCGGATGCGTGAAGCCAGTTGGTCGAGGATGCCGTTGACGAATTTATGGCCGTCGGTGCCGCCGAAAGTTTTGGTGACTTCAATGGCTTCGTTGATGATGACAGGATAGGGGGTCTCAGGCATGGTGCTCAGCTCATGGCAGGCAACCAGCAAAACGGCGCGTTCGATAGGGCTGAGATCTTTCTCGTCGCGGTCGAGCAGGGGGCTGATTTTTTCCATGTATTCTTCGGCATGGGTTTGCGCGCCGAAAAACAGTTTGTTGAACAGCTCTTCATCCATATTGGGCGCTTGGGACAGTTCGCGGATGTTTTTGGCGATTTCGGGAGCGGCTGTTTTGTTGATGCCTGCTTGATAAATGGCTTGTACGGCAAGCTCGCGTGCGCGGCGGCGTGGGCTTTTCATGGGTATTCCTTGTGAAGAGGGTGCCGATGGTTGTCGGCTGAATATTGAATGATTCAGACGGCCTCAATGTCATGATTGGGAGGCCGTCTGAAAATATGCGGTATTCAATACGGGGAGAACTTATTCTTCGTCGTCTTCGTATTGTTCTGACAAAAGATGGTTGACCAAGTTGGCACATTCTACGGCAACTTTGGCGGCATCGGAGGCTTTTTCTTCGATGCGTGCGACGGCCTGTTCGTCGTTTTCGGTCGTCAGGATGGCGTTGGCGATCGGGATGTTGTAATCAAGGGCAACGCGGCTGACGCCTGCGCCGGATTCATTGGATACCAATTCAAAGTGGTAGGTTTCGCCGCGAATGACAACGCCGATGGCAATCAGGGCATCGAATTGTTCGGATGAAGCGAGGTTCATCAGCGCGATAGGCACTTCAAGCGCGCCGGGGACGGTGGCAAGCGTGATGTTGTCTTCGGCTACGCCCAATTCTTTTAAGGTGCGGCAGCAAACTTTGACCATTTCGCTGCCGATTTCGTTGGTGAAGCGGGCCTGAACGATGCCGATGCGCAAGTTGGTACCGTCGAGGCGGGGTTCGATAATGTTCATGATGATTCCTTCAATATTGGTGAAATAGGGATTCGGCTCGGTTTCAGACGGCCTGGTTATAGGGAAGGCCGTCTGAAACGAAATGGGGATGGATTATTCTTGCGGCTGCCAATCGGCAACGGCTTGGAACTCGCCGTCTTCGTTTAATTCCCACGCGCTGCCTTCTGCCTGAGTCAGCAGGGGCGCGATGTCGGGATTGTCTGCGGTAATGGCGGAGAGGCTGACAATGCTGAAGTTGTCGGGATTGTCGGTGTATTCGTCGGTTTCGTCGCCGCTGAAAATACGCCAGCCGCTGTCGTTTTCAAATACGGGGGCTTCGCGGTAGAGGAAGCCGACGGGTTTGCCTTGTTCGGCGACGGTGTTGGTAACAATGCAGCGGTCGAGCGCTGCGGCCAATGCTTGGGCAAATTTGTTCATGGAGTTGGCAAAGAGATGATTTGGCATGATTTTACACGATTCGCCGCTTTTCCGCACGGATGTGTGCAGGGTCGGTTTGATGGTACAATGTCGGCAAGTGCCGTCAGGTTTGAACATGACGGCTTTTGATTGTTTATCGGCTTGAGGGACGCAAGAAACAATGAGCCAAAATAAAAAAGTTGCCGGTGTAGCCTTTTTATTTTGTTTCACTGCGGATGAGGCGTGCTTTCCGGCTGTTTTTTTGAAAGTATGGAATGAAACCTGATTTGCTCAAACAGCAGGCGCATCGAGCGATTCAAAAGCGTCTGGGCTATGAGTTCCGCAATATGGAGCTGCTTCAGCAGGCTTTGACTCACCGCAGCTACAATGCCAAACACAATGAGCGTTTTGAATTTGTCGGCGATTCGATTTTGAACTATTCAGTGGCGCGGATGTTGTTTGACGCGTTTCCGAAATTGTCGGAAGGCGAGTTGTCGCGGATGCGCGCGGCTTTGGTGAATGAAGGCGTATTGGCTGAAATCGCGTTGGAAATGAATGTCGGCGACGGTTTGTATTTGGGTGCCGGCGAGTTGAAGAGCGGCGGTTTCAGACGGCCTTCGATTTTGGCTGACGCAATGGAGGCGATGTTTGCGGCGGTCAGCTTTGACGCTGATTTTTCTGCGGCGGAAAAAGTGGTTCGCCATTTGTTTGCGGAACGCGTGAAACGTGCGGATTTGAATATCGGCAAGAAAGACAGTAAAACCGCTTTGCAGGAAGCCTTGCAGGCACGTCGCTTTGCCCTGCCGAAATACCGAATCGAAGAGCAGGCGGAGCAGACGGCTGATGCGATGTTTGTGATTTCCTGTGATTTGGGCGAACTCGGTTTCATCTGCAATGCACGCGGCAGCAGTCGGAAAGTGGCCGAGCAAAAAGCGGCATGTGAAGCTTTAGAGTGGTTGGAACAGAAGTTCCCTTTGAAAAAAGCTAAAAAATGATACTTCAGACGGCCTTTGAAAAAATGCAAAGGCCGTCTGAAACAATCAAGAAAGTCATATATAAATGGATATCGAAACCTTTTTGCAAAACGAGTCGCAACACCCGACGGATTATCGTTGCGGCTTTGTGGCCATCGTGGGTCGTCCGAATGTCGGCAAATCCACGCTGATGAACCATTTAATTGGTCAGAAAATCAGTATTACCAGTAAAAAAGCACAAACCACGCGCAACCGTGTAACCGGTATTTACACCGACGACACGGCGCAATTTGTGTTTGTCGATACGCCTGGTTTTCAAACCAATCACCGCAATGCCTTGAATGACCGTCTTAATCAAAACGTAACCGAAGCGTTGAGCGGCGTGGACGTGGTGGTTTTTGTGGTGGAAGCCATGCGCTTTACCGATGCGGACCGCGTGGTGCTGAAGCAGTTGCCTAAGCATACGCCTGTGGTATTGGTGGTCAATAAAATCGATAAAGATAAAGCCAAAGACAAATTTGCGCTTGAGGCTTTTATCAATGAAGTGCGCCAAGAGTTTGAATTTGCCGCCAGCGAGGCAGTCAGCGCGAAACATGGTCTGCGTATTGCCAATTTGCTGGAATTGCTCAAGCCGTATCTGCCGGAAAGTATCCCGATGTATCCGGAAGATATGGTGACGGATAAATCCAGCCGATTTCTGGCGATGGAGATTGTGCGCGAAAAACTGTTCCGTTATTTGGGCGAAGAGTTGCCGTATGCGATGAATGTTGAAGTGGAGCAGTTTGAGGAAGAGGAAAGCGGACTGTTCCGCATTTATATCGCGGTGTTGGTCGATAAAGACAGCCAAAAGGCGATTTTGATTGGCAAGGGTGGGGAGAAATTGAAGAAAATTTCTACTGAAGCCCGCCTTGATATGGAAAAATTATTTGATACCAAAGTCTTTTTGAAGATTTGGGTGAAAGTGAAATCCGGTTGGGCAGACGATATTCGTTTCCTGCGCGAATTGGGATTGTGATTTAATGTGTTTGAACAAAGGCCGTCTGAAAAATTTTCAGACGGCCTTTTTTTATCAAGCCAACAACTCAGTCAGACGTTTGACGATTTCATCCGCTGCTTGGCGTTTGGATGTTTCCGGAAATGAGGTTTCGGCAAGGTCATCAATAATGGTGATTTGATTGGTTGGTTTGCCCATGGAAACGGAAACTTGGTTGGCTACCAGCATCGGTACGTTTTTGCGCAAACGTTTTGCCCGAGCAAATTCCAAAACCTGATGGCTTTCGGCAGCAAAGCCGACGCAGAATGGTCGAGAAGGTAGGGCGGCAACGGATGCGAGAATATCCGGATTTTCCGTCAGTTCGATAATTGGAGGCTGATTGCCGTTTTTCTTCAGTTTCTCGTTGCTGCTGTTTTTGACTTTATAGTCTGCAACGGCTGCAACGGAAATAAAGACATCTTGCTCATGGATATGGCGGTGAACTGCCTGATACATGGCTTCTGCGCTGACAGCTTGTTCGGAATGAGCCAAGCCTGCTGGCAAGGCCATCTGAATTTGACCGTAAATCAGCGTGACTTTCGCTCCGGCAGCACGGCACGCACGTGCTAAAGCCATGCCCATTTGTCCGCTGGAAATATTGGTAATGCCGCGGACAGGATCGATGGCTTCAAACGTTGCGCCGGCTGTAATCAGAACTTTTTTGCCGCTCAATAGCTTGGGTGTCCATAAATCCTCTAACAAATCTGCCAGATCGACCGCTTCGACCATTCTGCCGGTACCTGTTTCGCCGCAAGCCTGTTCGCCGCTGTTTGGGTAAAACACGGTAATGCCGTCTGAAACCAGCTGCTCAATATTGCGCAGGTTGGCAGGGTTGTTCCACATTTCGACATTCATTGCAGGCGCAACGGCCAAAGGACATTTTCTGGCTGCGGCCAAAGTAGTCAACAGGTTGTCAGCCAATCCGTTGGCAATTTTGGCGATCGTATTGGCAGTGGCTGGTGCAATAAGAAATGCGTCAGCTTCACGCGTCAGATTGATGTGCGCCATGCCATTATTGGAAGTGCCTGAATAGGTATCCGATAAAACAGGGTTGCCGGTTAAAGCTTGGAAAGTCAGTGGGGAGACAAATTCCGTCGCAGAATCTGTCATTACCACTGATACAGAATGTCCTTGCTTTTTCAGCAGTCTGACCAGTTCGCAAGATTTATACGCCGCAATACCGCCGGTAATGCCGAGGAGAATGTGTTTGCTCATAAATAATGGGTTCATTAAATGAGGTATATAGGAATCAAATCAAATTAGATTTGTTCGATGTTGATCCTGGCCAGTTTTGCTTTAATCGCATTGCCATATCTCTTCGGTAAGAATGCTGAAACCACCCCGTTTTTCACTTCAGTCACATAACTGCAGACTTTAAATTCAGGAACAACATTGAGCGAGTAGTCCGGATTGACCAAAGGCGAAGCACTGGAGTACAGCGTCCATCTTGCCAGACTGCCGTCTTCATAATCAGTCGTTGCATTAAAGCTGGTGACCCCTTCGCTGAAAGCGATTTGATAATTAGAGTAGAACTCGCCGGGAATTTCGTGTGCATTACAGAAATCAAATAATCTGTCATGTGCAAACAGATTCTGACGGATATAGGCCCACAATTCTTTTTCTAGAAAATCTTGGTCGGCAAAATGCCTGGAAGGATAGCCCTCGTCGACAAAGTTTTGAATCCTTTCCTGCATATCTGGGACTGCGCCCGCTTTAGCGCCCCACATACCCGCAAGAATTAGGGCAGTATGCGAGCCCGAGTCACGAATAGTGTGGAATAGTGTACCACTTTTTATCCATTCGGATACGGCCGCTGCATCACGATAACAAATAATAGAATCTGCATCACGGAAAATAACGTATTCAACCTCGGGATCATTGATGGCAAGAAAGCGCCACATCGTACCCGGCCAGTTGTCCAATGGAGCGCCAACCTTAATCACTTCTGCACCGTTATTTCTAAATCGTTGAATAGCTTCAGCCGATACAGAATCGTCAATATAAAAACGACATGTCCAACCGGGGAAAAGTACAGGAGCAAGCTGGGTGTTTAAGACGGCAGGCTCAATATATTTGGAATTATTGCCAAATAAAGAAAAGGAGATAATCCGTTTGCCGTTTTTTGGAGCTGATGTCGGAATTATTTCATGTTCTAGGTCTGGGATGGCTTTGTCTTTTAGAACCAAAGCCTGATGACCGTAAAACCCGGTTTTTTCCCAATTATCTAGGGCGCCGTAAGCATGGGCAAGTAAATCCAAAGCAGGAATATAGGTGCTATCCAGCTCTAACGTTTTCATTTCAGCCTCAATGGCTTTTTCCCATTTCAACTGCTTCAGATAGGCATAAGCAACTTTGTGATGAAATTCGACAGATTGTGGATTGAGAAGGCAAAGAATCTCGGCACGTTTTAGCGCTTCCTCGTAATTTTCCTCTTCGATAAAAGAGTGATATGCTTGTTCAAATTTTTGTTGAATCTTTTCGTTATTCATAATAGGGACTATTCTAAATTTATGATTGTTTTATTGGAGAAAGTAGAGATTGTAAGAGTAGATGGGACTAAAGCGCCAGTAGTATAGAGATATAGAGTGTTTGAATGTGGCAATTAAGAGTAAAACTGCAGGACTATTTATCTTTGGATATCTGTTTTATCTATCGAACGATAAAATCCAATAAATTTTAAATTATTTAAATACAGATAGTTGTGAAAAAATTTTAATTTTTTTGAAGTTGGGTGTTGACTGGTTTTGTAGGTAGGCGTATAGTTC
>NZ_KV814822.1:0-419 GCF_001814095.1 Neisseria sp. HMSC068C12 | reverse complement strand
ATGAGTTGACCAAACGGGTGTTTGCCGACGGCAGCACCAACCTGATGGAACGCGACGACTTGGGCCGACTGCTCAGCCACACCGATGCAATGGGACGCGTTACCCGTTATCAGTACAGCAACGAAGGCCAGGTAGAAAGCATTATCCGTCCGGACGGCGTCATCCTGCATTTCGACTATGACGACAACTACCGTCTGATCCGCAAAAGCGATGCCGAAAGCCGTTATCACGGCTATACCTACGACGAAGCGGGCAACCTGCTGACCCATACCGACCCGCTGAAACACATCACCCGTTTCGAATACGCCGGCAACGGCCTGCTGCTGTCGGTAACCGACCCGAACGGCAGCTCCACCGCCTATCACTATAACGAAAACCATCAGCCCGACCGGATTACCGACTGCTCGGGTTACGAAACC
>NZ_KV814821.1:5836-23195 GCF_001814095.1 Neisseria sp. HMSC068C12 | reverse complement strand
TACAAAAAAATACAAACTAAAGGCCGTCTGAAATTTTGGTCTCAGACGGCCTTTTGAATTTGACCTTCGCTTTAATTTATATTGTTGCCGCTTGTTTTTTGGTATGATGTTTCTTTGATCCTTTATATCAGCTTCGAGTTTGCTATGTCTGTCTATACCAGTGTTTCCGACGCTCAAATGCGCGATTTCTTGCTGCAATATGATTTGGGAGATTTTGTCTCTTTGCAGGGGATTGCTCAAGGAATTACTAACAGTAATTATTTTCTGACTACCTCAACCGGTCGTTATGTGTTGACTGTTTTTGAGGTTTTAAAATCAGAGGAACTACCTTTCTTTTTAGAGCTAAACCAACACTTGAGCCAAAATGGCGTTGCCTGCGCCGCTCCGATTGCTCGTAAAGATGGCGGACTGCATTCTATGTTAGCCGGAAAACCTGCTTGCTTGGTAACTTGTTTGAATGGCTCCGATACCGGCTGGCCGACTGAGGCACAATGTTTCCACACTGGTGCGATGTTGGCCAAAATGCATTTAGCCGGCCAAGATTTTCCTTTAAAAATGAAAAATCCCCGTTATGATGGCTGGTGGCATGATGCCTGCACCCAGTTGCTCCCGGTTTTAGATAGCGAAGATGCCAAACTGCTTCAATCTGAAATTACTGCTTTAGATAAAAATCTAGGAGAGCACTTACCTTCCGGTATTATCCATGCCGATTTATTTAAGGATAATGTATTGCTTAACGGAGATGAAGTTTCCGGTTTTATCGATTTCTATTATGCGTGCAACGGTAATTTCATGTACGACCTGGCAATTGCGGTTAACGATTGGGCACGAACAGCTGATAACAAATTAGACCCTGTCCTTTATGATGCTTTTCTCCATGGCTATGAAAGTGTACGTCCATTATCTGATGAAGAACGTGCATATTTCCCTACTGCACAAAGAGCCGGATGTATTCGTTTCTGGGTATCGCGCCTGCTTGATTTCCATTTCCCTCAATCAGGAGAAATGACGTTTATTAAAGATCCAAATGCATTTAGGGATCTACTATTGAGTCTTAAATAATATATAGATAAAAGGCCGTCTGAAATTCAGACGGCCTTTTATCTAATGCCCTCCCCCGCCGGAACCGCTAAACGGAGGTCTTGCCAACCAAATAATGGGGATCATACTGATGAATATGATACTGCCTGCCAAGAAGATTTCATTTGAACCAATAATAAAGCCTTGTTGGGAAATAGTACTATTTATCGCAGCCAGGGCTTGCTCTTTGCTCAGGCCATTGGCCATCATGCCTTGAATAGATTGGTTACTGATTGAGGACAACAAGTTAACATGTTCGGTCAGTTGAGTATGGTGTAGAGCTTCGCGTCGTTCCCACATGGTGCTGACAACAGATACTCCGACACCACCCATAAAGACACGCAAGAAATTAGACAAGCTACTGGCCGAGGCAATTTGGTTGCCCTTCATATGCGACAAGGTAATACTGGTCAAAGGCAGGAAGAACATGGCTACGCCTAAACCCTGCCAAAACTGCGGCCAAACAACGTTGCTCATATCCATTCCGGCATAGAAATCGGTTCGCCAATGGAATGTGTAGGCAAACACCAAGAAGCTGGCACTGACAAACAGACGCATATCGACGCGATTACCAAACTTACCGATAATCGGCGATAAAATAATCGGCAGGAAGCCCACCGGTGCAGCAGCCAAACCTGCCCAAGTAGCGGTATAGCCAAGATTTGATTGCAACACTAAAGGCAACAGGGTCAATGTACCCATATAAACCATGAAGCCCAAGGATGTCGCAACAACACCTATCGTAAAGTTTCTATTTTTAAACAATGACAAATCGACAATCGGGTATTTCTCGCCCAGCTCCCAAACAATAAAATATGTCAGGAACACCAAAGCGGTAACGCCCAAAACGATAATCTCTCCTGAGGCAAACCAGTCCAATTCCTTGCCCCTATCAAGCATCATTTGCAATGCGCCGACACCGACAATCATCAACACCAGCCCGACATAATCGATTGGCGCCCTGACGATTTCGGTTTCCCTGTGTCTAAGCTGTTTCCAAGCAATGGAGGCGGATAAAATCCCGATTGGGATATTGATAAAGAAAATCCATCCCCAATGCCAGTTGTCCGAAATCCAACCGCCTAGAATCGGTCCCAATACAGGAGCAACAACGACGGTCATTGCCCATAAGGCCAGTGCCAATGTTCGTTTTTCAGGCGGATAAGAAGCCATCAACAGGCTTTGGGACAAGGGAATCAATGGCCCGGCAATGAAACCTTGCAATACACGGAAAAAAACCAAGGCTTGAAGATTATGTGCCATACCGCACAGCCATGACGTTACGACAAACCCGATCACAGCGGCGATAAAGATTTTGACCTCGCCAAACCGCTTGGCCAAAAAACCTGTCAAGGGAACGGAAATGGCATTGGCTACGGCAAATGAGGTAATCACCCAAGTCCCCTGCGTGGTAGCCGCACCTAAATCCCCTGCAATAACAGGCACAGCGACGTTGGCGATGGTGCTGTCCAAGACTTCCATAAATACGGCCAAGCTGAGCGCCAAAGTTGCCAACACCAGCTTAAACCCTTGTAACGGCGGATAATTCATATTTTTAAACTATAAGACAACCGCCAAAGCGGTCGATTGAAGAGAATCAATATTTCAGACGGCCTGAGCCTTCAATAAAAGACTCAGGCCGTCTGAAAAGATTATTTTGCGTATTGCTCGAAGATTTTATCGACTAAAGCATCGGCGGCTTTCCAATCCACACTTTCCGTTTCCGGCAAGGCAGTATTTTGTTCCGCTTCGGCAGTCATGGCTTTACCGCTGCCCTTCTCTGCAATATCGACTTTAACAGTCATCGACAAACCAACACGGAGCGGATTTTGTTGCAATTCTTTGGCATCCAAACTGATACGCACCGGCACACGTTGCACAACTTTAATCCAGTTGCCCGTTGCGTTTTGTGCCGGCAGTAATGAGAACGCGCTGCCCGTACCGGCTGACAAGCCCATTACCTTGCCATGGTAAACCACTTTGCTGCCGTACAAATCGGCTGTCATTTCAACAGGCTGGCCGATTTTCATTTTGCGCAGTTGCGATTCTTTAAAGTTGGCATCCACCCACAATTCAGACAGAGGCACAACAGCCATCATCGGCGTACCTTGTACGATACGTTGGCCGACTTGGACATTACGTTTGGCAATTTGGCCGCTAATCGGCGAACGGATTTGCGTACGTTGCAAATTCAGCCAAGCGTCTTTGATGTGGCTGATGGCCGTCTGAACTGCCGGTTGTTGGCGCAGAGGAATATTGCTGCCCAACGCTGCCTGAGCGGAAACTTCTTCCGCCTCAACCGCTTTCAATGCAGCCTGAGCCTGAACCACAGCGGCACGGGCATGGCTGAGTTCTTCTCCGGAAACCGCTTCCGTACCCGCCAAAGATTCGCGGCGGCGCAAATCGGCTTGCGCACGGGCCAAATCGGCTTTGCGCAACAACACTTGCGCTTTGGCTTTTGAATTGACCGCAGTTTGCTGTTTGTTTTGACGGATGGCCTGAATCAATTCATTTTGTGCGCGATCGTATGCCAGCTGAAAATCGCTATCGTCCAAAGCCACCAACACATCGCCTTTTTTCACGACATCCGTATCGTCATACATGACTTTGCGCACCGTGCCGTTCACCTGCGGCGTAATCATCACCAAATGACCGGCCACATAAGCATCTTCCGTTTCTTCTTCATGCTGCCAAAACAGGAAATACGCCAAAGCGACTCCTGCTGCCGCAATAAGGAATAGGAGTGTAACGATAACCAAATTGCGTTTGCGATGCGTTTTAGCGCCGGAAGCGACTACTTCCGGTTCTTTTTGGACATTATTTTTTTCCGATTGAGTATCCATAAGTCCTAACTTTAATTCTGCACATGTGATAACGATATTATTGTCTTGCTGGGTAGCTGACTTATACCATCAGCCCCAATACGAGCGTTTAACGCGCTAAAGGGTCATATTTTATAGTTACACTCTATTCATTACAATAATTTCTTCCGGTAGCAAATGTAAATAAGGTAAGCAAAAGGCCGTCTGAAATCACTTTCAGACGGCCTACGTTTTAATAAAACGTTTATTTCTTATTTAATTTAAAGCCTCCACCCAACTGGGCATTGAGGTTACTCCAAGCTGTCAGATATTCTGCATGGTATTGAACCGCCGACATTTTTGTACGCGCAGCTTCGTCTTGTTTTTGCAAAGCGGTCAAGCCGTTATCCAAACCTGCACGAACACGTCCTTTCGCATTTTGCACAGATTTATCGGCAATATTGACCATCTTATTCCAAGTATCTTGTCGGCTTTTCAGGCTTTGATAGTCGACTACAGCATCTGCCGCCGAACGCATGGCGTTCAAAACGGTTTGGTCATACACGGCAACCTGCTCGTTATATTGGGCGCGTTTGCCCGCCAATTTGGACTGCAGCGCGCCGGAAGTAAACAATGGCAGATTCAAAGCCGGAACAATGCCCAACATACCGGATGTCCGTCCGCGAATCAGATTGAACGCATCAATGTGCGTCATCCCTGCCAAAACTTTTAATTCGATATTCGGGTAAAACTCTGCTTCGGTCGATTTGACGATATGCCATTTCTCCTCAAGCAAGGCTTTTTGCGCCGCGATATCGGGGCGGGCCGCCAGCAAATCCGCCTCAATACGGCTAACCGGCGATGACGGCACAGCCGCCATTTTTTCCGGAATCTGTCCATTTAATACACCCGGTACACGGCCGGTCAATACAGCCAGACTGTTGCGGATTTTCTCATTTTTCTGAGTCCATGCCGATTTTTCAAGCTGTAATTGCTGTTGCGCCATTTCCAGAGCGTGCAAGGCATCGGCAGGAGCCAGCTGCGCTTTAACGCGTTGTTGCATCAGTTTCAATGCTTTATCCGCCAGCTCTATACGCGTATCCAACAAAGCCAATTGTTCTGTCGCCATCTGCCACGCAAAATATTGGGCGGCAACGGCGTGAGCCAACTCGGTGCGGATATGATGAGCTTCATACACCGCAGCCCTGCTTTTTCCTAAAACAGCTTGAATCTGCTCTCGGTTTTTACCCCAAAAGTCGAAAACCAAACTGCCTTGTAAGGCTGCGTGCGCCAAAACCAATGTATGGTCAGTATCGACCATACCGGCTTGAGGTTTGGGTGAAACATAGGTACCGATACCGGTTACACCCAAGCCGACTTGCGGTTTGTTTGCGGCTCCTACAACGCCCAGCTGCGCCTGAGCCTGCTCAAACCTTGCCTTGACGACACGCAGATTGGTAGACGTCTGAATGGCGGAAGCAATCAAATTGTTTAATTTTTTATCTTTCAGCTTCATCCACCAGCCGTCTTGGGCAGTAGCGGCAGATTGGCCTTGCGGCAGCGGATAGGCTGTTGTCTCATCCAAAGGCGACTGTTTGCCGAACGGCGCACACGCCGCCAACAACGAAACAGCGGCAACGCATACGCTTGATTTGACCAAACCTAATTTCATACAGACTCCGTTTATGTGTGCCTGCCGCAGACCATCAGGCCGTCTGTTGTCAATTGCCCAAACGGTTCAACAGTTTACCCAACAGGTGTTGCAGCGTATCATAATCCTCTTTCGTGAAATCTTCCCACGCCTGGCCGCTCTGACGGGCAATTTGCGGCCATACTTCGTGGATGAAGGTCTCACCCGAAGGGGTCAATTTTAGCACAATCTGACGGCGGTCTTTCTGATTGATATAACGCTCTACCCAGCCGCGCTCAACCATGTCGTCCGACAGGCGTGTTGCACTGGTGCGCGTCAAGTCCATCAAGTCGCTCAAGCGCGAAGGCAGGATTTCGCTGTTTGGGCTGACGTAAACCGCCATCAGGGAAAACCACAGGTTTTCATTGATGCCGAACGCTTTCAGGTTTTCGTTCAAATGGCTACTCAAACGTTCGGTTACAATGCGCAACATGCGGGATACTTGGTTTTGCTGCTCCGGAAACTGCGGCAGACGGGTAGAAAGCAAACGCATTGCGTTGACTAATTCGGTTTGTGAAAAACTCATAAATTCCTTCTTTCTGAGTGAATTATTTTATTCGATATCAATCAAAATAAAATATGATGTAATAATTTACTTTAAGATACCAATTACTTACTTTAAGACGTTATACTAATTCAGATGATTATTTTAGTGTATGAAAATCTGATAATCGGTTACATGCTCCTACTAAACGGAGTTTTCTATGCCTAAATCATGAAAATTCGACCATAAAAAAGGCCGTCTGAAACCTTGATGACAACTTTCAGACGGCCTCCATAACGGATTAAAATAAGCTTTTCCACTTAAACCGGATTCAAACCATGAACACTTCCGCCTTTTTTCCCCATATCACCCTTATCGGCGTCGGTTTAATCGGCGGTTCGTTCATGCTCGACCTCAAACGCTTGGGACTGGTGCAAACCGTTACCGGCATCGACACCAATGCCGACAACCTAAATTACGCACTCGAATGCGGCATCATCGACCATGCCTATCCGAATATTTGCGCCGAAAGCATCGGCAATGCCGATTTGGTTTTGATTGCCACACCAGTCTCCGTCCTGCCTGACGTATGCCGCGACATCAAGCCTTTCTTAAAAGAAACGGCCTGCGTTTCCGATGTCGGCAGCACCAAACAATCGGCACTAAATGCCTTCCGCACCCACTTGTCCGAGCGCCTGCCGCAATGTTTTGCCGCCCACCCGATTGCCGGTTCGGATCAAAGCGGCGCAAAATCCGCGCGTTGCGGTTTGTTTCAAAACAGCCGCCTGATTATTACCTTGCACGGCCACGAGGCTTCAGACGGCCTAAGACGGTTGAAAAGCCTGTGGCAGGCGGTTGGTTCGCAGATTTTCACCATGAGCGCCGAAGAACACGACAATATTTTTGCCGCTGTTTCCCACTTGCCGCACTTGACCGCCTTTGCCTATGTCCACGCTTTGTTCGACCATCCGCACGGCAAAGACTACCTCCCCTATGCCGCCACCGGCTTTCGCGACTTTACCCGCATTGCTTCCAGCCACCCTGCCGTTTGGACAGACATCTGCATGGCCAACCGCCCTGCCCTGCTCAAACTGACCGGCGACTTGAAAGAACAATTATCCAAATTGGAACAACTCCTTTCAGAAGGCAACAAAACCGAGCTTTACCGCTATTTTGAAGAAGCCGCACAAATGCGTAATGACTGGCTGAAAAACCGTTAACCCTGTTTTCAGACGGCCTGATGCCTTATCGACCAAACCTTCATCACAATAAAAAGGGCATCTGTTAAGATGCCCTTTTTTTGATTTCTTACGACTTTAACCAACGTTTCACTCAGTCTTTCAAACGGAACTCAGCCGCTCTGGCGTGCGCGGTCAAGCTTTCGCCATGCGCCAACACGCTGGCGGTTTTGCCCAACTTCTGCGCACCTTGTTCTGAAACCTGAATCAGACTGGAGCGTTTTTGGAAATCATATGTTCCCAAAGGAGAAGAGAAACGCGCCGTGCGGCTGGTCGGCAAAACGTGGTTGGGGCCTGCGCAATAGTCGCCAAGGCTTTCACTGGTATAGCGTCCCATGAAAATAGCGCCGGCATGGCGGATTTTTTTCGCCCACTCTTGCGGATTTTCGACCGACAATTCCAAGTGTTCGGGAGAAATATAGTTGGCGATTTCACAGGCTTCGTCCAAATCTTTAGCCAAAATCATTGCACCGCGGTTGCCCAATGAAGCTTCAATAATCGCACGGCGCGGCATGGTTTCGATCAAACGGTTCATGGCCGTCTGAACTTCGTCCAAATACGCTTGAGAAGTACCGATCAAAATCGCTTGTGCAATTTCATCGTGTTCTGCCTGACTGAACAAATCCATGGCCACCCAATCGGCAGGCGTCGTACCATCGGCAATCACCAAAATTTCAGACGGCCCTGCCACCATATCGATACCGACCACGCCGAACACGCGTCGTTTGGCCGCAGCGACAAAAGCATTGCCCGGGCCGGTAATCTTATCGACCTGAGGCACAGATTCCGTACCATAAGCCAAAGCCGCAACCGCCTGCGCGCCGCCGACCGTAAATACTTTGGTTACACCGGCCACAAAAGCAGCCGCCAACACGATATCGTTGCGCTCGCCTTTCGGAGTGGGAACGACCATGATGATTTCTTTCACGCCGGCAACGTGGGCAGGCATGGCGTTCATGATGACGGAACTCGGATAAGCGGCTTTACCGCCCGGAACATAAATACCGACACGGTCAAGCGGTGTAATCTGTTGACCCAAAAGCGTGCCGTCTTCGTCTTCGTAAGTCCACGACTCCATTTTTTGGTGTTTATGGTAGCTTTCCACCCGTCTCGCAGCCGTTTTCAAGGCCGTCTGAATGTTTTCGGGCAAACGCTCAAACGCAGACTGCAAATCGTCTTGCGTCAGGATTAAATCATCGATGATTTGAGCGGATGTGCCGTCAAAGCGGTTGGTATATTCAATCAGCGCCGCATTGCCGCGTTTTTGAACATCGGCGCAGATGTCGGCAACAATACGGTCAATTTCAGGGTTTTGCGCGGTTTCAAAAGCAAGCAGTGCTTTGAGTTCGGCTTGAAAATCAGGGGATTGGGTGTCGAGTTTCTTCATGGTTTGCTCTCTTCCTTGTTTCGTTCCTATTGTTTTCAGACGGCACCAGCCACACACAGGCCGTCTGAACATTATCTTTTCAAAAAGCCTTTTTTCTGCAAAAACGCCAACATATGCGGCCGCACAGGATTACCCAAGGTTTTGGCCAGCGATTCCTTCCAAGGTATAGGACTGCCCTTGCGCAACTCATAATAATCCGCCACTGCCTGATTATAAGCTTCAACCGCCTCGGCATTCAGGCTCGGACAGGCGTTTTCGGCATACACCATTTCCTTAGGCAGGCGCGGCTTGAGCGGTGGGTCTTGGTCAGGATAACCGAGGCACAGCCCCACCAAAGGCACGCAATAATCCGGCAGGTTCAATACGTCCGATACTTTTTGTGCATTATTACGCAGCGCACCGATATACACGCCACCCAGCCCAAGTGATTCGGCGGCAAGCAATACGTTTTGCGCCATAATGCCTGCATCGACCGCGCCAATCAGGGTTACTTCCGCCCAATCAATTTGCGCATCGGGAAACATTGCCTTGTGTTTGGAAAAATCGATGCAAAACAATAAAAATTCTGCACAATGGACAATATAAGGCGCACTTCCTGCCGCTTCATGTATTTCCTGCCTCAGCACAAGGTCGGAGACACGGATTATAGAAACGCATTGCAGATTGTTAGAAGTTGAGGCCTGTTGTCCGGCGCGAACCAGCGTATTGAGGATTTCATCGGCAATCGGTTCGAAAGTAAACCTGCGGATGGAACGATGGGAAAGAATCGTATCGAGTGTCGGTTTGCTTTGCATCATGACAGGGCTTTCAAACTGGGTTGGCAGACAACTTTTGCCAAAAACTTTTCAGACGGCCTTAGCGGCATTTTCAAATGCCTGAATAATCGGATTCAACAGCGCATATTTGGTTTTCAACGCCGCCTTGTTGACCACCAAGCGGCTGGAAATATCAGCCACATGTTCCACAGCTTCCAAACCATTGGCCTTCAATGTATTGCCGCTGGAAACCAAATCGACAATCGCGTCGCTCAGACCGACCAAAGGCGCAAGCTCCATCGAGCCGTACAGTTTGATGATATCCACATGCACACCCTTGTCGGCAAAGTGTTCGGCGGCAATGTCGGGATATTTGGTGGCAATCCGCAAGCGGCTGCCGGGTTTGGATGCAGCGGCGTAATCAAAACCTTTTTTAACCGCAACCATCATGCGGCATGAGGCAATGTGCAAATCCAAAGGTTGATACAGGCCATCTCCGCCATGCTCGATCAGCACGTCCTTACCGGCAATACCGAAATCCGCCGCACCATATTGCACATAAGTCGGCACGTCGGTCGCACGTACAATTACCAAACGGATATTGTCATGATTCGTACCAATAATCAGCTTGCGCGATTTTTCCGGCTCTTCCGCAGGCACAATACCTGCAGCAGCCAACAGCGGCAGGGTTTCCTCAAAAATTCGCCCCTTGGATAAAGCAATCGTTAAAAGTGTGTCGGTCATTTTTCTTTTCCTTTGCCGTATCAAAAGCAAGAAGGCCGTCTGAAATCCACAACCCATTTCAGACGGCCCCAACTACGGTTTTACAATAAAGTTTTCACATCAGCTGCAATCGTTTCCGGCTCGCTGCCGTAAGGCGAGAAAATCGCCACTTCGCCGTTTTTATCAATCAAATATGCACCTGAAGAGTGGTCAACCAAATAGTTTTCGCTGTCTTCTTTTTGGTTGACTTTAGCCGATACCACACGGTATTGCTGTTTGATGACAGGCAGGCTTTGATCGCCGGTAGCCGTCAGGCCGATAAAATCAGGGTTGAACTGTTTTGCGTATTTGCCGATTACTTCAGGCGTATCGCGCTCAGGGTCGATGCTGACAAATACCACTTTCACGTCTTTAGCCTGATCGCCTAATTGTTTCAAAGTATCGCTGTAAGTCAGCAACTCGGTTGGGCATACGTCAGGACAGTGGGTATAACCGAAAGACAGGATGACCACTTTGCCTTTCAAATCGCTCAGGCTGAAAGGTTTGCCGTCGCCATCGGTCAATGTAAAGTCGCCGCCAATGTCTTCTTTGCGCATATCGGTACCACGCGCTTGCACTTTGGGTGCTGACTCACCGGAAGCAGCAGGCGCAGCAGAAGCGGCAGGTGTCGAAGAAGCCTCCTTGGCCTCCTCTTTAGGCTGACAAGCAGCCAGAGCAGCCAATGCAAAAGCACTGAGTAAGAAAGTTCGTGTGACGGAAAGCATAAATTTTCTCCAAAACCGTTTCAAATAAGTGAGGCCAAACAACCGCCCGGCCGATATAAAAACAAAACATCTTCATATTAACGCGTTTAACACATTAAATGTAGCCCTTTTTGCAGATAAATACTGCTTTTTTTGTTTTAAAAATCTGCCTCCCATTTAGATAACCATCAAACACAAAAAGTTTAATTCATTAAAAATCAAACAAATATAAAAATAATCCGATTTTTTTTCAATTACTGCTTTACAAGATTCGAGAACTCGCTATAATGACGACTTCTTCGCTAGCCCAGGTGGCGAAATTGGTAGACGCAGGGGACTCAAAATCCCCCGCCGCAAGGTGTGTCGGTTCGAGTCCGACCCTGGGCACCAAATTTAAAAAACCTCTTGATTCAGTCAAGAGGTTTTTTGCTATTTTTCATTTGCAAAAACCTTCTCCTTACTCAAACTGTCAACAATCCATCCACATCAAGATCAATAAAACAGTTTTTTTATTTCTTTAAAATCAACCTTCAATCTATTTTCCCGTTTCAAATGTTAAAAGATGAAAGATTTTATCTTGATTGAACAGTCGGTTTGCGTTATCTTTTCTACTCTTTTTCACAAACTCTGTGTTCCTTTCCAATTGTTTGGACAGTCTGACTGTCGCCGTATTCCCTCAATGCGCGTACCCTAAATCGCTGCTTGATGGAATTGCATTACAGGTGCTGTGGTGAGGCGGATTGTTCCTATTGGTTAGAAACCGCATAAAAGAGGTCAATATGCAATTATCAGGCGCACAAATCGTCGTGCAAAGTCTCAAAGCCGAAGGTGTTGAATACGTATTCGGCTATCCCGGTGGTGCGGTTATCGAAATCTACGATGCCATTTTCCAACTCAACAAATTCAAGCACATTCTGACCCGCCATGAGCAGGCAGCCGTACATGCGGCAGATGCCTATGCCCGCGTCAGCGGCAAAGTCGGCGTGGCCTTGGTAACTTCCGGCCCGGGCGTAACCAACGCATTGACCGGCATTGCTACCGCGTACAGCGATTCCATCCCCCTGGTCATCATCAGCGGCCAAGTGGGCAATTCCCTCATCGGTACAGATGCGTTCCAAGAAGTGGATACGGTCGGCATTACCCGCCCTTGTGTCAAACACAACTTCCTGGTTACCAATATTGGCGAGCTGGCTGATACGATTAAAAAAGCCTTCCAAATTGCCGCCAGCGGCCGTCCGGGCCCCGTTGTCGTCGATATTCCTAAAGATGTTACTCAAGCGATGGCCAAATTCAGCTATCCACAAGAAGACATCTTTATCCGCTCCTACCAACCGGTTGTACAAGGTCACATCGGCCAAATTAAAAAAGCCGTACAAATGCTGGCTTCTGCCAAACGCCCCATCGTTTACTTCGGCGGCGGCGTGGTATTGGGCAATGCCTCCGAGGAAATGACCCAATTTATCCGCATGACCGGCGTACCCTGTACCGGCACATTAATGGGTTTGGGTGCTTACCCTTCCAGCGACCGCCAATTCTTGGGCATGTTGGGCATGCACGGTACCTACGAGGCCAATTTGGCGATGCAAAATGCAGACGTCGTTTTGGCAATCGGCGCGCGCTTTGACGACCGCGTTGTTTCCGTACCGTCAAAATTCTTGGACAAACCCAAAAAAATCATCCATATCGACATCGACCCGTCCAGCATTGCCAAACGCGTTAAAGTGGACATTCCGATTGTCGGCGATGTCAAAAACGTATTGACCGAAATAATTCATCTGTGGGGCAAACAAGAAACTGCGCCTTCAGCCGACTCATTGGACAAATGGTGGAAAACCATCGAAGAATGGCGTTCGCACAACTGCCTGTGGTTTGAAAACGACAGCGAAATCATTAAACCGCAATACGTTGTTCAAAAACTGGCAGAAATTACCAAAAACTCAGCCATTATTACTTCCGACGTTGGCCAACACCAAATGTTTGCCGCTCAATATTATCCATTCGAGCGTCCCCGCCAATGGCTCAATTCCGGCGGTCTGGGTACGATGGGTGTAGGCCTGCCTTACGCCCTCGGTGCCAAACTGGCGGCTCCGGAACAAGACGTCTTCTGTATCACAGGCGAGGGCTCTATTCAAATGAATATCCAAGAGCTGTCCACCTGCTTCCAATATAATGTCCCCATCAATGTCGTTACATTAAACAATGGCTATTTGGGTATGGTTCGCCAATGGCAGGAGCTGTATTATGGCAACCGCGAATCGGAAACCTATTTCGATTCATTGCCCGACTTTGTCAAACTGGCCGAATCCTACGGCCATATCGGCATCCGTGTGGACAAGAAATCCGACGTCGAAGGCGCCTTGTTGGAAGCATTAAACCAAAAAGACCGTTTGGTATTCCTCGACTTTTTGACAGACAAGAAACAAAACGTACTGCCTATGGTCGGCAACGGCAAAGGTTTGGATGAAATGGTTCTGCCGCCGCATATGCGCGATATTGCAAAAGCGTAAGGAGAAAGAAATGCGACATATCTTATCTATTCTGATGGAAAACGAATCAGGTGCGATGAGCCGTGTGGTAGGTTTGTTCTCCGCACGCGATTACAACATCGACTCCCTGGCCGTAGCCCCAACCGAAGACAAAACCTTGTCCCGTATGACCATTGTTACCCACGGCGATGAGCACGTCATCGAGCAAATCACCAAACAACTCAACAAACTGATTGAAGTTGTCAAAGTGGTTGACTTGAACGAAAGCCGTTTTGTCGAACGCGAACTGATGTTGGTAAAAGTCCGCGCCGTCGGCAAAGACCGCGATGAATTCCTGCGATTGACCGAAATCTACCGCGGCAGCGTTATTGATGTAACAGACCGCAGCTATACCATCGAAATCACAGGCTCTACCGAAAAACTCGACTCTTTCCTCGAAACAGTCGGCCGTGCTCAAATTTTGGAAACCGTCCGCACAGGCGCAGCCGGCATCGGTCGTGGCGAGCGTATTTTGAAAATTTGACGCTGTATCGTTCAGACGGCCTTTTACTTTCTATAAAGGCCGTCTGAAAAACAGTAGGAGACAAACATGTCAAGCATCCAAATCGTTGCATTAGTTACCGTCAAACCCGAATACACCGAGGCTCTGGCTGCCCAGTTTAAAGAATTGGTTAAAGCCAGCCGTGCAGAAGAAGGCAACATCAGCTACGACCTGCACCAAGAAATCGGCAAACCCAACCGTTTCGTATTCGTAGAAAGCTGGAAATCCCAAGCAGCTATTGACGAACACAATGCCAGCGAACATTTCCAAAACTTCGTCAAATCCATCGAAGGAAAAACCGAAACACTGGAAATCGTCTTGATGAACCAAGTCCCCGCTTAACCCCTATTACTTTTAACTCAACCCGGATTATCCGGAACCCTCTTACACTAAGGAAATAAAATGCAAGTTTATTACGATAAAGACGCTGACCTCTCTCTGATCAAAGGCAAAACCGTTGCCATCATCGGTTACGGTTCACAAGGTCACGCACACGCAGCAAACCTGAAAGATTCCGGCGTAAATGTCGTAATCGGTCTGCGCCAAGGCGGCTCTTGGAAAAAAGCCGAAGCAGCCGGCCACGACGTGCGCACTGTTGCTGAAGCAACCAAAGCAGCCGACGTTGTAATGATTCTGTTGCCTGACGAAAACCAACCTATCGTATACAAAAACGAAATCGAGCCTAACTTGAAAGAAGGCGCAGTATTGGCGTTCGCTCACGGCTTCAACGTACACTACAACCAAATCGTACCCCGCGCCGACCTCGACGTTATCATGGTTGCCCCTAAAGGCCCAGGCCACACCGTACGCAGCGAATTCCTGAAAGGCGGCGGCGTACCTTCCCTGATCGCCGTTTACCAAGATAAAAGCGGCAAAGCACGTGACATCGCCCTGTCTTACGCCGCAGCCAACGGCGGTACCAAAGGCGGCGTGATTGAAACCAACTTCCGCGAAGAAACCGAAACCGACCTCTTCGGCGAACAAGCCGTATTGTGCGGCGGCGTGGTTGAATTGATCAAAACCGGCTTCGAAACCCTGACTGAAGCAGGCTACGCCCCAGAAATGGCCTACTTCGAATGCCTGCACGAAATGAAGCTCATTGTTGACCTGATTTACGAAGGCGGCATCGCCAACATGAACTACTCCATTTCCAACAATGCAGAGTACGGCGAATACGTAACCGGCGTCGAAGTCATCAACGACAAATCCCGCGAAGCCATGCGCAATGCCCTCAAACGCATCCAAACCGGCGAATACGCTAAAATGTTCATCCAAGAAGGTGCCGTCAACTATGCCAGCATGACAGCACGTCGCCGTCTGACCGCTGATCACCAAATTGAAAAAGTCGGCGCTCAACTGCGTTCTATGATGCCTTGGATTGCCAAAAACAAACTGGTTGACCAAGACAAAAACTAATCTGTCTTTCGATCAAATAAAACCTGCCCGAGCAATCAGGCAGGTTTTTTATATATTTGCAAACCCAGTACACGATAAATTCCAATTACCAAGGCCGTCTGAAAACACGATAAACAATATTCACAACCTAATTTTATACCCCATATTTTATAGCTATCCCGAAATTCCCTTTTAGAAAAACACATTACCAAAATAAAAGACCGCCTTATGCTTCCACCCTGTCTGTAAAAAACAACGTTTCCCTGCAAAAATCACTCAAAACAAGAGGAAAATTTGTTTTCCTAGGCCATAACCTTTATATTATGGTCATGGAATCGTTGAAAGAGAACGATATCGTAATAAGAAGAACGAATGCTCGCTTCTTCACACTTAAAAAAGGAAAACAGCAATGAAAAAATCTCTGATTGCCTTGACTCTGGCGGCTCTGCCTGTTGCAGCTATGGCTGACGTAACTTTGTACGGTCAAATTAAAGCCGGTGTTGAAGTATCCAAAGTAAAATTGGGTGAACAAACTGCTGCTAAACTGGGTCACGAGAAAAGCTCTAAAACTGCTACTGAAATCGCTGACTTCGGCTCACGTATCGGCTTTAAAGGCCACGAACACTTGGGTAACAACCTGAATGCCATCTGGCAAGTTGAACAAAACACTTCTATCGCCGGTGGCGACAAAGAGTGGGCTTCTCGCGAATCTTTCATCGGTTTGGAAGGTGGCTTCGGTAAAGTTCGTGCTGGTAAACTGGACTCTACTGTTAAAAATACTAGTGACAATGTTGACCAATGGGAAAGCAGCAACGGCGCTTTGAATATGTCTGTATTTACTCGTGTTGACGAACGTGCAGTTTCTGTACGTTACGACAGCCCTGTATTCTCAGGTTTCAGCGCAAGCGTACAATATACTCCTCGTGACAATGCTAACCCTTCTGACAAATACACTCACAACGACGCTACCCGTGACACTTACTACGCTGGCCTGAACTACGAAAACTCTGGCTTCTTCGGTCAATACGCCGGTGGTTTCCGTAAAAACGCCGTTTCTGAAAAAGACGGTCACGTACACCGCTTGGTAGGTGGTTACGATGCTAACAACCTGTTCGTATCTGTAGCTGGTCAATACGCTAAAAACTGGGAAACTTTGGGTGATTACGCTCAAGCCCAATCTAACGGTGTTGTAACTTCTGCTATGCGTGCTGCCGGTACTAACGCTTCTAACGTAGTATTCGGTACTGCTGCTGGCTTGGACAGCCGTCCTGCTGAAACTATCGAAGTTGCTGCTACTGCCGCTTACCGCGCTGGTAACGTAACTCCTCGCGTTTCTTACGCTCACGGCTTCAAAGCTAAAGTTGACGGCGAAAAACTGAAAGGCACTCAATACGACCAAGTTATCGTTGGTGCTGACTACGACTTCTCTAAACGCACTACTGCTTTGGTTTCTGCCGGCTGGTTGCGTGGTGCTGAGTCTGGTCCTCACAAAGTTGAAACCATCTCTGGTTTGGTTGGCCTGCGTCACAAATTCTAATCTTCGGATTAGTATGAAAAAGAGCCTGTTTTATGCAGGCTCTTTTTTTATTCTATTCTCTACCCTCAACGAAAATTAATTTAAGCATTGACATATGAAAAAGGCCGTCTGAAACCAATCGGTTTCAGACGGCCTTTAAGCTATCTATCCTTATTGCTAGATTACAATAAGGTCAACAGACAGGCTGAGACCTTTGCAAAATTCCCCAAAATCCCCTAAATTCCCACCAAGACATTTAGGGGATTTCTCATGAGCACCTTCTTTCAGCAAACCGCCCAAGCCATGATTGCCAAACACATCGACCGTTTCCCACTATTGAAGTTGGATCAAGTGATTGATTGGCAGCCGATCGAACAGTACCTGAATCGTCAAAGAACCCGTTACCTCCGAGACCACCGCGGCCGTCCCGCCTATCCACTGCTATCCATGTTTAAAGCCATCCTGCTCGGACAATGGCACAGCCTCTCCGATCCCGAACTCGAACACAGCCTCATCACCC
>NZ_KV814821.1:0-5736 GCF_001814095.1 Neisseria sp. HMSC068C12 | reverse complement strand
CCGAACTCGAACACAGCCTCATCACCCGCATCGATTTCAACCTGTTTTGCCGCTTTGACGAACTAAGCATCCCCGATTACAGCACCTTATGCCGCTACCGCAACTGGCTGGCGCAAGACGACACCCCGTCCGAACTGTTGGAACTGATTAACCGACAATTGACCAAAAAAGGCCTAAAAGTAGAGAAAGCATCCGCCGCCGTCGTTGATGCCACCATTATTCAGACCGCCGGCAGCAAACAGCGCCAGGCCATAGAAGTCGATGAAGAAGGACAAGTCAGCGGTCAAACCACACCGAGTAAAGATAAAGATGCCCGCTGAACAAAGAAAAACGGCCTCTACAAACTCGGTTACAAACAACATACCCGTACCGATGCGGAAGGCTATATCGAGAAACTGCACATTACCCCCGCCAATGCCCATGAGTGCAAACACCTGTCGCCTTTGTTGGAAGAACTGCCCAAAGATATGACCGTCTATGCCGACAAAGGCTATGACAGTGAGGAAAACCGGCAACATCTGGAAGAACATCGGTTGCTGGACGGCATTATGCGCAAAGCCCACCGCAAACATCCGCTGTCGGAAGCGCAAACCAAACGCAACCGATATTTGTCGAAGACCCGTTATGTGGTCGAACAAAGTTTCGGTACGCTGCACCGTAAATTCCGCTATGCGCGGGCAGCCTATTTTGGTCTGCTCAAAGTGAGTGCACAAAGCCATCTGACGGCGATGTGTTTGAACCTTTTGAAAGCCGCCAACAGGCTAAGTGCGCCTGTTGCTGCCTAAAAGGCGGCCCGGATGCCTGATTATCGGGTGTCCGGGGAGGATTAAGGGGGTATTTGAGTAGAATCAGTGGATATGTGAAACAAAAACAGCCGAAAACCTTTATTTAGGTTTCGGCTGTTGGGGAAAAGGAATTTTGCAAAGGTCTCAGGCTTTATTTTTCATTCAAAATCTTACCGACAATCTCGCCCACATCCTTGGACAAACCTTCTTGTGCATGGATTCGTTGCAATTCTTTGGTCATGACGGCTTTGCGGTTGGCTTCCAATTTGTTGCAGATGTTGAAAGCCTGCACCAGTCGAGCAGCAACTTGCGGATTAAAACGGTCGATTTCCATCACTTTATCGGCTACAAAGCGGTAGCCGCTGCCATCTTCTGCATGGAAATGTGGAATATTGCGGCTGAAACTGATCAACAAAGAACGGGCCTTGTTCGGGTTTTCAATACTGAACTTAGGATGACTCAAGGCCGTCTGAACTTGCTGTAAAGTATCTTTGCGGCGGCTTGAAGCAATCAGAGCAAAGTATTTGTCCATTACTAAGGCATCATCGGCGAATTTATCGGCAAATTTCGTCAACAAACGATCGCGAATTTCGCTTTCATTGCTGTTGATTGCGGATAAGATACCCCATTCGTGTGTCATGTTTTGCGCCATTGCCTCGTAATTTTCCGCAACGTGTTCGATATGCGCTGCGTCAGCACGAAGGATAAATGCCCTGCAAGCATTGCGCAAAGTGCGCCAGCCGGCCAATTCCGGGCTGTATTCATAACGAACAGCAGCATCAGCCTGGTTTTCTTGCTCGGCAGCTTGACGGTTCAGCTCGCGCCATTGAGGCAGGAACTTGACGGCAACAGCATTGAGCAAGGCTTCTCGCGCTTGATGAACCTGAATAGGGTCAATATTTTCTTCTTCCGCCCATACATCGGTTTCAGACGGCATTTGCAGCAAAATGGCACGGAATGCCGGATCAAAATCACCGGAAACCACCAAAGCCAAAGCATCCATCAATGCTTTATGTTCCGGCAAAGGACGGCCTTCCGCCAATGCCTGACGGTTGGCGTTAATGGCGCGATGGTACAAGGTTTGAGCAGCTTCCCAACGGGCAAACTCATTTTCATCTGCCGCCAGTAAAGTGGCCAATTCTTGCTCGCTGTACGGATAGTTCAAGGTAATCGGCGCAGAGAAATCACGCAGCAGAGACGGGATAACCGGCTCATTGACGCCGCCCAATACAAAAGTCTGCTCGGCTTCAGTCAATACCAAAACCGCCTCTTTCACCCGTTTACCTTGATATTCAAACTCAACCGCTTCGCCTTTTTCATTCAGCAAACCGGTTTTGACCGGAATCATCATCGGCTGTTTGTCCGCCATATCGGGCGTAGCCGGAATAGTTTGTTTGATCGTCAATTCAAACGCTCCATCTTTCAGACGGCCTTGAGCATCTAAAACCGGCGTACCGGCTTGGCTGTACCACAAGGCAAACTGATCAAGATTGATACCGTTTGCGTCTGCCATTGCGGCACGGAAATCATCACAAGTCACAGCCTGACCGTCGTGGCGTTGGAAATACAACTTCATGCCTTTTTGGAAGCCCTCTTCTCCGAGCAAGGTGTGATACATGCGCACTACTTCCGCACCTTTTTCATAGACGGTCATGGTGTAGAAGTTGTTCATCTCTTCATAGCTGGCCGGGCGGACAGGATGCGCAGTCGGGCCTGCATCTTCTGGGAATTGGAACAAGCGCAGCATACGGACATTGTCGATACGGCGTACCACACGGCTGGCCCGGTCGCCGGAAAACTCTTGATCGCGGAAAACGGTCAAACCTTCTTTCAGCGACAATTGGAACCAATCGCGGCAGGTCACGCGGTTGCCCGTCCAGTTGTGGAAATATTCGTGGCCGACAACAGATTCGATGCCTTCAAAGTCGGTATCGGTCGCGGTACGGCTGTTGGCCAGCACAAACTTGGTGTTGAAAATATTCAAACCTTTGTTTTCCATTGCGCCCATATTGAAATCGCCCACGGCAACGACCATGAAAATATCCAAGTCGTATTCCAAGCCAAAACGTATCTCGTCCCATTTCATCGCATTTTTCAACGATTCCACGGCAAAACCGACTTTAGGTTTGTCTGTCTCAGTGGTGTAGAACTCGATTTTGACCTTACGGCCGCTCATGGTTGTAAAATAATCTTCCGTTACCGCCAAATCGCCTGCCACCAAAGCAAAGAGATAGCTCGGTTTGGCAAACGGGTCTTCCCATTTCACCCAGTGACGGCCGTCTGAAAACTCGCCGCCATCAATTTTATTGCCGTTAGACAGCAACACCGGATAGCGTTTTTTGTCTGCAACGATGGTGGTGGTAAATTTAGACATGACATCCGGACGGTCGATGTAGAAAGTAATTTTGCGGAAACCTTCCGGTTCGCATTGGGTAAACAGATTGCCACCGGAAGCATACAGACCCATCAGCGATTTGTTCTCAGCCGGCAAAATTTCGGTTTCTACTTCCAGCGTGAAGTTTTCAGACGGCACGCCGGCAATCGTCAGTTTTTCGTCTTCCAACACATAATCTACGACCCGGCCGTTTACTTTCACAGACAGCAGTTTTGCCGAACCATCCAATACCAATGGCTCCCCTGCTCTTTCAGGTTGAACGGTCAGACTAGATTTGACGATGGTTTGCGGTTCTAAAATATCGAAATGCAGGTCGGTTTTCAGAATACGGTACGCTGGCGCGGCGTAGTCTTTCAAATAATGGATGGTTTTGCTCATTTGTTCTCTTTCAGAGTCATGCGGTAAATAGATGAAGCATATCGTTTCAGATAGCCTAAATTCAAGTGTTTTCAGAAAAAAAGGCCGTCTGAAACCTAAAATTTCAGACGGCCTCCCTATTCAGGCAGCAAATCTAGTTGCCTGTCATTGCCAACTTACCACTGATACAGCGCACCGGCACCGACACCGACATGACCGTCGGTATTGGCCGAGAAGTTGCCTTTGACAATCCAGTTGCCGCCGTCGCTCATCGCAGACACGCCGATGGCCATGGCAGACTGACCACCGTAGTAGCCGCTGCCGACACCGATACCGGTCGCACCCGGACGGGTTACTTGCGGAATCGAGCCTTGGGCAATCGCACCGGCCACACCCGCGTAGGCTTTCTTACCTACTTGGTTGATGTTGTTTTGCAATTCGTTGCCCAAGCCAATCAACTGGTTCACGTTTGCCGCGTCTGTACCGTCTTTACCCGGAGCCACGTTGGTAATGCGTTGGCCGCCGTTGTTCAGACCGACAGGAGACAATTTGACTTGGTTGTTCGGATTGCTTTCAGTCGGTGCAGCGATGGTTACGCCATCGTTGTTGACCACGGTATTGCCTGCGGTCAGACCGTCTTTGTTCAATGCAACTTTATCGCCAACTTTCACGCCGTCATTGTTCATCACAGTATCGCCTGCTTTGAAGGTATCGGCATTCACTGTCTTCACGCTAATCTCGTCAGCCAACTTCAGTTGAGCGCCACCGGCTACGGTTTCGCTGATGATGTTGCTGTCGCCTTTAACGTTGATGGTATTGCCCAACGCATAGTTGTTGCTACCGGTCGTACCGCCGAAGTTGATGCCTTTGGCAATCGTCGCGGCGTTGTTGGCTACGTTTTGGTTGGTTGCGTACAACTGGCTGCCGTTGACGGCATCTTTGCTGTTGGCATTGAGATCGCCATCTGCTACGTTGGTTACTTTGTTGCCCGCATTGTCCAAGCCGTCTTTAGTCAGGTTTACCTTGCCTGCTTTCAAGCCGTCTTTGTTCAATGCAACGTCATCACCAACTTTCACACCATCATTGTTGACAGTAGTATCACCGGCTTTCACGCTGTCAACGTCCAAGTCTTTATCGGTAGCAACTTCATAAACAGTCTGACCTTTGTCACCTGTTTTTTCCGTCACAACGATGTTCTTACCTTGAACGACTTCAGTCTTAGATGCCTCCGCAGCTTGTTTCAGTTGGGAAACATTGACTGCATCGGTGTCATCCGTACCGGCCGCAACGTTGGTAATCTTATTGCCGCCATTGTTCAAGCCAGCTTTAGTCAGGTTCACATCACCTGCTTTCAAGCCGTCTTTGTTCAATGCAACATCATCGCCGACTTTCACACCGTCATTATTCATCACGGTATCGCCTGCGGTAACGCTGTCGACTTTCAGGTTTTTATCGGTAGCCACTTTGTAAATGGTTTGGCCATTGGCACCGACATCCTGAGTAACAACAATGTTATCGCCTTGAACGACTTCAGTCTTAGCCGCAGCCGCAGCTTTGTTCAACTGAGCAACATTCACCGCATCAGTATCATCGGTACCGGCTGCAACATTGGTAATCTTGTTGCCGCCGTTGTTCAAACCGGCTTTAGTCAGATTGACATCGCCAACTTTCACGCCGTCAGTATTGACTGTGGTATCGCCGGCTTTCACGCTGTCAACTGCCAAGTCTTTAGCCAATTTGACTTCCAACTTATCAGAACCATTCGCTACAACGCCGATATTGCCGTCTGAAAGTTTGGCTGCATCGGTTTGACCGCCAACAATATTTAGCTTCGTACCCGGTTTGCGTTCAACGTCTTTGCCACTGTCGCCGCCGAAAGTCAAAGGCAGATTGGCAGTTGCATTAACGGCTTTGATTGCATCGTGGATATTGTTCTCACCAGTACCGCCAATATCGGTCATGCTGATGTTGCCGCCATTATTGGCCGCATTGCCACCCAATACATTCACCAACTGATCTTGGGCCGCATTCAGCTGCTCTTCGGTCGCTGCACGTTTACCTTGGGCAAAATCATTGCCACCCAAAGTCGTATTGCTCAAGCCGCTGACTTCACCTTTGTCGCCATCGATTTTCACCGGAGCCGCTTGACCGACATTCAATACATCGGCCAGTTTCAGCTGTGCGCCACCGGCTACGGTT
>NZ_KV814820.1:0-321 GCF_001814095.1 Neisseria sp. HMSC068C12 | reverse complement strand
GCCGCTGGTCCGCTATGAATACGACGGCAGTGGTGACCTGATCCGCGTCATCGGCCGCGACGGTAATGTCAAACGCAGCTTCGGCTATAAAAACAATCTGATGGTGTCGCATACGGATGCGGCCGGATTGGTATCGGAATACGAATACGACCACTACACCCCGACCGGCAAAGTCATCCGCAACCGGACTTCTTTGGGCGAGGAATGGCGTTTTACCTATCACGAAGGTTACACCGAGGTAACCGACATATTGGGCCGTACCGAGCAATATCATTACGATTACAACAATGAGTTGACCAAACGGGTGTTTGCCGACGGCAG
>NZ_KV814819.1:0-20959 GCF_001814095.1 Neisseria sp. HMSC068C12 | reverse complement strand
TGGCCGACGGCGAAGTGCAGAACTATTTCTACGACCTGCATGACCAACTGGTTAAAGTAGAAATCTTCAAAAAAGACGGCACGAAAGAGACTTGGGCCTACAGCTACGACGCCTTGGGCAGAAGGATAGGCAAAGGCTGTTTGAAAAACGAAGAAGTTTCAGAAACATCATTCCAGCATGATTTAAGCGGGAACGACCTCGAAAACCAAACCCGCTTCGTTTGGGACGGCAGCCACCTCTTGCAAGAAATCCACCCGAACGGCAGATATACCTATATCTACACCGATCCCGACAGCTACGAACCCTTGGCACAGGTACACAACCACACCAATGCCGAGGGCGAAAGCCGCCAACAAATCTACTACTTCCACTGCGACCAAATCGGCATCCCAAGAGAGATGACCGATAAGGACGGTAACCTCTTGTGGTTCGACAACTACACCGGCTGGTGCCTTCTGAAAGAGGAAACCAAGGTAAC
Source organism: Neisseria sp. HMSC068C12 (assembly GCF_001814095.1). Lineage (NCBI taxonomy): Bacteria > Pseudomonadati > Pseudomonadota > Betaproteobacteria > Neisseriales > Neisseriaceae > Neisseria > Neisseria sp. HMSC068C12. The sequence continues at coordinate 20,481 of NZ_KV814819.1, read as the reverse complement.
GGATAGCGCATACCAACCATTCCGATTACAGAACTAGTATTGCGACCGTGAAACGGGGTTGTATTACAACTTCTTCAGGTATTATGAGCCTGATGTGGGTCGGTTTGTAAATCAGGATCCGATTGGGTTGGGAGGTGGAAGTAACTTTTATCAATTTTCGACAAATATACAAAATATGATGGATCCTTGGGGATTAAATGCTGTTAGCATATCCAAATGGGCATTGTCTATGATTGTAATTGATACAATGACTCCAGACCCCACTGATGCGGCATTGCCTAAATGGATTGCATATGGGGGCTTGGAGCTGCCGCAACAGGTGTCGTTGCATCATCGGAGAGCGATACATGTACAGGAAAATGCCAAGAAGAAAAAAAACGTAAGAAATGTTTAGATGCAATAGCAGACAACAATGGTTACAGCGAAAACATCTTATCTAACATTACAAAAAAGTGTTTCCATCCCTGCTGCTGCGAGATACACAGCATTGATTGAAAAAGGTAGTATTGCCCCTCCAGTTAAAATGGATGGAAATACTATTGTAGATGGTAACCATAGAATGGTAGCCGGATTATTGTGTAATCAAATACCTGCCAGTACACCAGGAACTGCTCCATTATCTAAACCAAGAATACCTTTGAGAGATATACAACTAGACCCTATAGATTGGTGGTAATAAAAATGATATCAAATGACATTCAAGAATTACTTAAAAATATTACAAAGTCTCTAATTAAAATCGAAACAAAAGAATTAGATGTCTTAATTTCTAGACAGTTAATCCATATGGATAATATTGATTTTCACAGATACGAAATATCCCATAGGGAAATTGGAAGTCTTAAATTTTTTTTCTGTTCATTTCGTGGCGCTTTCATAAGCTATAGTTCCTTTACTAATTGTAATTTTATTAATTGTTCTTTTATTACGGCAATAGTTTGTAATACAAAATTTACTAATTGCACATTTATTAATTGTGTATTCAGATCAATGCATATACAAGATAATTTAATATCTAATTGCTCTTTTCAAAACTGCTATATAGAAGATAATATATTTTCTACAAATGAAATATAATTTATTACAATGTTGAACAAGGCATCCGAGCCGCCTTTTAGGCGGCAACAGCAGTAATTGCCTCTAGAGGCCATAAGGAGTATGTAGCAAACCAGAATCAGAGAAAACTGACCCCTGCTATTGTCCGCCAGGTACTTGTGGAATTGTTTATCTGAGGACACATCCTAAAACTGGCGAAAAATATGTAGGCCGAGCCAAATCCTCAATAAGATATTTTGCCAGGCAAAGAGAACATAATAGAGCATTCAGAGCAACTCACAGGTTTACCTTACTTGGGCAAACTAAATCTGGTCAATGTCTAGACCGATTGGAAGAAGATCACATTAGATTACAAGGCGGTATCAAGAGTCGAGGAGGACCTTTGGCCAATAAACGTCATCAGATGTCTGAACCTCGCTACCGTGCAGCAGGTGGAAAAATTCCCATGCCTTATTGAATTACAGAAAGGAACTTTAAAAAATGGCAAGAAAAAAACAGAAATGGCAGGTAGGCGATTATTTTGGCATTCCCATAGAAGATGATTTTTTAGCTGTTGGACAGATTCTTGGAAAATATGATTGGATAGGTGTAGCCTGCTTAATTACCAAAATGAAAATTTCCTCAAAAAACCTTCCTTTATATGAAGATATAAAAATAGATAAAAACGATATTATTGCTGCTATGTTTATTACTGAAGAATCGTTAGATAAAGGATTCTGGCCAATTATTCAAAAAGGTATAGTAAATAAAAATATACTGAAGCAATATTTTCCTAATATTGACTTAATTGAACAAGGAAATATTATTGGTATTAATACCGAAGGTTCAGCTATTATTGATGGTTTTATTAAAGCTTATTTTAGTCTAGCACCTTGGGATGACTGGCATGACCCCGAATACCTTGATAAACTTCTTATTTCTCCCGACAAAAAACCTGAAAATCTCATCTATAAGAACAAATGATCTATTCCAACTCAAAGCTTGTCCTGAAAGTAAAATGCTTCGTACTATTTGAAAAGCCTTCACGTAGCTTTCCAAATCTCGGTGTTAACGATGGCTTTATTTTGATTTCAGTTTGAGCAAGTTTTTTTTTAGATCGATCGTATTAGTTGTCTCAAGTTACAAGGATGGTTCAGCTTTTTTTGGTATAAACCCTCCGGGTACGACTGAAGCGGAAGCCTTAAGAAAATGTTAAGAACGAAGAAATTTACAATGTCTAAATTCTAATAGACAGGAGGCCGTCTGATATTCAGATGGCCTTTATAAATTAGCTATATGCTATGAGTTGAAGGTACTTAGTATCGTAATAAGTTTTCTACCCTCAACCCTACTACTACTCAATAATTAAGTGGTAGAGTTACAGCCAAATCTCTCTTAAAACCTATTGATTTTATACTAAAAATTGGAGTACTATGAGCACACTCTCTAGAGTATCATTAATTCTCATTTGACATATAGGAACAAAACAGCGGAATTTGTAGAAGAATAGGGAAAAGGAAATTAATTTATATTATGTTAAATTCATAACTCTACGATTTTAGTCTGCTAACTCCTGTTTCTTCAGTAGTACAATTACTTATATAAGCGCAAATCGACGCTGCCATCACAGTGGTTCAAACCTGGAATCGCAAAGAAACGGGAGAACTCTTCTGCGCCTTCGGCGTTATAAAGTAATACGTCATCGACCCTTTGGAAAGCACGATATTGCGTGCGTTTGGCTCGGCGGTTTGTGAATCTGTCAGTTTCCAACCGCGCCAACCTTCTTGGTTGATACCGCTATCGTAGAACCAGCCATTATAAATAGTTCGCCATGGCTATTTTTCGGACCACCGATGTAAAACAAAAAAAAACAGTCCGCAACTTCACTTTAAAGTTGCGGACTGTTTTTTTGTTTGGACTAGATTGAATGAATTAACCCAAGCTAGCTACTTTTTTCAACAACGCATCTGCCGCTAAAATTCCAAGATTATTTGATGCCAGCGGGCTGTCGCCAGTTAGCACATTACGATCTTTGTTTACTTGGCCGGTAATGTCTTCATTCAACACTTTGATGCAGTATAACCCTAGTATTCTGACTTAAAAATTAATAAAATAAGAATAAACTATTCTGAAAAAAGGAATAATAGTGAATAAACTAGAAGCCCTTCGCTATTTTTGCTCCGCTGCCGAAACCTTTAATTTTCGTGAAACCGCCCAGCGGCTCGCCGTTTCGCCTCAAGTCGTCACAAGAATGATCGCCGATCTCGAAGCCTTATTAGGTGAAAGTTTGTTCAAACGTAACACGCGAAACATCAAGCTCACTGAATTTGGCGAACAATTTTTGCCGAAAGCGACGCAATATTTGGCGGAAAGCGAACGGCTATTTGCTAAAAACAATGTAAAAGAAAAAGCAATGCAAGGTGTGGTACACCCTGCCGCCAATGCTTATAACGATGAAATTCTGTTTGAATTATTGACCGCACTTGAGCCCTACTCCGACATTGTGATTGATTGGCGGGTGGGAATTGATAAGCTCAAAAGTGTGGATGACCAAGCGAGTGGTGTGGGTGTATAACAAGTTGAAGGAGATGTTATTGTCGAAAATGGTTTAGGCATAAAACATGGCGAGATGATCTCGCCATGTTTTTATCACGATTGCTTATCCACAATCGATTTTAACATCGTATAAGATTGGGCTTGTTTTTGTTCATCAAAAATATAACTCACCGCCATAATTTCATCAAAATGTACCCGTTCACGCAGTTGCTTGAGTTGAAATTCCACACTTTCAGGACTACCGATAAGCGAACAAGCAGTCATTTGTTCCACTACGGCACGCTCTTGATTGTAAATCGGGATTTCCTCAAAATCGACTGGGCCAAAGTGTGGTTTCTTTTGGGCATGCATTTGGGCTTTCCAAACGTCTTCTTCTGACGCCATCGGTGGTTGTAAATTTTGTTGCGCATTAGTCACTATATTTAAGAAAAATAGTGTTTGTGTCGTCGCGAGTTGTCTCGCTTCGTTATCGGTTTCTGCAACAATCGCGTTCACACCTAAGATGACATAAGGTTCAGCAAGATAGGTAGAAGGTTTGAAGTTTTTGCGGTAAATCTCCACTGCCATTTCCATCATACGTGGCGCAAAGTGTGAAGCAAATGCATAAGGCAAGCCAAGTTCTGCCGCAAGATAGGCACTTTCAGTGCTAGATCCTAAAATATAAAACGGTATATTCAAGCCGGCAGAAGGATATGCAGAAACAGGGTTAGAATCTTTAAAGTAACCGCGAAGTTCCGCAATTTCCGCAGGGAAATCCAGACTTTTTCGTCCTCGACGAAGTGCCGCAGCCGTTTGCATATCAGTTCCTGGCGCACGTCCTAAACCGAGTTCAACACGGTTTGGATAAAGCGTCTCCAGTGTGCCATATTGCTCGGCCACCACATAAGGCGAATGATTCGGTAACATCACGCCGCCCGAGCCAACGCGCAAGGTCTTCGTATTGGCTAGCGTATGTTGAATTAAAAGTGCGGTCGCTGAACTCACCAAATTTTTCATATTATGATGCTCAGCAATCCAATAGCGCTCAATGCCAATGCGCTCCGCGTGTTTTGCAAGATTCACCATCGAATCGACCGCTTGCAAATAAGTTTGCCCTTCACGAACGGGGGCAAGATTGAGAATGGAAAGTTTCATGGTGTTACTCCTTATTGATTGAGCAAAGTGAAATCCAACATCACTTTCCCAATATGCGTGCCTTTGTCCATTTCTATATGGGCTTTTGCTACGTATTTAAAATCAAATACTTGATGAATAATCGGTTTGCCGATTTCACCATTGCCGAGTTTTTCCCAGAGCTCGTTGCATAAGGATTGGGTGATTTCTGCCTTAATAAAATCAATGCCCATTTCTGACAGTTTTTGTACTACCTGCACCGATTCGCTTTCGTCAAAACCGCCTTTTTGGAAGTCCGCCGAATTGAGTTTTACGCCTACCAAGAAATCTTTATCAAGACCGCAGCCGTCTGAAACATTGATAGACCGGTTACTGATATCCGCTTTCTGCTACTTTTGTCCATTTTGCCAATGTCTGCTTCATCTGTGCCTGAGGGATGAAGCGGGCCATCCGTTCTACTTCCTTGCCTTGATAAAACAGCAGCCATGCAGGTACGGTCAGCACGTGGAAACGTCCGGTCATTTCGGGTATTTCAGCAATATCGGCTTTTACGGCATACACATTTCCTTCCTCCGCCAAAGCTGAGTCAAGCTGGGCGCCCACGACCGTACAAACACCGCAGATTGGGGCTTTGATGTACAGTGATACTAAAGGGTATGTGGCGATGGCCTGTTCGATGTCTTTCAAAGTGTGCAGTTGTTGCATGCCATGTACTCCTTTGAGCGATTAAGCCCTTTTCTAGTTGTCCAGAAAAGGGGCTTTTAACGAAATGAAAACAAGAAAACGTTTTGAGTCGTCTAGATTTTTTCCACAACCACTTTTGCCCGCGCTTTCAGGCTGTTCAACACTGGGGAGGTGGCGGCTGAGCGGTCGGCGAAATTTTGCAGGGTAGGAAGGTCGGCGTCGGCTTTTACTTTTATGGTTAGCACCAGATTATCCAGTCCGCCGTAGCCATCTTCCATGCCGAACAGTTTGGCCATGTCGATACCGCCGCTTGCGGATATTTCAAACTGTTCCAGTTTCACGCCTGCCAATGCTGCTTGCAACTCGAAACCTATGGAGCAGCAGCCTGCCGCAGCGCTGATCAGGTATTCCACCGGATTTGGGGCGGCGTTTTCACCGCCCATGTTTTTCGGTTCGTCTGTGGTAAAGGCAGGGAAGCGGCGCACGGAGATTTCATTCTTCGTGCCGGATACCCAGCGCGAATCGGCGCGTAATACTGCCTTGCCTTTTGCATGGTCGTTTTCAACCGCTGCCATGGTGGTTCGGAAACGTTCGATATCTAACCCGTTAATCATGTTTTGTCCTTTCATATGATGAATTGCAGATGGTTTTTCGCTACACTTACACGCCCATTTTCCACGCGGAGATGCGCTTCAAATTATCCACCGTGTCGTGATTGACGATGGCGGCGAACGTGCTGTCCAGTTTGGCAATTTCAGCTTGTCTTCATCGCTGAGAGCAAAATCAAAGACATTCAGGTTTTCCGCCATACGTTCGGGTTTGGTGGATTTTGCCAATACAATGATGCCACGTTCCACCAGCCAGCGGGTAATCACTTGCGCCACGGATTTGCCATATTTCGTACCAATTAGCGACTGACAAAATGGTGGGCAAAAGCCCACCGCTTCAAGTTGATGTTTTATCATTAACCGAACACTTTTTTCAAATGTGCTTGGTAGTCTGCGAAGTATTGTTCTACTTGTGGATTTTTAACTACATCGTTACATGTAAATGTCGGTAGACGGGTCAAACCGATGAACTCGTTGAGTTTGTGGAAAGGCATGTACACAGCATCCACATCTTTGCCTTCAAAGAAGTCGCCTTCACGGGTGAACGCTTCAATCGGCGCATTCCAAGTAAGCGAAAGCATGTGTTTTTTGCCTTGCAATAAACCACCTGTACCGAAGCCTTCGGTCGGGCTGACACGATGACGGCCATCACTGTGGTAAAGCTTGCCGTGTCCAGCGATAAATACTTCGTCTATGTATTTCTTCACTGTCCAAGGCTCGTGCATCCACCAAACAGGCATCTGCCAAATCACGGCATCCATCCACAAGAATTTTTCGATTTCTGCCTCAACATCATAGCCAGCATCAATCACAGTTTCTTTTACATTGTGTCCAAGTGCGGTCAAAACTTCTTTTGCTTTTTTGTGAAGCGTGTGGTTTAACTCACCATGAGAATGACCGAAAGCTTTACCACCGTTTAATAATAAAATGTTCATTTTTACTCCTAGAATAAATAATTTATAAAAAAAGGATGTGATGTTTACGGATATTGTCTTCTGTTTATTCTCAGAAGTTGAAGTCATTTTATGATTTGTTTTTATTGAGATAAATAGGGTTTATCTTTATAATGTAATGAATTAAATTCACTAATAAAAAAGAGTTTAAAGAGAAAATGCAGAACTTTAACGAACTGAATTATTTTTTAACACTGGCGCAAACGCAGAGTTTTGTGAAAGCGGGGCAACTTTTGGGGATTTCTTCTTCGGCGTTGAGTCATAGCATGAAAAATTTAGAAATGCGGCTAAATTTGCGTCTGTTCAACCGCACTACACGCAATGTATCGCTGACCGAAGCCGGGCAACAGCTTTTCGATCAACTTTTCCCACTTTATCAAGCCATAAACCAAGAAGTCGATGCATTAAATGATTTTTTGAATACGCCATCGGGATTGATTCGCATCAACGCCCCGGCGATGGCAGCGGAAGCCGTGTTGTATCCAAAATTAAAGCCGATTTTGAACCAATACCCGAAAATCCGCTTGGAAATCGTGGTGGACGATCGTTGGGCAGATATTGTGAAAGAAGGATTTGATATGGGCGTTCGGTTAGGTAACAAGGTAGCGAAAGAGATGATTGCCGTACCGATTTCTGCGCCGTTCAAAATGGTATTGGTCGCCTCGCCCGATTATTTGGCGCAATACGGTTCGCTGAAAAATATTGATGATTTGCAGCAGCACCGCCTTATCGGTGCGAAGCTCTCCGCCGAACACGGCACGGAAATTCAATGGGAATTCAAATATAAAAAAAAGCTGATTACGTTCACACCAAAATCGCAGTTTTCTATCAACAATCATCTGCGCCTGCAAGCCGTTTCAGACGGCCTTGGCATCACTTGGCTGCCACATATCATCGCCGCAGACGCACTCCATTCTGGGCAGTTGGTTGAGCTGTTACCCGAGTATGCCATCACTTACGATCCGCTTTACCTCTATTACCCCAGCCGCCGCGGGCATTCCAATGTGTTTAAGTTGATTGTGGATGCGTTAAAAGTAAAAGCCGTCTGAAATTTCAGGCGGCCTTTTTAATAACAAAGTGCGGTCAATTTCCAGCACTTTTTATCAATCCCTTTTCTTCACCAAAACAACGCATTAAGCAATCCAATACGGTGCGTACTTTTGCTGATTGGGTGCGATGTGCGGTGGTGGCATAAAGGGTGCGGGTGGGAAGTGTGTGTTCAGGTAATACAATGCTTAACTGACCATTTTCTATCAAAGGCGCCACATCGCCAGAAAGCAACACCGCCAACCCCATGCCGGCACAGGCATATTCTCGTGCGACCAGTGAAGAATCTGGGCAATCGGTGCGATTTTCGGGCAGCGTTTCCGGTAGCCCTAAACACTTGAATGCGTGTAGCAGGACATTGCTATTGTGATTAAGCCAGTCGGCATTGAGTAAATCTTGCGGCTGGGCAATGGGGTGTTCACGCAAATAGTCTGGTGAAGCGCAAATCAAGGTTTGCCATTGTGCCAACGGGCGCGCGATGCTGTCGGGATCGTCAGGATGTAAAACAACGCGGATAGCGATATCGGTATCGTTTTGCAAATCCACCAAGCGGTTGTTTTCATTGAGTATTAAGCGAATTTTTGGGTAACGATGTCGTAAGGTTTGCACGGTACGTTTCATCGGTTCAACCGCGCTATAACCGGTCGGTAGGCTGATGCGGACTTCACCTTCCGGTTCGGTTTGCAAAATACCCATTTCGCGCTCAACGGCATCGTGCCAGTCGGTTAATTGACGGGCGTATTGCTGCAACTGCCGCCCTTCTGCCGTCGGCGTGAGGCTGCGTGTGGTGCGGTTAAGCAATTTGACGCCGTAATGATTTTCCAGCTTGCGAATGGCTTGACTGATTGCGCTGGCGGTCATGCCCAAATGCGGCGCGGTGGCATTCATACTGCCGTATTGCAGCACGGTGGCAAAAATATAGATAAGTTTGAATTGCTCCATTATAAAGCCTTTCTTAAAACTGTTTATTTAATTTGATAGATTATCAAGTTAATTAAAGTAATATACAATATATTTCATTACAAACAGATGAAGCAAGGAGTACTTTATGCCACATATCAATATCAAATGTTGTCCAAAGAACCTGTCTGAACAGGAATTGCAAGCCTTTGCAGATGATTTAACGGCTTTTGCCAGCGAGCGTCTAAACACGCCTGCAGAATTCATCACTATTGCCTACACTGAAATTCCGGATGATGAATGGAAAGAAAAGGTTTGGGACAAAGAAATTGAGCCAAATGTAGAGAACCTGTTACGTAAACCCGAATATGACATGTAACCTGCGCGTATCATCAAAACCCTAAAAAAACGACCGCACTTTACTCAGGAGAACAGCATGAAAGCATTTAAAAAATTAGGGTTTAGCGTACTTTTCGCCACTCTTGCAACGAGCAGTTTTGCCGGTGAACCGTTGCGCTATTTTGGACAAAATGAAACTGCCTACCATAGCCAAGTGCCTTATGGGAACAATGAAAAAGTTGGTCGTTATGCGACGGCAAGTGATGGGGCGAAAATTTATTTTGAACGCTATGGCAAAGGCTCACCTGTAATTGTTTTGCATGGCGGATTAGTGGGTTCAACAGCTGAAATGGGCGAGTTTATTGACCGTTTAAGCCAAAATCATGAAGTCATCGCCATCAGTACACGCGGTCATGGCAAATCTGAAGTCGGCAGTGTTGCGCCAACTTATGCACAAAAAGCGGCTGATGTGCTTGCCGTATTAAAAGCCGCACAAATTAACGGTAAAGTGGATTTGCTCGGCTTTTCAGACGGCGCTTATACCGCCCTCACCTTTGCTGCCGATTATCCCGAACAGGCAGCCAAAATTATTGCTATCGGTGCCGGCGAATGGAAACGTGGTTTTATTCAAGGCGGGGGAAATAAACGTGCAAGCTATGAACAAATCCGCCAGTTAGATCCAAGTTATTGGGAAATGCAACAAAGCATTCGCCCCAACCTACAACAAACGGCAACGTGGTTTGACAATGCGCAGAAAAATTATGACAACACCCAAGTTGGCAAAGAGACATTTGGTAAGATCCAATCGCCGGTGTTGTTTGTGGTTGGCGAAGACGATGCCAATGCACCCTTGGATACAGTCATCAACGCCTATCGCATGACACAGAATGCCGATTTATCCGTTATCCCTAATGCGCCACATCCGGTATTTGTCTTGAACTTCCCGGCTGTTTGGACTATTGTAGAACCGTATTTGAATAACAAATAATGAAAGGAAAACAAAATGCTTAAATTATTTACTTTACCTGGTGAAGGTAAAATTCGCAGTCCATCACCTTTCGCCTGGAAAACCGAAGCGATGCTGCGTTTATCCGGCTTAGATTTCGAAAAAGAATATGTTGCCGATCTTAGCAAAATGCCTAAAGGCAAAGTTCCGGTATTGCAAGATGGTGAGAAGTTGATCCCTGATAGCTCTCTCATTCAGCGTTATCTAACCGAAACCTACGGCATTGATTTAGATAAACATTTAACGCCTGAACAAAAAGCGATTGCTGAAGCCTTTCGCCGTATGACAGAAGAACATTTATATTGGATGGGCGTATATAACCGTTTCGTCGATCCTCTCGGCAAACCATTTATGATGAAGGCAATGTTTGATGGTATGCCGACCGAACAAGCCGAAGCGATTTTTGCTGTGTTACAGGAAAACGCGAAAAAAGAAATGTACGGACATGGTATCGGAAGACACACGCAATCCGATATTTACGCTTTTGGAAAAGGAGATTTAGACGCCATTAGCAACTACTTAGGCACAAAACGCTACTTTTTCGGCGAAGAATTAACCTCCGTTGATGTGGCCATCGTGCCTGTTGTTGCAAACCTGATTCTTACCCCCATCGACACTGAAATTGCGCTATATGCAAGAACCAAAGCAAATTTAGTCGCCTATATTGAACGTTTCGATCGGGCAGTATTTGGAGAATAAAGCAAGAAATCAAAGGCCGTCTGAAATGTTTCAGACGGCCTTTTATTTATATCTCCCAGTCTTTTCTCAGCAAATCCTTTATTGTTTGATCGGCTGCTAATCAATTACCTACTCCAACTTTAACAATGGAAAGTGGGCAATCTATTCAATCCGGTTATGCCGCACCAACGCTATACGTTTCGCCCTTGCTGTCCGCTTGGCCAACAATGGCAGCAACGGCAGCGGCCAAGCCGTTGCGTGTCATGTATTTTTGCGGAATTTCTTGGGCATTTTGTGTCAAGGTATAGGCATTATCTTCGCCATCGGCAAGGCCGCAGGGGCGCAAGATAGTCCAATTCAAACCGCTTTGTTTGAGATAGATTTCGGCTTCTGTTTTGGCACGGACGGCTTCACCTAGTGCCTGTTTGAACGGCTCGCTCATCATGTCCCATTGTTCACCGCAGCCCATGCTGGTAATCAGTACAAAGCGGGCTTGCGGATTGGCGGCTTTCGTGGCGGCAATAATGTTGATATTGCCCAGCGCATCGCTGCGGATACCCTCTTCGTTTTTGCCGCCGACAAAACTGATCACGGTATCAGGATGGTATTGTGCCAACGCTTTATCGAGCGCGTCGGCATCAAGCGCATCGGCGACAACGGTTTGAATATTGTGTTCGACAAAAAAACTGTCTTCAGACGGCTTTCTTAATACGGCGACGGTATCGGCTGAGTCAGTCAATGTGCGGATATAGGCGCGGCCGGACGGGCCGTTGGCTCCGAAGATGAGTTGCATGTTTGGGGCTCCTTTGTATGGTAGATGTTTATTGTTAGAAAATCCGCTCCTCTACGCGGCAAGGAACGGATTTTCAGGCCGTCTGAAACCGTTTAAGCGGCATCAAACAGTTTTCGCATGGCTTCGATTTGATGTTGTTTCAACTCGCCTGCTTCATCGCGGCCGACGAAAATTTTAAACATGGCGCCGCCGTTGCGGTTGATAAAGTTGAGCGAGCAAGTGGCTTTACCCATAAACGGGCGTTCCAAAAGGTAGATGGAGGCGCAGTTTTCATAGTAGATGTGGCCGTGTACGCCGCCGTCGGTTTCGGGATGGTCAAAGTTGTAGAAGCCGCGGCCGACTTTGCCGTTAGGCAGTTTGCCGCTGACTTCGACGATGGCATCGGGGGTGTGGGCGATGAAGGTAACGGATTCATTCCATGCGGCAACGGCTTGGAGAATTTCGACTATGCGGCTGCCTTCGGTTTGGCGCACGTTCTCTTCAGGCAGGCAGCGGATAACGTCTTCAAAACTGCATTGGTTTTGCGCGGCCAGCATTTCCAGTACTTGGCCGGGATTTTTTTCCAATGATTGACGCAACATGGTTTGTTGTTCGGCTGAAAGTTTTTGCATGGTTTGATCCTTTTCTTGAGTTGGAAGAGTGAGCATGAGTTTGCGGATAAGGGTGGGCGACCAATAACGGCCACTGGTATTCAAACGGATAATGCCGTCTGAATCAGGTTCTTTAAAAAGCTGCATTTCCTGCCATTGGGCAATCAGCTTTTGCGCTGCTTTGTTGCCGTCAAACAATAATGGATTCAGACGGCCTGTTTCAATATCGTGCTGAACTTTGCTGAGCAGTGCTTTATTTGGACTATGGCCGCTCATAAACGCGATGTTTTTCTCGCCTTTCGGCGTAGCAAGATAACTCTCCAAATCGCCCTGCACCTGATAGCTGAAACCGCCGAAGTTACCCCCTGCGCCGGAGCCGAACGCCAAACAGGGAATGTCAGATTTGATCAGGGTATTGTAGCGGTTGCGCTCGCCGCGGCCGGGATAGGCGAAGTGGCTGTTGCTGACATGTTCCCAGCCTTTTTCCAGCAGTGTTTCAACCGTGTAGGCATATTGGTCTGCCTGAATATCGAAACCCGGCGGTGTCGGAAATGCGCCTTTTTCAATCATGCGGTTGATGGGCAGCATGGGATAAAGGTTGAACGCATACGTATCCAAACCGGACAGCGGCAGCTCGGCGGCGCGGGCGATATCGTTTTGCCAAACTTCATCGGTTTGATTGGGTAGGCCGAACATCAAATCAGCGACAATCACGGCATCGAGTTCGCACAATTTTGCCAAATATTCAAACGCCTCGTCGCCGCTGTGTTTGCGACCGAGACGGCGGCGGATGGCGGTATTGAAGGTTTGCACGCCGATGGAAATACGGTTGGCCCCTGCTTCGAGACAAGCCTGTGCTTTTTCCAAATCGAAATGGCTCATGCGCCCTTCGATGGTGAACTCGCAGTCTTCGGCAAGCGGTAGATATTGGTAGCAGGCACAAATCAGGCGGACAAGGTCCTCCGTAAGCAACGCGGTCGGCGTACCACCCCCGAAATAAACGGCTCGGATTTTGCCCTTGCCTGTACGGACTTCAGCTTCAGCGGCCATTTCTTCGATAATTTTGTCGGTGTACACGCTGCTTTGGCTATCCTTCCACGCATTACGGTAGAAGCCGCAAAAAACGCAATGGTTGGCGCAAAATGGAATATGCAGATAAGCAAGCGCGTCCACATCGGTGGCATGGGGAAGCTTTTTCTTCCAAATGTTCTGCCATTGGGGACGCGGCATTGGAACGCCGCCCCAAACCGGCATCAATGCCTGACGTTCGGGAAATGCCTTGGGCGCGGATTGTTTCGGAGTCCAAACAAGCTGCTGTACCATGATAATGATTAATAAAAATTATTAATAAGATTGATATATTAAATAACCATCATCGTTTTCTTGTCAATAATTTTGAGTAATTAAAAATCAGTATTATTTTAAAATATTGTATTCTATAAATAATTAAATGTATTTCTATTTGATGGAAATCGGCATTTTACTTGTGAAATGTGTAAAATTTGGTTCTTCAAGTCGGGAACATCCTCCCATCTCGTTTGATTTTTGAACGATAAAATAAATTTTCTTTATCGTTTTTTAGACGGCCTGTTGGCGCTCAGCTTCTGAAATAAAACCCTGCTTCATCTTCGCAACGGCGTATCTGCCAACCGTAAACCGATTCAAGCAAGTCGGGGCGCATCACTTCGCCCACCTTGCCTGATGCAATGACTTTTCCCTTATTCATCAAGATAATATGTTCCGCATAACGCGCGGCGAGGTTTAAATCGTGCAATACCATTATTGATGAGGCACGGCTTGAATGCCCGACCAAATACTGCATCAGGCGGTGTTGGTGGCGGATATCGAGATGGTTGCACGGTTCGTCCAAAAGCAAGACCGGCGCATTTTGCAACAGGGCGCGGATGATGTTGGCGCGTTGCTGTTCGCCGCCTGAGAGCTTGCCGATACGCTTATCCGCCAATGCTGTCAAATCAAAATAATCGAGCAACTCGTCCGACCATTCATGGTTCAGACGGCCTTTTTGTACGAATGACGCCAACGCAATGTATTCGCGTACGGTCATCGGCATATTGTAACGGCCATGCTGCCCGACCCATGCCACCCTGCCCGCACGGATTTGCGGCGCAATGGCCTCACCGAAAAGAGTGATTTTCCCCTGCCCTGTTTGCCCGATTAAGGCACGCAGTAAAGTAGATTTACCCGCACCATTCGGGCCGATAATGACGGTCATGCCCGAAGGTATATCCAGTTGATCGATTTCAAGCAGGGTTTTGTCTTGGACGCGGACGGAAAGATTACGGATTTGAAATAAGGTATGCATGGCAAAAGATATGGTGCAATGAAGTTTCAGACGGCCTGTTTAGGCATCAACGGCTTTTCAAAGGCTTGATAAACAAATACATAAAAAATGGTCCGCCCAATAAGGCAATCACGATACCAACCGGCAGATCGACAGGGTATGTTAGCCAGCGCGCCGCGCCGTCCACCACCATCAAAAATACTGCGCCCAACCAAGCCGACAGCGTAATCAGTTTGCGGCGACTGCCGCCGACGGTTTGCGCCAGCACATTGGGGATCATCATGCCGAGAAAACCGATGATGCCCGAAAGCGATACCGCCGCCCCCGTCATCAATGCCGCGCCGATTACGGTTTGCACACGCAATGCCCCGACCGACACCCCCATACTGGCAGCCGTGTCTTCGCCCGTCATCAAAACGTCCAGCCGCCTGCCTGCCGACAGCAAAATCAGAAAACCGGGCAACATGACCGCGATTGCCGCGACAGGCGATGAGAAACCGGCTTCGGCAAGGCTGCCCGACAGCCATGTGGTCGCGCTGCGCAATACCAAATCGTCAGATAAAAACAAAATCATACTGACCACCGCGCCCGAAAACGCGCTCAACACAAACCCCAACACCAGCAATCCCAAAGTACCGCCGCCGAGCAGTTTATGCACCGCCAAAATCAGCAGGCACACACCCAATGCACCGAGAAAAGCCGCGCCCGGCACACCCATCTCGCCACCGCCCAAAGCCAATAACACAATTACGCCCAAGGCCGCCCCACCCGACGTCCCGATTAAACTCGGATCGGCCAGCGGGTTCTCAAATAAAGCCTGTAATGCCGCCCCCGAAGCGGACAAACCGGCTCCAACCAAAAGCGCGGTATAGATGCGTGGTAAACGAATTTGGCGGACGGTTTCATCCATCGCCAACGGCGACTCCCACGCGCCAAAGCCGATGCCGCAGCACAAATAAACGGCGGCGGCAGTAAGCAGCAGGCAGAGGGTAAGGATATGCGGTTTCATGACATCATGCGGTTTAAGCGGATTGAGGGACGGTTTCAGACGGCATTTTTAAGACAACCGTTTTGCTTCCTACTCAACAAGAAGGAACAAATCGAGGCCGTCTGAAAACAAAAATCGGGCAGAGTTTTCAAAACAGGTGCGTTTATTTCGCCAAACCATGCAAACGCTGAATCACTTGTGGCGTATCCAGACCATAACGGAACATATCGTTGGCCTTCCACAAATAAATCTTGCCGTTTTTCGCGGCAGGCGAGCCGGCGATTTCGGGGCGTGCGGCAAAGGTTTTGACGTTGCCTATCATAGCGGTGTTGTGGTCGGCAATAATGATGATATCGGGTTTGGCCGCAATCCATGCCTCACGCGTCATCGGTTTGAGACCGTCAATGGCGGCTGCGGCATTGATACCGCCGGCGCGGCGGATGATTTCGTCGGCGGCAGTGTTTTTGCCCGATACGATGCGCCCGTCGTAGCTGAAGAGGTAGCGTTTGCCGCTGGAAGGCTGTTGTTTCATATCCGCCTGCCACTTACCGGCCAACTTATCCGCCTGCGCGCTTTTACCGATAAGCTGACCGATGTTGCGGATACTTTGCGGATAGGCGGCGATGCTGTCATCGGGCGCAACATTGACGGCTTTAATGCCTGCTTTTTGCAGGTGGGTAAAAATATCGGCAGGCTGCGCCATCCATGAACCGATGGCGATGTCGGGTTTGGCGGCCACAATCGGTTCAACCGTCAGGCGGCGATGAATGCCGATACTGGGCTTGTTTTTCAATGCCGGATTTTGAACGGTCTGATCGCGGCCGACGATTTCGTCCAATGCGCCGAGCGCGGCAACGATGTCTGCCGTATCGGGGGTCAACACGACGATGCGTTGCGCGTGTGCAGTGCCGGTCAACGAAATAAGTGCGGAAAGCAGAAGGAGTTTGAGTTTCATTTATTTTCCTTGTCGAATGCTTTCAGACGGCCTGCTCGCTTTCTCAGGCCGTCTGAAAACGGTTAAATCACATTAGAACTTCAGTTGTACGGTTGCGGCGAAATTGCGGCCGGTTTCGGTGTACAAATCCATCACGCTTGAGCGGCTCATGCCGGCGACGTCTGCGTGTTGCCAGTATTTTTTGTTGCCGATATTGTAAATGTTCGCGCCGATTTCGACGTTTTTAGACGGCTTGTACCACGCTCCGACATCCCATACGCCGTAGCCCGGCGCTTGGAAAATGCTGTCGCTGCTGACGCGGCTGTGTTTTTTCGACCAGCGCAGTTTGGTATCGCCCCCCCATTTTTCTTGCGCGTAGTCCACGCCCAAAACGCCGTTGAGCGGGTAGGCGGAATCCAGCGGCGTGCCGTCTTGCTGCTTGCCACGCATCCAAGCGATGCTGCCGGAGACTTGCCAGCCCGGCAGGAATTTGTAGGCGGCAGAGGCTTCGGCACCGTAGGTTTTGACGTGATCAAGGTTTTGATATTGGTACTGGATAATCGGGCGACCGCCTATGGAGGCAGTGCCGACTTCGGTGCGGTCGATGAAGTTTCGATAACGGTTGTAGAACGCGGTAACTTGCGCACGGGTGCGTTCGTTTTTGAACTTCATCCCCAATTCAAAGCTGTTGGAGCGTTCGGATTTGAGGTTGGCATTGGGAATGACGGCATAGCCGTAGGTCGTATTGGCAAACGCCATGGTCGCACTGTCAAACGGCGGCGTACGGAAGCCTTGGGAATAAGTGGCAAAACTGGTGAACTGCTCACCCATCGGTACACTCAGGCGCAGGCTGGGTGTAAACGCGGAATCGCTAAAGCGCGTCGCCGTTCCGCTGGGGTTGGCGTTGAGATAGGCTTGATCGGTCGAAGTGTTCAGCTTGTCTTTTTCGTAACGCAAGGCCGGTGTCAGGACGATGCCGTTGCCGAAAGTCAGGCTGTCTTGTGCGTAAACGCTGAACGTTTTGCGCTTGCTGTCGGGGAAAGTTTTATTCGGATAGGTGCTGCCTGCATAAACTTTGCTGACGGCACCGGTCAGATTGTCCACTGTCAGGCTGTCGCGCGGACGGGCGGTCTCGGTGTGTTTGTATTCGGCGCCGGCAACGACGGTTTGTTTGACCGCGCCGTCAAATTCCCATACGCTGCGTCCGTTCAGCCCGCGTATGGTCTGATTGAAACCGTAGTCGGAATAACGGGTCGAGTTACCTAATTGGCGCGTGCCCATACGCGTAATGCTCGCATCGACGGCATCGTCTTCCGTACGCAGTTTTTGCTGATAGGCAGTCAGGTTGGCTTCTTTCAGACGGCCTTCGCCAGTGTAGCGGTAGCCTGCTTCGATACGTTGACGGCGGATACGGTCGCGGGCGTTGCTCTCAGATGTTGCGATGGTTACCGGCCCGCGCGATTGCGAACCCAAGCCGTTTGCCAATACGGTATCGTTGGCGTGGTAATACTGTTCGTACAAAGTTTCCAAGCGGTGGCGTTCGTTGCCGATATTGCCTTTCGCCAAGATATTATAGGCATTGTTTTTCTGAGGGTTGGTGGCAGTACGCGCAGTCGAGTAGCTGGTATCGCTGCCCATGTTTTCGGTTTCATGACCTTGACGGCGCGTCAGCATCAGCAGACCTTCGGCGTTTTCATGGAAACCTGCCACAGTCGCCGTCACGCCATGGCTGCGGTCACGGCCGCGGTAGCTGTGTTTTAAACCGAAATACCCGCGTTTGCCCGCATCGACAAAATCGCTCGGTGAGAGCGTCACCATGTTCACCACGCCGCCAAGCGCATCACTACCGTACAGCGCGGAATAAGGGCCTTTGACAATATCGACCTGCTTGAGCATGTCGCTTTCGACCATATCGCGTCCCGAAATCGCGCCGTTGGAACCGCCGCCTGCATAAGATTCGGGAATGCGTACGCCGT
This sequence comes from Neisseria sp. HMSC068C12, assembly GCF_001814095.1. NCBI lineage: Bacteria > Pseudomonadati > Pseudomonadota > Betaproteobacteria > Neisseriales > Neisseriaceae > Neisseria > Neisseria sp. HMSC068C12. The sequence goes on along the minus strand of NZ_KV814819.1, from coordinate 1,979 downwards.
CCACCATCATCAGAATGCGGTTGCCGTCTATGCCTCGGATATTGATACCCGCATGACCGCGGCGATTGTTGTCTGACGGCACGCTGACGCCGAATTCATACATCACGATATCGTCTAAATTCTGTGCCGAGGCTTGATTCAAGGTTTTGCGTCCGATAACCGACACATTCGGCGCCGCTTTATCCAAGGTTTGCGCATTACGGTCGGCCGTAACCACCACAGGCTCTATTTCTGCCTGAGCCACCGGCATCTGAGCCGCATATAACTGTCCGGAAAAAACCGCCCCTATTACACAGGCAATCGCTTTCTTTTTCATTACACAACCTTATTATTTGAATAAAAATGGTTTGCATTTATAAAATAAATAGGCGATTTTTGCAAGTTTAGAAACCACAAGATAGCACTAAAACCACTTCAAAAACGCAAAATATAGTATGACGTAGCTGGATAAATAATGGGGCTGACGTAGATTAGCCCTAAATTCCACACCAATCTCGCAGGATTTTAAGCTGTTGAGACGGTGTGCCGAAGTTAAACTGAAATTCGCATTCTTTCAAGAACAGCGGGAAGGATTTGCGATCAATTCCGTTGTATTTACGCAAGACGCGTTTTGCCTGATTCCAAAAATTCTCAATGTCGTTAATGTGGTTCTGACGGTCTGCAAATTCCTTGGAATGGTTGATACGGTAATGGATAAAACCGCTTACGTCCAGCTTGTCATAGCTGCTCAGGCTATCCGTGTAAACAATGCTGTCCGGCATGATTTTCTGTTTGATAACAGGCATCAAAGTATCAGATTTGGCATTATCTACGACAACGGTATAGACCCGTCCGTTGCGTTTCAGGATGCCAAAGACAACTACTTTTCCTGCTGCGCCGCGACCACGTCTGCCTTTACGCCTTCCGCCGAAATAACTTTCGTCCAGCTCAACAGAGCTCTCAAAAACCTCATCGGCAACCAAGGCCAGATAATGGCTGATAACCATACGAATTTTGCGGTAGAACAGAATAGCGGAGTTGGGCTGAATGCCCAAAATATCGGCAGCGGAACGGGCGGTAACTTGGAGTACAAAAAATTCAAGTAGTTTCTTTTGAACTCTCTTGCTTAATTTACAATTGGTTATCTGTATTTTCGTAGCCTAGCATAACCGCTAATCTACGTCAGCCCCTAGATTTTTACCATAGGTATATTTCTTTTCATCTGATTTAGATAACCGATAACATCATGAAGCCTGCTTTTTACCTCCCAATATTGTTTTTACTTTCAGCGTGCCGTCCTGAAGCTGAGACAGCCGACATGGCTGCACCAACGGCGCGTAAGCCTTCTTAATTACGAGTCTGAAAAGCGTCAAACTGTAGCCACCCCAGTTAAAACACAAATTCCTGCATTATCTGCAATCAAAAACCAAGCTGATTTTGACTTACTGTCGCGTATTTATGAGCAAGGTAGTGAATATGAAATTCCTCATATCCTTTTCCTCATCGATCGTGAAAATAATAACCGTACAGACTACATCAATACTCCCAAATTTCGGCTGCATGAGCACTATCTGGCTACCATCTTGAAACCCATGCTGTCAAAAACTGAATTGAATCAACAATACCGTAGTCCTAACCGGCGTTATCTGTTGGGTACTATCAGTTGGCAGAATAGTACTCAAGAATATGTTTATGAGTTTTGGGAAGGAGACAAAATCACACCTGAATTGTTGAAATTGGCGGCAGGCCGTCTGAAAGACAGTTTCTACGCTCCGTTGCGTTATAAAACCAATTCTTTATGGCAGGAAACCGTTGCCGAGCAAAGCAAAGTTCCTTTTATTACCCAAGAAAGTTTGATTAAAAATTTCCCCTACCTGCCTCTAAACCAAGGTAAAGCGATAGGTACATTACGCGTTATTGTCAAAGAAGATGATCTTCATAATGTTGGCGCCGACGATATTATTATTTTGGGGTAAGCGGATTAAATGGTTGATCTTACC
>NZ_KV814818.1:0-241 GCF_001814095.1 Neisseria sp. HMSC068C12 | reverse complement strand
TGGAGCGGGAAACGAGTCTCGAACTCGCGACCTCAACCTTGGCAAGGTTGCGCTCTACCAACTGAGCTATTCCCGCATATTGAAAAAGAACAATCAACAAGTAATCAGAATGGAGCGGGAAACGAGTCTCGAACTCGCGACCTCAACCTTGGCAAGGTTGCGCTCTACCAACTGAGCTATTCCCGCGTATTCGGATGCATGATTTAATGGAGCGGGAAACGAGTCTCGAACTCGCGACCTC
>NZ_KV814817.1:0-396 GCF_001814095.1 Neisseria sp. HMSC068C12 | reverse complement strand
ATGAGTTGACCAAACGGGTGTTTGCCGACGGCAGTACCAACCTGATGGAACGCGACGACTTGGGCCGTCTGCTCAGCCATACCGATGCAATGGGACGCGTTACCCGTTATCAATACAGCAACGAAGGCCAGGTAGAAAGCATTATCCGTCCGGACGGCGTCATCCTGCATTTCGACTATGACGACAACTACCGTCTGATCCGTAAAAGCGATGCCGAAAGCTGTTACCACGGCTATACCTATGACGAAGCGGGTAACCTGCTGACCCATACCGACCCGCTGAAACACATCACCCGTTTCGAATATGCCGGCAACGGTCTGTTGCTGTCGGTAACCGATCCGAACGGCAGCAGTACCGCCTACCACTATAACGAAAACCATCAGCCCGACCGGATTA
>NZ_KV814816.1:0-1516 GCF_001814095.1 Neisseria sp. HMSC068C12 | reverse complement strand
TGCATTACAACCTGATGCGGTATTACGAGCCTGAGGCAGGTCGGTTTGTGAATCAGGATCCGATTGGGTTGTTGGGTGGGGAGAATCTGTATGCTTTTGCGCCAAGTACACAGGCTTGGGTTGACCCATTGGGTTGGGCATATTGGAAAAAAGGAACACCCAAACCAGCGGGCTGGAGGCTACCTAGGGACGGAACTTGGGCGGGAGAAAGAGGACATTCTCGCTTTACACCAAATAACCCACAAGATTTGGGACTCAATGTTGGTGATTCTATTAATTACAGAGGTGGTAGACCAGACTTTTCTCCTTGGGCAAAAACTCCTTGGTCTTCATCTGGTAAAGGGCCCAAAGGGTTTAAAGTTACCGGTATGACGGGTGACCCAGATAAAGATTTCACAAGAATGAGAAGGGCTTTAGCAGATAAGATGGGATGGTCTGTCCAAGATACCCAAAAATATTTGACGGACAATCGTCTTGACTTACATCATTCAAGTAGAAATACGGCGCAAATAATACCGAGAGATTTACATAGTGGCATTAGGCATACTGGTCCTGCAAGTGTCATGCGTAATAAGAAGAAAATCGGAAAAACATGTCCATAACCTTTAACTGGAGTAAACATTATGAGCACAAGAATGCAAACTTTAATAGAAAAAATGGGTGGAGTTGTAAGGGTCGGAGCAAAGCCTTTCGCTCCTTTATCACGAGAAATAATGTCAAAATTTCTAGATATTGATAGAAAAGAATTTTCTGATTATTTAGATTATTTGACGTGTTTTGGAGGAGAGACATATCTAAATGAAGTATTTTATAAATTAACCATGTATGACAATGGACTACCAAGCTATTGTTATCCCCCTGATTCACCGATAGAAAATGTTGTAATAAAGAAAGGGGAATTTGGTTGTTTCTATGGAGAAGGGGAATCGTATCAAACTGGCTATTCATTGAGCAATGCTATAAAAAAAATGGAAAATAGGATTCCTACGAATTTTTTACCTATTGCTGAGAATAACTACGGAGATAGGATATGTCTTTGTATAAAAGGGGAAAAAATAGGAAAAATTTTTTATTGGTACCATGAAAACGAATGGGATGAAGAAGATTATTTTGATGATTTTGGAAAAACTATGCCTGAAGAAGTAAAGATGCAAAATATGTATTTAGTCGGAGAAGATTTGTATGACTGTTTTAATCGTATGGTCTTAGAAGAAGAATAATTGTTTGAAATATTATGTGCCTAAAGATATATGTAATATGTAAACTGAATTATATATTTCTAGCTTTGATTAGCAAATCGTAGCCCGCATAAATTCCTGAATTTGCAGGTAGCGTGCGTGCCTCAAAGCAAGTACGCGGGTTTTTCGGTTTTCAGACGGCCTCAATATCCTTTTGAGGCCGTCTGAAACCTCCGTTCTTTAACAATCCAATCCCCGTTATCGGTTGCAACGCTGGTTGAAATAGAGGCCGTCTGAAAGTTAGTTTTTCAGACGGCCTCTATTTAGTTACAGTATCA
>NZ_KV814815.1:0-2305 GCF_001814095.1 Neisseria sp. HMSC068C12 | reverse complement strand
TGATACTGTAACTAAATAGAGGCCGTCTGAAAAATCAACTTTCAGACGGCCTCTATATCAACCAACGCATCAATCGGTAATGGGGTTGGATTGTTAAAGAACGGATGTTTCAGACGGCGCAAAGAGATATTGAGGCCGTCTGAAGACTGAAAAAACCGCGTGCGTGCTTTGAGGCACGCACCCTACCTATAAATTTGGAAATTTATGCGGGCTACGGCTTGCTAAGTTATAGGCCGTCTGAAAGCCAAACAATACGGGCAAACTAAGCTTGCCCGTATTTTGGTGTTGATTGGATTCGGGTTGTTAAAGAACAGGTTTCAGACGGCCTTAAATGTTTGAGGCCGTCTGAAAAGTTTTAGATAAGAGGTTTTGTTAGGTTTGGTAATCCAGCCTTGTCTATTATTCAAGTAATTCAGATATATTATTAATGAGGTCCGTAATATAAGGAACACAAACAATTTCCGAGTTAAAAATATCGCCGTTTTTAAGATGACAAATAATTTGTTTTCCGTCAAATTGAAAATCAGCAATTTCATCTTTTTGCCACGGTCGGTTAGGCTCAAAAACAATTAAGCTATAATAATTCTCTTCTTTGAACAGAGAAATTGAAAACACCAAATCTTCATTATCATTATCTCTATATAAATCAAAACTCTCCAAAGAATTATCCTTGAAAATAAATTTAAATTTATCATCACTATTATTATATCCACTGAAATCTCTAAAGTCCCCAATAATTTTTTTAAATAAATATTTATTCACATCCATGTCGCTTTTAACGACAACAAAATCACCTGAGTTCAAATGCACTTCTAAGGTATCATCTGAGGATAGCCCAATATTAATTACAGTAAATCTTTCATCATCAGGGTTTGGATTTTCGACATATAACTCCCCTTCTCCACATATAAAAGGTAACTCGCAAGTTATATTTAGATAACCTACTTTAGGGTCATATTCAATCGAACTCTCATTAATATGAATTATTTCTTTCATAATCAACACCTTCCATGCTTATTATATTTATGAAGAACCTTCCAAGCTGCATCCGAACGCATTCGGTCAGTCCCAGCCATATTACGGACAGCCCTCAATTCTTTGCGTACGTCATCAAAATCTGAGGCGTCAATTTTTATCATTCCCAAAACTTTATTTCCTCTTGTCTCAGGGAAAGAAACACTATTTGCACCACTTCTTTTCAAAATATCAAAAATACCGGCACGACAATTTGTACACATACCAACAGGTTTAGAACCACTAGAACGGAATTCGCCGGTAATATTACTAATTTGTACATCTTTCCCTGTTAACAATCCTCTTCGAGAAAAATCATTTAAACCATTAATTTCAGCATGGCCAGTTCTTGAACTGTGGTAAGTTTCACTAACTCCACCCGCCGAAATTGTGGCACTTGCACCATTCATATCTCCCCAAAGACCCAATCTGTCTATCCACATTTGAGCATTCGGCGCGAATCGATACAGATTCTCCCCACCCAGCAACCCAATCGGGTCTTGGTTAATGAACCGTCCTGTCTCGGCCTCGTAATAGCGCATCAGGTTGTAGTGCAGCCCGGTCTCTTTATCAAAGTACTGGTTCTGCAATCTGAACGGCTGATGTGCATCCTTATAAACCCGCCCGTCCTTTTTCAGACGACCCCAAGCAGTATATTCGCCGTACCACAGGAGATTACCATGAATGTCGGTCATCTCCCTCGGGATGCCGATTTGGTCGTTGTGGAAATAGGCGAGGTATTGCGCTTCGTCTTGGTTGCTGCGGAAGACTTGGGCTAAGGGTTCGTAGCTGTCTTGGTCGGTGTAGATATAGGTGTAGCTGCCTTTGTAGGTGTACTCCTGAAGTAATCGTGTTCCGTCCCAGACGAAGTGGGTGCGTTTCGGTTCGGTACTCGTCCAGGCGAGTTTGTCTTGGCGTTCTTTGGAAAGCCTTCTGCCGAACGGGTCATAGGCATATGTCCAGATTTCGGTATTGCCGGCGGGCTTTTTGATTTCGGCGCGGACGAGTTGGTTTTCTAAATCGTATTGGTAATATTGGTTTTCGCCGTCGGGCAGCTGGCGGTAGATCAGGTTGCCCAATGCATCGTAGGTGTATTCGATGCCGTTGTATTCTTTGAGGCGGTTGCCGGCGGTAAGGTTAGGGTTGGCAGGTGATTTCAGACGACCTTGAGTTTTGGTGTCGTCTGAAATCGGAGCGGTCGTTTTGCCCTCTCCCCGACCCTCTCCCACGGGAGAGGGAGTAGATGTTGGGATGTCGAGGATGTTGTGGGCGGGGTCGAAGGCGAAGGTTT
>NZ_KV814814.1:0-207 GCF_001814095.1 Neisseria sp. HMSC068C12 | reverse complement strand
CCGTCTGAAAGCGGGGCGGCTTCTTTTTTGGGGATGGGTTGACCGCCCAGCTGCGCCATCAGTTTGGCGGCAAGGGAGGCGTCATCACCGAATTCGTGCTGCTCGACCAGTTCGTTGCCGGCGTTGTAGCGGTAGCCGGTCAGCTTATGGTCGAAACCGCTTTCTGCAATCAATCGGTCGAGGATGTCGTAGGCAAAGCGGTAGCGC
>NZ_KV814813.1:0-220 GCF_001814095.1 Neisseria sp. HMSC068C12 | reverse complement strand
CAAAGCAAAGACGAAGGCATCAGCCGCACCCGTTTCGAATACGACCCGATTACCGGCAACCTGACCAAAGCCCGCAACCAACACAGCAGCGTCGAACTCGCCTACGACGAACTCGACCGCCTTATCGGCGAAACCACCGTCCACAACGGCCAAAGCGCCACCGTAGGCTACCAGTACGACCCGTTGGGCAACCGCATCCGCACCATCCTGCCCGACGGCC
>NZ_KV814812.1:403970-404525 GCF_001814095.1 Neisseria sp. HMSC068C12 | reverse complement strand
AAGTTTCAACACACAGCCGCCCGAAGGCGGCTGGATTTGGGTCAACAGGCCGTCAAATTCCAAGATAGTTTCAACACACAGCCGCCCGAAGGCGGCTGCATCGTAGTTATCGGCAAGGGCGCGTAATTGCGTGTTTCAACACACAGCCGCCCGAAGGCGGCTGCCACCACCGCCACCGGCAGGCGCGTGAGCTTTGGCAGTTTCAACACACAGCCGCCCGAAGGCGGCTGAATACTGTTCTTGCGAGATTCCAGCGTGTTTTGGTTTCAACACACAGCCGCCCGAAGGCGGCTGTTAACCATTCCGTCAATATTAATTACTCTTTCGATGTTTCAACACACAGCCGCCCGAAGGCGGCTGAATACTGTTCTTGCGAGATTCCAGCGTGTTTTGGTTTCAACACACAGCCGCCCGAAGGCGGCTGTTAACCATTCCGTCAATATTAATTACTCTTTCGATGTTTCAACACACAGCCGCCCGAAGGCGGCTGCATTGTAAAGGCGGCCTCTATCAATACATAGGCGTTTCAACACACAGCCGCCCGAAGGCGGCTGA
>NZ_KV814812.1:403312-403870 GCF_001814095.1 Neisseria sp. HMSC068C12 | reverse complement strand
CGTTTCAACACACAGCCGCCCGAAGGCGGCTGAATTAACAATCCATGCTTGCTTGCTTTTAATCCGTGTTTCAACACACAGCCGCCCGAAGGCGGCTGGAAAACATTAGGCCGTCTTCGTCCAAAAGGTTGAGTTTCAACACACAGCCGCCCGAAGGCGGCTGACATTGATGCCGGTTCTGCGCAGTCGGCGTTTGCCGTTTCAACACACAGCCGCCCGAAGGCGGCTGCTCTTGTATTTTTTGTGTGATTTCTTGAGTTTGCGCGGTTTCAACACACAGCCGCCCGAAGGCGGCTGGTCGTTGGTGCAGGTGCGGTTGCCCCAAACGCGGTTTCAACACACAGCCGCCCGAAGGCGGCTGCGCCACCGTCTCGATGGGACGATGTGTAGCAGTCGTTTCAACACACAGCCGCCCGAAGGCGGCTGAGCCGCATTTTATGGCTCAGCAGTCCGGTTTAGTGTTTCAACACACAGCCGCCCGAAGGCGGCTGCTTTATCGTCTTCAGCGGTCAGCCACTGCTTGCCGGTTTCAACACACAGCCGCCCGAAGGCGGCTGT
>NZ_KV814812.1:402981-403212 GCF_001814095.1 Neisseria sp. HMSC068C12 | reverse complement strand
GGTTTCAACACACAGCCGCCCGAAGGCGGCTGTTTTCTAATTTCTCGACTTTTTCGGCCAGCTCTTGTTTCAACACACAGCCGCCCGAAGGCGGCTGCATCATATCTTCCGCGCTGACGGCTTTGATATTGAGTTTCAACACACAGCCGCCCGAAGGCGGCTGGAGTTTAATATGCTCCGACTTATCGCGTCCCTCATTGTTTCAACACACAGCCGCCCGAAGGCGGCTGT
>NZ_KV814812.1:402587-402881 GCF_001814095.1 Neisseria sp. HMSC068C12 | reverse complement strand
ACAGTTTCAACACACAGCCGCCCGAAGGCGGCTGGTACACCGACGCGCCGGTTTGTATATCTCAAATGTTTCAACACACAGCCGCCCGAAGGCGGCTGCTTCCAACACCGTCATGACGTGCTTGAACGGTACGTTTCAACACACAGCCGCCCGAAGGCGGCTGGAGCGGGTACAACGCTCAATGCTGAACAGGTCAAGGTTTCAACACACAGCCGCCCGAAGGCGGCTGAATAAATCCAAGCGCGCCGTTTCTAGGCCGTCTGTTTCAACACACAGCCGCCCGAAGGCGGCTGA
>NZ_KV814812.1:402130-402487 GCF_001814095.1 Neisseria sp. HMSC068C12 | reverse complement strand
AGTTTCAACACACAGCCGCCCGAAGGCGGCTGCGCACTTATTCCGCAGGCGTTTGGTTTGGCGTGTTGTTTCAACACACAGCCGCCCGAAGGCGGCTGTTAAAAATAATTCTAATCAGACGCTAATTTTCAATGTTTCAACACACAGCCGCCCGAAGGCGGCTGGTAGTTGCTGGTGTGCCAGTATGGGTGGGTGCTGTTTCAACACACAGCCGCCCGAAGGCGGCTGATCGGCAGCCTGCGCGGCCAATAAATCGTTAAGCGTTTCAACACACAGCCGCCCGAAGGCGGCTGACTTTGGACTGGCAGTAGATACCATCGGGGGCGTAGTTTCAACACACAGCCGCCCGAAGGCGGC
>NZ_KV814812.1:401804-402030 GCF_001814095.1 Neisseria sp. HMSC068C12 | reverse complement strand
GTTTCAACACACAGCCGCCCGAAGGCGGCTGATCTCAATATCGGGTCGGGCGTGGAACAGTTCACGGTTTCAACACACAGCCGCCCGAAGGCGGCTGATAAGTCAAGGCTTATTTGATTAAGATATGTAAGGGTTTCAACACACAGCCGCCCGAAGGCGGCTGTCTTGCAGCTCAGGTATAAGCTCATAGGCCATAGTTTCAACACACAGCCGCCCGAAGGCGGCT
>NZ_KV814812.1:401145-401704 GCF_001814095.1 Neisseria sp. HMSC068C12 | reverse complement strand
GATGTTTCAACACACAGCCGCCCGAAGGCGGCTGTTGCCCAGTCTATATTGTGTGCAACGGACGCGTAGTTTCAACACACAGCCGCCCGAAGGCGGCTGCGTAGCAGAATGCCTTGAGCATCTCAAGCAATTTGTTTCAACACACAGCCGCCCGAAGGCGGCTGCTGCACGCCTTCGACGCGGAGGGCGGCGTAAATCATAGTTTCAACACACAGCCGCCCGAAGGCGGCTGGTTACAGTAACTGTATGGGGTGAACTAGGTGATACTCGTTTCAACACACAGCCGCCCGAAGGCGGCTGTTCAAATACAACGCGCCGCCATTTATCAGACTTTGTTTCAACACACAGCCGCCCGAAGGCGGCTGGCCTACCTGCGCCATGACGAGGGCGCGTATCGTGTTTCAACACACAGCCGCCCGAAGGCGGCTGATTCGGCGACGATTGCTTGGAGCGTGACAAGAAGGTTTCAACACACAGCCGCCCGAAGGCGGCTGTCTGAAAAATACGGTCGTATGCAAATTGAGTTGTTGTTTCAACACACAGCCGCCCGAAGGCGGCT